>NZ_KB904447.1 GCF_000380065.1 Streptococcus massiliensis DSM 18628 | reverse complement strand
AGTCATATTTAGCCATTTGTCCTTGGCAGTGAGGGCATTTAGGAGCGGGATAATCTAGCTTAGCCATGATTTCTTTATGTGTTCCAGCATCTACATAATCTAAAATAGTGATGTTAGGGTCTTTAATTCCGAGTAAGTTTGTGATAAAATTTAATTGTTCCATAAGATTCTTTCTAATGATGGTTTGATCGCTTTTCATTATAGGTCTTATGGGACTTTTTTTCTACAACAAAATAGGCTCCATAATTCCTACAGTGGTTTTACCCACTACAGAAATTATAGAGCCGATAACCAGTCCTGTTTTTACTTTGTCAACAGAGTAAACGTCTACTAATTTATGAAGAAAATCGTGATTGTTGGGATGAACCTAGTCAGGTTTGAATTATCAATCGCGATTATTTGTTTGAATGAGCTCTGGTTGGGGCCGTCGACCGCGATTGACAAACAAAAACGAATAGAAAAAAGCCCCGTCGGCCGCGCTGACGGAGTCTCTGAGAAGTGATTGGCTTCGTCGTCGGCTTAGATTGTTTGTTTCTATTTTTATTCGCATAGTCATCCCGGCTAATTGTTTGAACTTGGACACGTTCAGACAATCGACTCCTTGGATTTTATAAACTTGCTTTAGTTGAGTCTATCGTCCCCTTGTTTTGTCTGTTTTTGTTTATATTCTTACAAACTAAACCAGAAACTAAATTAGGTTAATGTACCTTTGGCTTATTTTTCTGTTTGCTGAACAGGTTTTATCTGAGAGAAGAACTATTGAACTTTCTTTACATGTCCATTTTAGCCTCTTTTAAGAAAAAATTCAGAACTTTTTAAGTCTAGTAGTTTATTATACTTGGAGACCAAGAGGTCTTAAAGTTTAAGAAAGTAGGTACTCAAATGAGTGAACAAAAAGAGAAGATGGTAGTGGTAGGAAAAAGTAATAAATTTTGGATGGGGATTGTTGCAGCCTCGTCTCTGTTAATTGGAGGTGTGACAGGGGCTGCCTTGGCAAGTAGCACAACGACAACAAATCAAGCCGCTGCGACAAAGTCTAATGCAACGACCCAACAAGGCAATAATCAACAAAATGGTCAACCACCACAAAATGGGCAGGGCGGTGCTCCGGGAAATGGACAAAACGGCATGCCGCCTGAAATGAATGGACAAGGAGGAGCTGGAAATCATCAAGCTGGTTCAAATCAGGACTCTACCTATGGGGGTGGATCTGGTTATGGACAAAATGGTAATCAACAAATGCCTCCACAAATGAGTGGACAGAATGGAAACAATTCTCAAAACGGACAACCACCACAAAATGGCCAAGAAAATTCCCAAAATAATGGAGGTCAATCTTCAAAAGGACAGGGTGGCAACAAAAAATCTAAATCCAAACCATCAAATGCCGATGGAACGACTAAAGAAAATAACAGCACGACAGAAAAGAATAGCACAAAATCTTAAACGTTTTGCTCCAATCGTGGTATAATAGGTGAGGAATAGATTGAGTGGTGGAAGGCACATTAAGCTACTCACAGAACCATAAAAGGAGCAAGCAAATGATTAAAATATTATTGGTCGAAGATGACCTCGGACTATCAAACTCAGTATTTGATTTTTTAGATGACTTTGCAGATGTCATGCAGGTCTTTGATGGCGAAGAAGGACTGTATGAGGCAGAAAGTGGTGTGTATGATCTTATTTTGCTTGATCTGATGTTGCCAGAAAAAGATGGTTTTCAATTACTGAAAGAATTGCGCGAGAAAGGAGTGACAACCCCTGTTCTCATTATGACAGCCAAAGAGTCACTGAATGATAAGGGACACGGCTTTGAACTGGGTGCAGATGACTATCTAACCAAACCTTTCTACCTAGAAGAATTGAAAATGCGGATTCAAGCCCTACTCAAACGTTCTGGTAAATTTAATGAAAATAGCTTATCTTATGGTGATGTAACTGTTAATCTTTCTACCAACTCAACATTGGCTGATGGTAAGGAAGTAGAACTTCTGGGTAAAGAATTTGATTTGCTGGTTTACTTCTTACAAAATCAAAATGTCATTTTACCCAAAACACAGATATTTGACCGCCTTTGGGGCTTTGATAGTGATACAACAATTTCTGTTGTCGAAGTTTACGTGTCCAAAATTCGTAAAAAACTTAAGGGAACAAATTTCGCTGAAAATTTACAAACATTGCGTAGTGTGGGGTACATTCTAAAAGATGCTGAATAAACTCAAAAAAACATGGTATGCGGATGATTTTTCATATTTCATCCGCTACTTTGGTGTATTTACACTCATTTTCTCGGCGATGACTTTGATTATTATTCAAATTATGCGTTCAAGTCTTTATAAAACAGTTGATGATAATCTTCATTCGCTTAGTCAAAGTCCTAATGCTGTATTACGTCTAGCCTTGGAGAGGACTACAGGTTATGACCAAGTGAAACAACGTGAAGATGATAATCAACCACCAGAAAATGTCAATCTGAGCTCGAATACAGAAGCGGTTTTATTTGACGAAAAAGGGGAAGTGTTAACAAATTTAAACTCTTTTTTAAATACTAGTACGATCCATTTTGAAAAGAAATATCTGAATCAGATAAAAACCATTCAAGTGAAAAATCCTTATGGGCACAAGGAAAATTATCGGGCTTACTTTTTTGATATTGACCGCGGGGATACGATTTCAGGGATTCAGTATGCAGCGATTATGGTCAATATCAACCAACTTGAACAGACTAGTCAAAATCATGAGCAGGTTATCGCTGTCGTTATGGTTAGTTTTTGGTTCATTTCGATTATTGCTAGCCTTTATTTAGCGCGCGTCAGTGTGAAACCACTGATCGAAAGCATTCAAAAGCAACAATCTTTTGTGGAAAATGCTAGTCATGAGTTGCGGACGCCTCTTGCGGTGCTGCAAAATCGCTTGGAAACGTTGTTTAGAAAGCCAGAAGCGACCATTTTAGAATCTAGTGAAAATATTGCTTCTAGCTTGGAAGAAGTGCGGAACATGCGCATGCTGACGACCAATCTCTTGAACTTGGCGCGGCGCGATGACGGGATTAAGGCAGAGATTACCGAGGTTGACCCACTCTTTTTCGAGACGACTTTTGCCAATTATGCCATGATTGCGGCTGAAAACGGGAAGATTTTCCGCTATGAGAGCCGTATTCAGCAGGTGATTAAGACCGATAGCACCTTGCTCAAGCAGTTGATGACCATTCTTTTTGATAATGCGGTCAAATACACCGACGATGACGGGGAGATTTCCTTTGTTGTCACTGCCAATGACCGCTATCTCTTTATGAGTGTCGCTGACAATGGACCGGGTATTCGTACCGAGGATAAGAAGAAAATTTTCGACCGCTTTTATCGGGTAGACAAGGCTCGGACGCGGCAAAAAGGTGGTTTCGGACTTGGTTTATCTCTTGCCAAACAAATCGCTGACGCTCTTAAGGGGACGATTACGGTCAAGGACAATCGACCAAAGGGGACGATTTTTGAGGTTAAGGTTTCGATAAAGACAGATAGTAAAAATAACAAGAAAAAAAATAACAAATGAAAGTATTGATTTACGGCGCGGGGACTATCGAGCTGACTTACGCTTGGCACTTGTTTAATCTTTTGTTCAAGAATATCTACAAAAAAGAACTTCTCCTTAAGGAGAAGTTCTTTCTTTGAGTGACCAAACGCTGACAGAGGCTTCATTTACAGGGAAATCAGCCCAGCCGTCTGGCTCGATGCTGACGGTATCAGAGCGGTTGCCCAAGTAATCAGAGAACTCTTGCCCAGCCCAATTTTCACCGACAAACATGCGCTTGCTTCTAGCGGAATGATTGCTGAGAATAACTGCGATTGGTTGAGCATTTTCTTGCCCAAGACGCGTCCAGCCGATACAGTTGGGGTCGTCTAGATAATCAGTCTCTTCACCGTAGGCCAAGTTCAGGCGAATTTCCAGCAGTTTGTCCAAAATCTGAGCAAAACTTTCTTGGGCGTGTTCGCCCTTGATGCCATAGTAGTCGCCGTAAAAAACGCAAGGCAACCCAGCTTCTCTCAGCAGGATGAGGGCGTAGGCAGCAGGTTTGAACCATTCTTCAACGGTGGATTCCAATGCTTGCCCACGCTGGGTGTCATGGTTGTCCACGAAAGTGACTGCAGCTTCGGGATGATTTTTGGCTAAGGTCCCGTCAAATATCGTCCGCAAGTCATAATCCGCACCAGCTTTTCCAGCGTCAAAGAAATTCTGATGGAGCTTAACATCAACTAGGTCAAAGAGATAGTCTGTCTTGTCCAAATAATTATCGTTGGCAGCTTCTTCGCCATTCCAAAATTCTCCGAAAACATAAAAATTGTCGCCGTATTTCTCGGTCATATCACGGATAAAATTTTTCATAAAGAAAGAATCGATGTGCTTGACCGCGTCCAGTCTGAAACCATGAATGCCAGTCATTTCCACAAACCAAGCCGCCCAATCGTAGATATTTTGAACGACCTCGGGGTGCTTGAAATCAAGGTCGGCATACATGAGATAGTCGTAGTTTTTATTTTCGGTATCAACTAAATCTTCATTTGCCCAGCCTTTATTGTCCCCCTGAATGAGGTAAATACCAGACTTTTGGCTCCTGGCGTCGTAGTCGGTGCCGGTGAAGTGGTACCAGTGCCAGTCAAAGTCGTTGTAGGCTTTTTTGCGTCCCTCAAAGGTAAAATGGGTCCAGCCCTCAATCTCAAAAGGCTCGGAAAGCACCTGCGTTCGGTCGTCTGCGGCTACCTCGACAACTGTAAAGGTTTCGGTGTAATCTGCGGCTGCCTTATGATTTAAAACGACATCGGCAATGGGCTCGATACCATTTTCTTTGAGCGCAGCGATAGCCTGGAGGTATTCGTCCTTGGTGCCGTATTTGGTACGGATTGTTCCTTTTTGGTCAAATTCGCCCAAGTCAAACAAATCGTAAACGCCGTAGCCGACATCGTTGCTGCCAGTCGCTTTGAAGGCAGGTGGCAACCAGATTTTACGAATGCCCTTGGCTGCCAAATCAGGAGCAGCCTGAGCCAAGCGATTCCAATGCTGACCGTCATCAGGCAAATACCATTCAAAGGCTTGAAATAAAGTTTGATTTTCCATAGAAAAGTTTTCCTTCAAAAATTGATGATTTTCATTTTATCAAAAAAGGAAGTGTTTTGCAAACGTTTGCGTAAATTAATGTCAAATAAGCTGGCTGAGAAAGCGATCAATCTCTTGCTGATTTTTCAAGATGATAAACTTGTTCGGATATGTTCGTTGAATTTTTGTATAGCGCTCACGAGCAGTTTTCTTTCGTCCGTCTCTTAAAACCCAACGAATAAACTCCCAATCCAGTTTTTCAGGGCAATCTGCTGCCATATCTTCACGAACTTTTCCACGATTTTTTAAATAGCGCTTGGTTACGCGATAGAGGGAATTCCAACGATTGAAGTTCATAAAGATAATCAAGTCGGCTTGCTCCAAGCGCTTTTCATAATGACACCAAGAATAATTACCGTCAATAACCCAATGATTGTTTTCACTTAAAAAATCGCCAACCTTATTCTTCATATCTTCGCGTTCACTGACTTCCCAGTTCGCTTTAAATTGCAAAGTATCTAAATGAAGTTTAGGAATGGAGTAGTGCTGAGCAAGTTTTTTTGCTAATGTTGATTTGCCCGAACCAGAGTAGCCAATAATAACGATTTTCATAAAAAACTTCTCCTTATTTAGAGCAAGAAAAAAAGCTCGTTAGAGCTTATTTTGCAAGTTTTGCTGAAAGACGTGCTTTATCACGACTTGCTTTGTTTTTGTGAATCAAACCTTTAGTTTCTGCTTTGTCGATTGCTGAGCTTGCAGCGCGGAACAACTCTTCAGTTGGGTTTGTTTCAAATGCTTTAATTGCAGTACGCATAGCTGATTTTTGTGCTGAGTTTTTTTCGTTTTGTTTAACGTTCAATTCAGCGCGTTTGATAGCTGATTTAATATTTGCCAAAGTTCTCACCTCCATTTAATACTAACTATCTCATTATACTTGAAAATATCGTGTTTGACAAGCTAAAATTATTTTTTTAGATAAATTTCATCGATTTCGTGATTTTCTGACTTGTGCAAAATCATTTCAGCTCGGTTTCGAGTCGGTTTGATATAGTCAGTTAAGTTTACCAGATTGATTGTTTTCCAGATATTCTTAGCAAAGGCGATAACTTCCTCTTCATTTTGTTTAGTGAAGCGATGATAGAAGTTGTTACTGTCGTTTTTAGCCAAATCCAACAACTTCATGAAACGCTCTAAGTACCACTTTTCAATATTTTCTACCTCTGCATCAACATAAATGGAAAAATCAAAAAAATCAGTCATATAGAGGTGTTCATTTTGTGGGTTTTGAAAGACATTGATTCCCTCGACAATGACAAAGTCGGCCGCTTCAATATCCTGCTTTTCATGAGAAACAATATCGTAAATTTCATGAGAATAGACAGGGATTTGATAGCTCTGCCCATTTTTTAAATGATCTAGAAAGTCGAGCAAAAGCTCCATATTGTAGCTTTCAGGAAAACCTTTGCGGTTGAGCAAATTTCGCTCCTCTAAAATCGCATTAGGATAAAGAAAACCGTCAGTTGTGACTAGCTCCACCTTGGCATTGTCAAAAGTCCGTGAAAGGAGAATTTGCAAGAGCCGGCTAGTCGTTGATTTACCGACTGCCACACTCCCTGAAATCCCGATGATGAAGGGCTGTTTTTTCAGGTTTTTTTGCAGGAAAATCCCCTTGGAAAAAGCCAAATCTTCCTTGGCACGCTTGTAAATCTGAATGAGGTGAGTCAAGGGCAGATAGACATCCACAACGTCCTGCAAATTGATTTGGTCGTTGAAACTCTTGATAGAATTCAGCTCTTCTGCACTGAGAGGTGCCCGACTTTTTCGATGTAGATTTTGCCAGGTCTCGCGGCTAATTTTGTCAAAATGAATAAATTCGTTGGTCATTTCAATCTCCTGTCTAAATAACTAGTATATCATATCTGTTGAGGGAATGTAAACGATTTACAAAAGCTAGAGGAATATGATAGAATAATTTTATGAATAAAATGTATTTCGCAGAAAATCCAGATGCAGAACACGATATCCATCAGTTGAAAGTCAATCTTTTGGGGCAAAAGATGACTTTTTTAACCGATGCAGGTGTGTTTAGTAAAAAAATGGTTGATTATGGTAGTCAGGTCTTGCTGAATTGCCTTGATTTTGAGGCGGGAGAAAGTCTTCTGGATGTGGGGTGCGGTTATGGAGCGCTGGGTTTGAGCTTGGTAAAGGCTCAGAGTGTTGTGGCAACGCTAGTTGATATTAACCAGCGGGCACTGGATTTGGCGCAGAAAAATGCTGATTTGAATGGAGTAGAAGCGGCTATTTTTCAGTCGAATATCTATGCAGAAGTTGACGGGCAGTTCCACCATATCATCAGCAATCCGCCCATTCGAGCGGGCAAGCAAGTGGTTCATCAGGTTATTGCTGGAAGTTACGAACATTTGCTGGACGGTGGCGATTTGACCATTGTCATTCAGAAAAAGCAGGGCGCACCAAGCGCCAAGGCAAAAATGGAAGAAGTGTTTGGAAATTGCCAAATTATCAAGAAAGACAAGGGATATTATATCTTGAGGAGTGAGAAATAATGCGTGCAGTTGATATTATTCAGAAAAAACGGGACGGATTGGAATTGACTCGTGAAGAAATCGAGTGGCTGATTGAGGGTTATGTGGCAGGAACAGTGCCGGATTATCAGATGTCGGCTTTTGCCATGGCCATTTATTTTAAGGGCATGACAACGCGGGAAATTTCTGACTTGACCATGACTATGGTAGGGACGGGGCAAGAGATAGATTTGTCAGCCATTTCTGGTATCAAGGTAGATAAGCATTCGACTGGCGGTGTGGGCGATAAGGTGACTTTGATTTTGGTGCCTCTGGTGGCGAGTTTTAGTGTGCCAGTTGCCAAGATGAGCGGGCGAGGGCTAGGGCATACTGGAGGCACTCTTGACAAATTGGAGTCTATTAAAGGATTTCAGATTGAACGTAGTCAAGAGGAATTTATTCGGCAGGTGCAGGACATCGGTCTGTCCGTTATCGGGCAATCTGACCAGCTGGTCAAGGCGGACAAGCTCCTTTATGCGCTGCGTGATGTGACAGCGACGGTTGATACGATTCCACTCATCGCAAGTTCTGTCATGAGCAAGAAAATTGCCGCAGGTGCTGACAGTATCCTACTAGATGTGACGGTCGGTGAAGGTGCTTTTATGAAGAATATTGATGATGCACGTGTGCTGGCACAAACCATGGTCGATCTTGGTAAGGCAGTTGGGCGGCGTACGACGGCCGTTATTACGGATATGAGCCAACCTTTGGGCACTAGCATTGGCAATCGCTTGGAAATCTTGGAAGCCTTGGAAATCTTGCAGGGCAAGGGGCGTGAGGATATTACCGATTTCATTTGTCAGCTGGCGCAAATTATGCTGGGTTTGGCAAATGTGGATAAGACGGTAGAACAGGTGCGCGAGCATTTGCAAAATGGCGCCGCTCTCAAAAAATTCGAGCAAATGGTTGAAGCACAAGGCGGAGACTTGGAAGACCTCTATCGCCCGTCAAGTGCAAAATTTGTGCTGGAAGTTCGGGCTGATGGGGACGGCTATATTTCTGACTTGCCAGCTATGGAATTCGGGCTCTTTGCCATGAGACTGGGTGCAGGACGGGCTGTGAAGTCAGATGTTTTGGATTTTGAAACGGGAATTGTTTTTGAGAAAAAAGTCGGTGAAAAAGTAACCGCTGGGCAAGTTTTGTCAAAAATTTATGCCAATCAAAAAATTTCACAAGAACTAGTTACAGAATTCAAAAAAAATGTTAAAATAAGTAATGAGCGGAAAAAAACGAAAGAAATTTTAGAGATTATTTCTTGAAAACACTTTAAATACGAACAAATAGAAACACTTTTTCTAGTTCTGTATAATTTGATTGGAAAGAATACATATTCTCAAAATTATATTCGTCTTTATCCTATCACAATCTTTAAACTCGCAACTTTGTTGCAAAATTTTTAGGAGGTTCAGCAATGAACAAAAAACAATGGCTAGGTCTTGGTCTAGTAACTGTCGCAGCACTCGGACTTGCTGCATGTGGAAATCGCTCAAAGAAGTCTGATAATACAGCTTCAAAATCAGATGTTCGTCCTGCGATTGTTACAGACGTTGGCGGTGTTGATGACAAATCATTCAACCAGTCAGCTTGGGAAGGACTTCAAGAATGGGGGAAAGAAAAGGGACTTTCAAAAGATAAAGGTTTCACTTACTTCCAATCTACCAACGAGTCTGAATATGCTAACAACCTTGAGCAAGCAGCTTCAAGCGATTATAACCTAATTTTTGGTATTGGTTATGCCCTTCGTAACGCAGTTGAAGCAGCAGCTAAAGATCACTCAGATCTTAACTACGTTATTATTGACGATGTGATTAAAGATCAAAAGAATGTTGTATCTGCAACCTTTGCTGATAACGAAGCCGCTTACCTTGCAGGTGTAGCCGCTGCTAAAACAACTAAAACGAAACAAGTTGGTTTCATCGGTGGTATCGAAGGTGAAGTTATCACTCGTTTTGAAAAAGGATTTGAAGCTGGTGTCAAATCTGTAGATCCAACTATCAAGGTACAAGTAGACTATGCTGCTGCATTTGACAAACCTGATAAAGGTAAGACAATCGCTGCTGCTCAATATGCTGCTGGTGCGGACGTTATCTTCCAAGCTGCTGGTGGTACAGGAGCTGGTGTCTTCAACGAAGCAAAAGCGCAAAATGAAACTAAAAACGAAGCTGATAAAGTTTGGGTTATCGGTGTAGACCGTGACCAAAAAGAAGATGGTAACTACACTTCTAAAGATGGTAAATCTTCAAACTTTGTACTTGCTTCTACTTTGAAACAAGTTGGTGCAACTGTTAAAGACTTGGCAAATAAACTAGCAGACAAGAAATTCCCTGGCGGTGAACACTTGACATATGGTCTAAAAGATAAAGGTGTTGACCTTGCGGAAACAAACCTTTCAAAAGATGCAGCTAAAGCAGTTGCAGAAGCGAAAAAAGCTATCTTGGACGGTTCAATTACTGTTCCTGCTAAATAAAATGACGAGAAGAGATTAACAGTAAGTTAATCTCTTTTTTTGAAAGCGTCAAACTTTTTTGCTAGAACTAGTTACAGATAGGCAAAAAAATGGTAGAATAGGTGTTGAGCCTAATGGAAAGGTAAGAAGTATGAAACTAAATAAATATATTGACCATACAGCTTTAAAGCCAGAAACCAATCAAAAGCAAATTGAAGCATTATTGGCAGAAGCTAAAGAGTACGACTTTATGAGCGTTTGTGTGAATCCTACTTGGGTTAAATTTGCAGCAGAAGCTTTAAAAGACAGCGATGTAAAGGTCTGCACGGTAATCGGTTTCCCTTTGGGAGCTAATACTCCAGCAGTTAAGGCGTTTGAGACTAAGGATGCTATTGCAAATGGTGCCGATGAAGTTGATATGGTTATCAATGTTGGCGCCCTTAAATCTGGCAATTTAGATTTGGTTGAAGAAGATATTCGAGCAGTTGTTGAGGCAAGCGGTGATACTTTGACGAAGGTAATCATTGAAACGTGTTTATTAACAGACGAAGAAAAAGTGCTTGCTTGCCAGCTGGCACAAAAAGCAGGAGCTGATTTTGTTAAGACTTCAACAGGATTTTCAACTGGCGGTGCAACAGTAGCAGATGTCGCTCTGATGAGACAAACAGTTGGTTCAGATATGGGAGTTAAGGCTTCTGGTGGTGCTCGTTCTTATGAGGATGCAGTTGCATTCATTGAAGCTGGTGCAACTCGTATCGGAGCTTCTTCGGGTGTAGCCATTATGAAGGGAGAAAAGGCTAGTGGCGACTACTGAAATGATTGATTTAGCCATTGAAGTTAGTAAAAAAGCCTATGTTCCTTATTCGCATTTTCCTATCGGTGCAGTTTTGTTGACAAAGGATGGAAAGATATTTACAGGTGTCAATGTTGAAAATGCTAGTTTTGGTTTGACCAATTGTGGAGAGCGGACAGCCATTTTTAAGGCAGTATCTGAAGGATATCAATCCTTTTCAGAACTTGTCGTCTATGGTGAAACAGAAGAACCAGTATCTCCCTGCGGGGCTTGTCGCCAAGTAATGACAGAGTTTATGGCACCCGATGCGCTGATTACATTGGTAGCCAAAGATAAATCCACAAAGGTTATGACTCTAGAAGAATTATTACCTTATTCTTTCAGGGATTTAGATTAGCTATAAATAAAATTCAAATGTATTCCTCAAGGTGCGGCCTTCGGGTCGCCCTTTTGGGATAGCTATTTTGTTTCAGTAAAGCTTGCCTATTGTAGACAGGTTTTACTAAAATAAAATGAGTTCTGAAAGGAAAAAAGATATGGCACATGATAATGTCATTGAAATGCGTGATATTACCAAGATTTTTGGTGAATTTGTCGCAAACGATAAAATCAATCTCCACCTCAGACGTGGTGAAATTCACGCACTTTTAGGAGAAAATGGAGCTGGGAAGTCCACTTTGATGAATATGCTAGCTGGACTTCTGGAGCCAACGAGTGGGGAAATTGTTGTGAACGGTAAAACTGTTCAACTAGATTCACCTTCTAAGGCGGCTGCTCTTGGTATTGGAATGGTGCACCAGCACTTTATGCTGGTGGAAGCATTCACTGTTGCGGAAAATATTATTCTTGGTAGCGAAACGACCAAGCATGGTGTTTTAGATATTAAAAAAGCAACTCAAGAAATCAAAGAACTGTCTGAAAAATACGGCTTAGCAGTGGATCCATCTGCTAAGGTTGAGGATATTTCTGTCGGTGCTCAGCAGCGTGTGGAAATTCTCAAAACCCTTTATCGTGGGGCAGATATTTTAATCTTTGATGAGCCAACAGCTGTTTTGACTCCTTCAGAAATTGAAGAACTTGAAAAGATCATGAAAAATCTGGTCAAAGAAGGTAAGTCGCTGATTCTGATTACCCATAAACTAGATGAAATCCGTGCCGTTGCTGATCGTGTGACTGTTATTCGTCGCGGTAAGAGTATTGAAACAGTGGAAATTACTGGTGCAACCAACCAAGATTTGGCTGAGATGATGGTGGGGCGCTCCGTTTCTTTCAAAACAGAAAAAAATGCTGCTAATCCAAAGGATGTGATTCTTTCAATCAAAGATTTGGTTGTCAATGAGAATCGCGGCATTCCGGCTGTTAAGGGCCTTTCACTTGATGTACGAGCTGGTGAGATTGTCGGTATTGCGGGGATTGATGGCAATGGCCAAAGTGAACTTGTTCAAGCTATCACAGGACTTCGTAAGGTTAAAGAAGGTACGATTACGATTAAAGGTGAAAATGTTGTAGGACATTCGCCACGAAAAATCACTGAAATGCAAGTCAGCCATGTACCAGAAGATCGTCATCGTGATGGTTTGGTACTGGATATGATGATTTCTGAAAATATTGCTCTACAAACTTATTACAAGGAGCCGCTTAGCAAGAATGGGATTCTTAATTATAACAACATCACCTCTTACGCTAAAAAATTGATGAAAGAGTTCGATGTACGCGCAGCTAGTGAATTTGTACCTGCGTCAGCTCTTTCCGGTGGTAATCAACAAAAGGCGATTGTGGCTCGTGAAATAGATCGGAACCCTGATCTTCTGATTGTTAGTCAGCCAACTCGCGGTTTGGATGTCGGTGCTATTGAGTACATTCACAAGCGCTTGATTGAAGAACGAGATAAGGGCAAGGCTGTTCTTGTTGTCAGCTTTGAATTAGACGAAATCTTAAATCTCTCTGACCGAATTGCAGTTATTCATGATGGAAAAATTCAAGGAATTGTATTGCCAGAAGAAACCAACAAACAAGAATTGGGTATTCTCATGGCTGGTGGAGAATTGAAAAAGGAGGAGACACATGTCTAAGAAAATGCAACAAATTGCTGTGCCTTTGATTTCCGTTCTCCTAGGAATTATCTTGGGCGCGATTGTGATGTGGATTTTTGGCTATGATGCCATCTGGGGGTATGAGGAGCTCTTTAATACCGCTTTTGGTAGTCTGAGAAGTCTAGGTGAAATTGCTCGTGCTATGGGGCCGCTAATCTTGATTGCTCTCGGTTTTGCAGTGGCTAGTCGAGCTGGCTTCTTTAATGTCGGGCTTCCTGGTCAGGCTTTGGCTGGTTGGGTAATGGCTGGTTGGTTTGCGCTTAGCAACCCTGATATGCCACGAGTGATTATGATTCCGATGACGATTCTCATTGCTATTGTCTCTGGAGGTATAATTGGTGCAATCCCTGGTGTCTTACGCGCTTACCTAGGGACCAGCGAAGTTATTGTTACCATCATGATGAACTACATTGTCCTTTATGTCAGCAATGCTTTTATTCATCATTTTCCAAAATCTGTCATGCAAAGTATTGACTCTAGTAAGCAGGTTTCTGCTAATGCAACTTATCAAACCGAGTGGTTGCGAGCCTTAACAAATAACTCACGGATGAATATCGGTATTTTCTTTGCCATTGTTGCCGTAGTATTGATTTGGTTTTTACTAAAGAAAACAACTCTTGGTTTTGAAATTCGTTCGGTCGGTCTGAATCCAAACGCTAGTGAATACGCGGGGATGTCTGCTAAACGTACGATTATTTTATCAATGATCATCTCTGGTGCACTAGCGGGGCTAGGTGGAGCAGTTGAAGGTCTTGGTACTTTCCAAAATGTTTATATTCAAGGTAGTTCCTTGGCCGTTGGCTTTAATGGTATGGCCGTCAGCTTGCTGGCTAATAACTCACCGATTGGAATTCTTTTTGCAGCTTTTCTATTTGCTGTCCTCCAAATTGGAGCACCCGGAATGAATAAGGCTTCAATTCCACCTGAATTAGTTAGCATTGTAACAGCAGCTATTATCTTCTTCGTTGCTGTTCACTACATTATTGAGAAATTCATTAAACCACGTAAAAGACTGAAAGGGGGAAATTAAGATGAATTTAGTGACCATGTTATCCTTATTGGTTTCTTCAATGCTGATTTATGCAGCACCCTTGATTTTTACCTCTATCGGTGGGGCTTATTCTGAGCATGCCGGCGTTGTTAATGTCGGACTTGAAGGAATCATGGTTATGGGAGCCTTTTCGGGCGTTGTCTTTAACTTAACTTTTGCAGATTCTTTTGGTTCTGCAACCCCTTGGCTGGCTTTACTTGTCGGTGGCCTTGTTGGCTTGCTCTTTTCGATTATTCATGCGGTTGCAACAATAAATTTTCGAGCAGACCATGTTGTGTCTGGTACGGTGCTTAATCTGATGGCGCCAGCACTTGCAATCTTCCTAGTTAAAGCCTTTTACGGAAAAGGGCAGACGGATAATATTCAGCAATCCTTTGGTAAATTTAATTTCCCTATTTTATCAGACATTCCTGTGATCGGTGATATTTTCTTCAAACACACTAGTATTATGGGTTATCTTGCAGTTGCCTTTTCTTTCCTAGCGTGGTTCATCATGTTTAAAACTAAGTTTGGACTGCGCCTGCGCTCAGTAGGGGAACATCCACAAGCGGCTGATACTTTAGGGATTAATGTTTATCTGATGCGCTACTATGGAGTGTTAATCTCAGGTTTTCTTGGAGGTATTGGAGGAGCTATTTACGCTCAATCAATCTCCGTTAACTTTGCTGCAACGACGATTATCGGACCAGGATTCATCGCCCTTGCCGCTATGATTTTTGGGAAATGGAGTCCAATCGGTGCTATGCTGTCGAGTCTATTCTTTGGTTTATCACAAAGTTTGGCAGTTATCGGTGGTCAGTTACCATTCTTATCAAAAGTTCCAACAGTTTACTTGCAAATCGCACCTTATGTCTTAACCATCGTGGTTCTTGCAGCATTCTTTGGAAAAGCAGTAGCACCAAAAGCAGATGGTATCAACTATATTAAGTCAAAATAAGAGGAAGGGTGTTTAAAAGATTTTCGTCTCTATATTATTTGGTTTTAAAATCTTCTCATGCTATATGAGAAGATTTTTATTGTTTAAATGGTAAAATAATAGGTACAGGGAACTTTTTAAGGATAAGGAGAAAAAGCGATGAATAAACGACAAACTGAAATATTAAAATATTTAAAGAAACAAAAATTTTTTAGAACTTCAGATCTAGCTAAAAAATTTAACTATAGCGAGAGTACTATAAGGAGAGATTTGGCCGTTTTAGAAAATCTTCATTTGATTAAAAGAGTTTCTGGTGGTGCAATAGTCATTGATGATGATTTTATTGAGAATCCAACTGAATTAAAATATTTTGTCAATAGTTTTGAAAAAAATAAAATAGCTGATTTAGCTTTAGATTATATTGCAGATTATCATTCTATATTTTTAGATTCTAGCTCGACCTGTCAATATCTAGGTCATTTGTTGCAGGAGAAAAAACATTTGACTATTTTTACAACGAATTTATCAACGGCAGATCTAATTGATAAGGGAAATATTAGTCATAGCTTATATATGATTGGAGGACAAGTATCAAATGGTAAAGTTAGTGGCTCAATAACCGAAAAATTTATGAGAGATATTGAAGTAGATATTGCTTTTATTTCTTGTAAAGGAGTAAGCAGTGATTATACTATTTCTGAGGTTTTAGAGACGGAAGCACTATTTAAAAAAATTGTTCGTCAACACGCTAAAAAAGTCATTTTAGTAGCGGATCATTCAAAAATAAATCGCTCTTATCTTTTTAAAAGCTTATCGCTCAGTGATATTGATTGTTTTATTACAGATAAGCAACTTCCACAAGACTTTGTAACGTACCTAGAAGAAAATAATATTGATTATCTATTCTAAAATGATTGAAAATGAGCAAAATAGCTGATTCCAATCATCTTCTTTGCACAAAAATCAGATTATTAAGCAAATATTGAAATTAAATGAGTGTTTTGCTACCATGAGGTTGAAAGAACTAAAGGAGAAAACATCATGAATAAAAAAGAGATTATCAGAGTTATAGTTGAAAATCTGGGTGGTAAAGAAAATATTATAAATTTTTCTCATTGTTCGACAAGACTTAGATTTGATCTAAAAACTACTCGTCTAGTCAATTGTAAAGCAATAGAAGGCCTTAAAGAGGTTATGTCAGTTGTCGAAGCGGCAGGCCAAGTCCAAGTAGTTATTGGTCCTAATGTGATCTACTATTACCCAGTATTAGAAGAATTTATGGATAGAGAAGGAGTAGGTGCTGTTCCCGATGACGCAAAAGAGTACTCAAAGAAAAATATTTTTTCAGGGCTAATTGACATTGTATCCAGTCTGTTTACTCCCTTGATTGATGTTCTGATAGGAGCTGGTATTTTAAAAGGAGTGTTGAGTATTCTAGTTGCTGTTGGCTGGTTGGGTACCAGTACAGGAACCTATGAAATTCTGAATGCTGCTTCGGACAGTCTTTACTACTTTCTTCCAATCATATTGGCTATTACAGCATCCAGAAGGTTTAAAACGAATCTATATGTTTCGGTGACTGTCGCAGGAGCACTTTTATATCCAAATATTACTTCACTTTATAATAGTGGAGCTAAGTTAACCTTTTTAGGAATCCCATTTGTTTTAACAGCTTTTAAAAGCAGCGTATTTCCAATTATTTTTGCTATTTTACTGTTAAGTTATGTAGAAAGAATTGAGGCTAAACTATTGCCAGAGTCTATAAGAAGTAGATTAGCACCATTCTTTTCCCTTTTAGTTGTTGTTCCAATCACAATAATTATCTTTGGTCCAATCGGTTCAACACTTAGTAATGTTATTGCACATATTTATTCAACTATATATACTTGGAATCCAACGGTTGCAGGCGGATTTATTGGAGCGCTAGCTCAAGTAATGGTAGTTTTTGGTATTCATTGGGGATTGTTTCCGATCATCTTTTCAAATATTGAAAAATTTGGTTTTGATACTATTTTGGCAGTTTTCGGTCCTAGTATCATTGCTCAATCTGGTGCGACATTTGGTGTTTATTTAAAAACAAAAAACAAAGAATTAAAGAAAACCACAACACCAACAACGATTATGGGATTTTTTGGAATTTCAGAACCAGCCATTTATGCTGTTAATTTAAAATTTAAAAAACCTTTTATTATGGCAATCATAGGAGGTGGTATTGGTGGTGCGATTGCTGGAGCGACGGGCGCAAGAGCAGTCGCTGTTGCCGTTGCAGCTGTTCCTACTTTCCCAGCTTACTTTGGAACAGGTTTTGTGGGATTTCTAGTCGGCTATTTTGGTGCTTTTATCCTCACAGCAGTTTTGACTTATTTCTTCGGCTATGATGACAGTATGTTAGAAGATATTGAATTAGCGGAAAGTAGAAAAGGGTGATCGTTTGATAAAATCAGAGCTAGAAATCAATTTAGAGGGTCGTAAAGATAATCAATTTTCTCAAAGTGTTTTAACAAAAATACAAAACTCAGGAGATTTAAATAAAAATTTTGAACAAGAATTGTCATTTGAAAATATCTCTATTACTCAAATTAGAAGACAAATGGGGAAAAAGAATATAGATTTTTCAAATGGCAATGTTGATAAAAACTATCAGCTAATTAATAAAAGGATTGAGGTTGGTGTTTACCGTTCTAAAATATTAAAGGACAAATCTGACAAAGTTCTTTACTTCATTCACGGTGGTGGGTTTGTTGGTGGAAATTTTTTTCAATATGAGAATCAAATAAAGCTTATTGTAGAGCAAACGGGTTGTACGCTTGTAGCTATTAATTATCGCCTAGCGCCCGAAAATCCTTTCCCGGCAGGTTTATTAGATTGTTTTGCTGTTTATCAGTGGATAGTAAAGAATGCTGGGAAATTCGGATGGAGTACTAATAAAATAATAATGATTGGTGACAGTGCAGGTGTGAATTTGGGGATAATGTTAGCTTTGAATTATCCAACAGTGCAATTTTACAGTATTATCAATATTTATGGATGTGTAGATAATACACCTACCAGAAATCAAAAATATAGATGGTCTCTTGAAAAATATCACATTTTACCAGATCAAGAGGAAATATTGAATTCTCGTCTTTTAAAATTTAAACAACAAATGGATTTTTTTAATAAATTATATTTCAGTTCGGAGTTAGCCACTAAAAAAATATATAAAAATATTTTAAATTGTGATAACTATGTGAATATCCCACGAATGTTATATATCGAGGCAGAATTTGATTATTTTAGGTGGAGCAATCGTTATTTGATAAATGAAAAATTGCAAGAAACTTGTGTTGATATCATAATGTTTAAGGGAGTGGATCATGGTTTTTTTGAAAGGCTGGGCTTTTGTAATGAAACTCTAATCTGTATCAATAAAATTTCTCAGTATATTAACCATATATAAAAATTTATGATTTGATAAAAGAAACCAGCAAGTTATAACAGTAAAATCAAAACCGGTCTGTGGAATTTCTTTTGCCTCTTAATTCTTAAATAAACACGTATATACTATATTTTACATCTCAGAGTTCTTCTAATTGTGTTTTTGTTGATCACAATGACATCTCTCTGAGATGTTTTTTTCATATTTTCCAATATCTAATTTTATTTTAGAGCTTTCTCTTTTAAGAAAAGGTTTAAAAAACTCTATTTTTACAAAAAATGCTTGACAGGTTAAGCTTCTAATGGTATATTTAACTAGTTAATAAACTGGTTAAGGAGGAAATATGAAAAGAAAAAATTTTTATGGAGGTCTAGTAGTACTTGTTTTATTTTTGGTTCTAACTGCTTGTCATGGGAAAAAGGAAGCAAATAAGGTGAGTGGTGGAATGAAGATAGTGACTAGTTTTTACCCGATTTATTCTCTGGTAAAAGAGGTATCTGGAGACCTCAATGATGTAAAAATGATTCAGTCAAGTAGCGGTATTCACTCTTTTGAACCGTCTGCTAATGATATAGCGGCCATCTATGATGCAGATGTTTTTGTTTACCATTCTCGCACTTTGGAGTCGTGGGCGGGAAGTTTAGATCCTAATTTACAGCATTCTAAGGTAAAAGTGCTTGAGGCTTCTGAAGGAATGAAGCTAGAGCGGGTACCTGGTTTGGAGGATATGGAAGCTGGTGAAGGAGTTGATAAAAAAACGCTTTACGATCCGCATACTTGGTTGGATCCTGATAAGGTAGCCGAAGAAGCAGGGATTATTGCCGAACAATTATCTAAACTTGATGAAAAACATCGTTCTACATATGAAAAAAATGCTCAAGCAATTAAAAAACAAGCCCAAAAATTAGTCGAAAAATATGAGCCTTTATTCAAATCTGCTAAACAAAAAACCTTTGTGACCCAACATACAGCTTTTGCTTATTTGGCGAAACGATTTGGTTTAACTCAACTGGGGATTGCAGGCATTTCACCAGAGCAAGAACCGAGCCCGCGCCAGTTGACAGAGATTCAAGAGTTTGTTAAGCGCTACGGAGTAAAAACAATTTTTGTTGAAAGTAATGCCTCTTCTAAAGTAGCAGAAACTTTGGTCAAGTCAACAGGGGTCAAGTTAAAAACACTAAATCCATTGGAAGCAGATCCGGCTAATGATAAGTCGTTTATAGAAAATTTAGAAGAAAATTTGGCGATTTTAGCTAAAGAATTAAAATAGAAGTGAGGAATTTATGAAGAAAAAATACATTGCAGGTTCAGTTGCTTTAGTCGCTGCTCTTAGTCTTTGCAGTTATGAGTTGGGGCGTTTTCAAGAGAGCCAGAATCAAGCGAACAAAAAAGATAACCGCGTTGCTTATGTAGATGCTAAGTCAAGTAAGAAAAACCAGGCAAGCAAGGCAGAAAATTTGACTCCTGATCAAGTCAGTGCCAAAGAAGGGATCAACGCAGAGCAAATTGTTGTCAAAATTACTGACCAAGGTTATGTAACATCGCATGGCGATCATTATCATTACTATAATGGCAAGGTGCCTTATGATGCCATCATATCAGAAGAGTTGATCATGAAAGATCCAAACTATGTCCTTAATGATGCGGATATTGTTAATGAGGTTAAAGATGGTTATATTATCAAGGTTAATGGCAAATACTACCTTTATCTCAAAGATAAAAACCACACAACCAATGTTCGGACCAAGGAGGAAATTACTCGGCAAAAGGGTATTCATGGTGCTAGTGAAAATGGGATCTCTGGCGCTAGTAACTTAGGTGGTTCGGGTCATCGTGATAAACAAGGGCGTTACACAACTGATGATGGTTACGTGTTTAGTCCAACTGATGTGATTGAAGATACGGGTGATGGTTTTATCGTACCACATGGTAATCACACTCACTGGATTCCTAAGAGTGATCTGTCACCTAGTGAACTTGCAGCAGCGCAGGCTTATTGGGATAGTAAGCAAGGTGGGGGTAATAAAGGACATACATCACCACTTAATAATCCAGGGGCTAATTCAGGTTGGCAACCACCTACAAATAATAATGGAAGTTCTAATCAAGGTTTGCCTCCGATAAACAACAATCCGATTGTTCCAAACCCTGCACCATCGCAACCAAACAATCCAAATCCTGCACCAGAACAACCTAAACCAAGTCAACCGGCAGAAAAGAGCTGGCAAGATCGTTTGCAGGAGCTCTATCGCCTACCTCAAAGTCAACGTCACGTGGAATCAGATGGTTTAGTCTTTGATCCTGCGAAAATCGTTAAGCGAACGGCAACAGGTGTGTCGGTACCTCATGGTAATCATTATCACTTTATTTACTATAAAGACATGTCGCCTTTAGAGGAATACATTGCTAGAAACTTACCAATCGCTAACCAGCCAACTTACCCGAAAACGGCTGAAAATCCACCAGCCAATCAACCAAAAACGGAGCAACCAAAGACTGAGACACCAAAAACCGAACAGCCGAAGCCAGAGCAGCCCAAAGAAAAACCGCAGGAGGAAGGTGACCACGATTTCCATGCTGAGCATGTTATTGGTAAAGATGATGAAGGATATATTGTCCAACACGGAAATCACAATCATTACTTCTATAAGAAAGATTTGACGGCTGAGCAGATTGCAGCAGCAGAAGCACAACTGCAAAAGCAAGGTGAAAAATCAACTGAACCAGCTAAACCAACCATTGAAGATGTAGATCGTTTTTCTCGCGATGCTAGCGATGAAGAAAAAATCCAATACATCTCCAAAACCTACGGCGTTCCTCTGGAAGCCATTCGGATTTCCAACGGTTACTTTGTCTTCAACAATCCAGACCAAGCCTATGACCCGACCCATGTTCACCCCTATGCGGTGCGCAAGGAGCACGTGCGTATTCCTTTAGTGACGGGCAATGATGAGCTGGACTTCCTCAATGAACTCTACACGACTGCCCTGCGTTCGGGCTTGTCCCCTTATACCATTCAGGTGGAAAATGGACAATTTGTCATTCCCCACGGAGACCATAATCACTACATAAAAGTGCAGTCTAAGGGCGTGTCACAGGCTTTGAAATCGCGTATTCCAGCCCTCCAACCAGCTTATATTGTTGGTGATTTTGACCAAAAAGTTGTGTTAGCTAAGGTTGATAGTTTACTTAAAGAAAGTCGTAAACTTTATGCCAATGATCCACTGAAGCAACGTCGAATTGAAATGGCCTTGGGAGCATTTGTTGAAACAATGAAGAAATTGCCAAGCAATTCAACGGCGGGCTACTTAAATGGTTTAGCGCAATTTGATAAGCAATATATCCATGTTGACAACAAAGTTAAGCCAACGGAACCAACTACATTAGATAAGAAATACCAATCCTTAGTTGATAAACTTGCAATCATGGATACAGATAGTTATAAGATTAGCAAGAAAGAATTGTTAATTAGGCTTCAAACCGCCAAAGTGGCTCAGGATAGTTTGACCATGGATCAAGTTGAAAAACTTTTGACAGCTTTGAATGATTTTCAATCGCGGACAGGTATTACTTCGGTAGAATATCTCAAATTTTTCTATGAGAATTCAGATGACAATCGTCTTAGCAAGGAATTGGCTGACAAGGTTACCAATCTAGCTATGAAATTATATAAATCCCAAGCTAAGATCGAAGCCATTAATCTAAATGAACTTTTCCTTGACCTTTATCAAACCAAAAATGAAGTTTTGTACGTAACCGCGTCAGGAAAGAAAGCAGATGCCTCTGTTAAGACGGCTTTGGATAGCAACCGATTAGATGGTCATACTTACAAGACTAATATTTATAACTTCCTAACAGGTATTTATGGTAATTTTGCACCAAAACCTTACGAAGAAGTAGACAGTGCTGAAATTGAAAAAGTTTTTGCTCAAATTGAAGAGATGTTAGCGAAAATTACAGATACAGCAACAAAAAACAAATTAACAGCTACATTGACGAATCTCAAGCAAACCCTTAAGGGTAGTAACACTAATAAAAACAATGTACTTGATGCTGCTAAAAATCTGTTAGAACAAGTGAAACAAGCACTTCAGACAGCAGAGGAAAATCGTAAACCTGAAAATCCAGAACTTTATGCAAAACTATACGAGCTTTTGATGGGTGCTCATCGTTATCTTGAAGATAATTCTGGTTCAGATGAAGATTTCGATAAGGTTGATGCACTTCTAGATAAGTTATCTAACCCTGAAACAGATAAATCGGCACTTTGGTCAGAAGTACAAGCGCTTGTTAGCCAAATACAACACCCAGAGCGAGCAGGCAAGCCAAATTCACAAATCGCTTACACAGCTGAAGAAATTGCAGCAGCTAAGGCAGCAGGACGTTATACGACTTCAGACGGCTATATCTTTGATGTGAAGGATATTACGAGTGATGAAGGGGATGCTTACATCACACCACACATAGGTCATACCCACTGGATTCCTAAGTCTGACTTGTCTGAAGCAGAACGGGCAGCAGCAGATGCTTATTGTAAAGAAAAAGGTTTGACGAATAAAAAAGAAAAACCCGCACCAGATAAGAAACCAGATGCAGGTAAGGAAAGTGCACAAGCCATTTACGAGCGTGTGAAAGCAGCCAAGATTGTTCCAGTGGAAAAAATGCCGTATAGCACTGCCTATGCAGTTGAATATCGCAACGGTCAGTTGATTATTCCTCATTACGCCCATTATCATAATATCAGTCTTTCTTGGTTTGACGAAGGACTTTACCATGCGCCAGACGGTTACAGTATGGAGCAATTTCTCGCGACGGTGAAATATTATATCGAAAATCCAAATGATCGTCCTAAGTCAGACAACGGTTGGGGTAATGATAGTGACCACATCAAAAATGGTGGCAACCAAGCTCCGGACGATACGAACAAAGACGACAATGAGAAGAAGGAGGAAGAAAACGACTACACTGGTGAAAACAGCGAGGATAAGGAAGAAGAGCTAGACGACTATGAAAAGGCTCAAAAAGCGCAAGCCGAAGCAATGGGTATGTCACTTGCTGAATTTCAGGCCAAACTAGTTAAATTAGCTCTTAAATACAATGTGGGAGCAGATCGCATTACTTTTGATACTAATGCCAAAAATGCCACCTTTACGACTTCTGACGGCAAAACTAAGACAGTAAACTTTTTGACTTTAGAAGAAATAAACTAAAATAAAAAACTCTTGGAAAAATCCAAGAGTTTTTTGCTCTAAATTAATTTATATGAGAAACAATCCCAACAATGGTATCCACAGCGCGTTCCATAGTTTGGAGACTGACGTACTCGAAGCGGCCGTGCATGTTTTCACCACCGGCAAAGAGGTTTGGCGTCGGAATCCCCATAAAGGAAATTTTTGAGCCGTCTGTCCCGCCGCGAATCGGTTCGATAATCGGCTTGATGTCTAGTTTTTCCATGACTTCCTTAGCAATCTCAATCGGCGTCATGTCTTTTTCGATGACTTGTCGCATGTTGTAGTACTGATCTTTGAGTGTAATCAAGATGCGCTCGTCTCCCAGCTCCTTATTCATCTGGCTAGCGATTTGCTCAATCAGCGCCTTGCGCTTGTCAAAATTGGCCTCATCAAAGTCGCGGATAATGTAACTGGCACTTGCCTTCTCGACCGTGCCCTCCAGCTTGAGCAGATGATAGAAGCCTTGATAGTCCTCGGTCAGCTCAGGGCGGTCAGTCGCAGGCAGTTGGCTGTGAAAGTCTATGGCTAATTGCAGAGCGTTAATCATTTGGTCTTTGGCCGTTCCGGGGTGGACATTGCGCCCGTGGAAAGTCAGCTCCGCACTGGCTGCGCTAAAAGTCTCGTATTGGAGCTCACCCAGAGGCCCACCGTCAACCGTATAGGCGAAGTCGACATTGAAGTCTTCCACGTCAAACTGGTCGGCACCGATACCGATTTCTTCGTCAGGGCCAAAGCCGACCCGAATCTCACAATGAGGGATTTCGGGGTGAGCAGACAAGTATTCAATAGCCGTCATGATTTCTGCAATGCCGGACTTGTCATCGGCTCCCAAGAGAGTAGTGCCGTCCGTTGTAATCAGGGTTTGCCCCAGATAATTGCCCAGATTTGGAAAATCCTTGCTA
The DNA here is from genome assembly GCF_000380065.1 of Streptococcus massiliensis DSM 18628. Lineage (GTDB taxonomy): Bacteria > Bacillota > Bacilli > Lactobacillales > Streptococcaceae > Streptococcus > Streptococcus massiliensis. The sequence goes on along the minus strand of NZ_KB904447.1, from coordinate 20,304 downwards.
TTGAGCTCATAACCAGAAGTTCCTAGAGGAATTGGTGAGCCGTCGTAGTTTTCGATGACCTGTGGGGCAACGCCTTGGGCGTTAAAATCCGCCGTATCCATGTGAGAAATAAAGCCGATTTTATGCTTGAAGCGGCTGTCAGTCGCAGGCAAGGTTCCCACTGCAAAGCCATTTGGCAGATAATGCACGTCTTTTAAACCGACGCGCTCCATTTCAGGCAGCAGGATATTTTGCGCAAAATCAACCTGACTCTGCGTACTCGGTGTGGTCGTTGAAGTCTCGTCTGAGCGAGTATTGACCTTAACATAGGTCAAAAAGCGTTCTAGCAAATGTTCGTATTTCATACCGTCTCCTTTTTATGTTATACTATTTACTAGCACTAGTATAGCATATTAAAAAGCGGGCAACAATCCTATTTTACAGTTTAAGAAAAGTCAGGTCGTTTGCCCAAATCATCAAACAAGGAGAAACCATGAGATTATGGCATCAAGACTTGCTTGCTTTTCTTCCTAGGCAGCAGCTCCTGGGTCAGCATCGCGAATGTGCGGCACTGCGCGGCAAGGGCTGGGGTAGAAAGCACGCAACGGTCGATTATGTTTTTGAGCATAGCCCTTACAGGCTTTATGCCTATCATGTCCTGGTCATGGAGGAGATGAAAAAGCGGGGCTATCAGCCAGATGAGGACTGGTATGATAAGGATTACCGTGGCAAAGCTATAGCAGCCCATGCTCATCTAGCAGACGAAGCGCTAGCAAATCCTATTTATCCAGAGCACGACGCAGCCTATTTGACAGAATGTCTGGATAATCTGCTAAGGAAAGGGATTGAAGTAGAAAAAAGATGAGAATTTTCTCATCTTTTTTTATGATAAAATAAATTTTTCGATAGCTGTGGCAACGCCGCCCTGGTCGTTGCTGTCGGTCACGTAGTCGGCTAATTCTTTGACATGGTCGTCGGAATTTCCCATAGCCACGCCCAGACCAGCAAATTCGAGCATTTCGATGTCATTGTTGGCGTCGCCCAGCGCCATGATTTCCTCTGGCTTAATGGCTAATTTTTCAGTCAAGCGGGCAAGTCCAGTCGCCTTGGTTGTGCCTTTGGGCATGGTTTCGTAGATGACTGGTTGTGAACGAACGCCACTGAAGCGCGTTTCAAGGATTGAACCAAACTTGCTTTCAAAAAGGTCTAGTTCTTTTTCTGGGGCTAAATACATTCCCTGAAAAATGATTCTTTTCCCACTTGTTGCCTCTTCTAGTGAAATACAAGTAGGCGTAGTAAAGACCAGACTAGCGTCATATGTGACGAGTTCGCTCGGTTCCTCACCAACGACAAAATAGTGTTCTTGGTCAAAAAGTGTTAGCTGGGCAGGAGTTTTTTGAGCGATATCATAAAGGTAGTAAATATCATCCACACTTAACTCGCGCCAATCAACTAGGCTCCAATCACTAGTCTGATGAGTAGAACAGCCGTTGTTAATGATAACATATTCGTTTTCTGATCCTAGCCCTAGTTCTGCAAAGTAAGGCTTGACTCCCACTAAAGGACGACCTGTGCAGAGCACCAGCTTGACCCCTTTTTCAATCGCCTGATGAATGGCTTTAATATGCGCTTGAGGAATTTTCTTTTCATTATTTAAAAGGGTTCCGTCCATATCAAGAGCAATCAGTTTAATCATCTTTTCTCCTCATTTCCATATTTTACGCTAGTCTCTTCTCATAATTTTAACATTTTTCCATGTTCATTACAATTCTATGAAGCTTTTTCTTAAAAATCCTAGCCAAGAGCAGGAAAATCTAGTATAATAAAGTAGATTAAAAAGAAATAAGAAGAGAAATCTATGATTACGTTATTCTTATCCCCAAGTTGTACTAGTTGCCGCAAGGCGAGGTCTTGGCTAACCGACCACGAAGTTCCTTTTTTAGAACATAATATTATGACCAGTCCTTTGTCGAATGATGAGTTGCGCAATATTCTCGCTTTAACGGAAAATGGGACCGATGACATCATTTCTGTTCGGTCGAAAATTTTTCAGAAATTAAATGTGGACGTTGAGGATTTATCAGTCTCAGAGCTTTTGAAGCTGATTGAAGAGAATCCAAGTCTTTTACGGCGGCCAATTATTCTAGATGATAGACGAATGCAGATTGGTTTTAACGAAGATGAGATTCGAGCTTTTTTACCGCGTGACTATCGTAAGCAGGAGTTAAAGGCAGCCACCTTGCGTGCTGAAATTTAAAGAAATATTGATTGAGATGAAAGAAAATTATAGTTACCCACTAGATTTATCGTGGAGCACTGAAGAGCTTGCTTCGGTGCTCTCTTTTTTGAATGATGTGGAAGCTGCGTACGAGACAAATGTGTTAGCCGAAAAGCTGCTTGCAAATTACGCCGCTTTCAAACAGGTTGTCCCAAGCAAAGCAGAAGAAAAACGAATTGGACGCGAGTTTGAAAAAAGCAGTGGTTACTCGCTTTATCGTGCTGTGCAAGCAGCAAAAGAAAAGGAGAAGGGACGGTTTTCTCTTGAAAAATAAATTAGCATTTGCCAAGCAAATTGTCTTGGAAGCAGGTGAATTTTTGAGGACACATCGCCTAGACGAGTTGAATATTTCACAAAAGACTAGTCAGACAGATTTAGTGACTCAAATGGATCGGCAGGTTCAACAAAGTTTGATTGAGAAAATTCAAAAATGTTATCCAGCTGATCACATTTTAGCTGAAGAAGACGGTGTGCGGCATGATATTTCAGATGGGAATGTTTGGGTCATTGATCCAATTGATGGCACCACTAATTTTATCGTTCAGCATTCTGATTTTGCAGTTATGGTCGCGTATTTTGAGAAGGGAGTAGGGCAGTTTGGTCTTATTTACGATGTAATGGCTGACCAGTTGCTTTATGGTGGTGGCGAATTTCCTGTTTATTGCAATGAACAAATTCTGCCAACTTTTACCAGTAGTGAGCTAAAAATGTCGCTCTTGTCCATTAATGCAGGAATGTTTGAAAAAAATCAATGGGGTTTAGCCGATTTAGCTGCCAAAAGTTTGGGCGTTCGTGTTTATGGTTCAGCGGCGATCTCTTTTAGTCGAGTACTTACTGGGAAATTACTGGCTTATTTTACTTGTATCTGTCCTTGGGATTACGCCGCAGCTAGTATTATGGGGGAAAAGTTGGGTTATGTAACTTTAACCTTAAATGGAGATAAACCGAATTTTCAGAGTCAACAAGCAATCATGATGGTACCTCATTGTATGCAGGAAGAATTTCTGAATTATTTGAAATCACACAAGGAGATGACGAGTGAATTTGCCACAAGACTTTCGTGATAAATATCAAGAACTGTTAGGTGCAGAAAGTTCAGATTTCTTTGCTAGTTTTGAGAACGAACCGATAGCAGCTTTTAGGCTTAATCCTTTAAAAGCAGCTCAGCAAGCTTTCCCTGATCCTATTCCTCAAACGCCTTGGGGGTATTATGGCAAGATTTCTGGTAAGTCTCCCGAGCATGTGACAGGCTTGGTTTATTCACAAGAACCCGCCGCTCAAATCGTGGGGCAGGTCGCTCAGCCACAAAAAGGGATGAAAGTCTTAGACTTGGCAGCAGCGCCAGGTGGAAAGTCCACTCATCTCTTGTCCTACTTAGGAAATACCGGACTTTTGGTGTCAAATGAAATCAGCAGCAAGCGCAGCAAGATTTTGGTGGAAAACATCGAGCGCTTCGGCGCCAGAAATGTGCTGGTTACTAACGAATCCGCTGAGCGCCTAGCTCAGGTTTTTCAGGGATATTTTGATTTGATTGTGCTAGATGCGCCTTGTTCGGGTGAGGGCATGTTTCGTAAGCAGCCAGAAGCCATGGATTATTGGAGTGAGATTTATCCGACGGAGTGTGCGGCGCTGCAAAAAGAGATTTTGGCGGATGCTATTACTATGTTGGCAGACGGAGCTTATTTGGTGTATTCGACCTGCACTTGGGCGCCAGAGGAAAATGAAGAAATCGTCGCTTGGCTCTTAGAAGAGTATGATTTGGAGCTGCTAGACATTTCCAAGATAAACGGCATGGTGGAAGGTATCGGCTTTCCCCAGACTGCGCGCATGTACCCACATCGTTTCAAGGGTGAGGGGCAGTTTGTGGCTAAGTTTCGCTTTAGGGGACAGAATGTCAGCAAGAAAATCAAGCCTCTGCGTTCCAATCTGACGAACGAGCAAAAGCAGCTCTGGCAAGATTTTGCTCAGAAACATCTGAAAACAGAGCTAGTAGGAACCTTGCAGACTTTCGGCGACCAGCTTTATCTTGTGCCGCAGGGGCTGCCAGATATCAGCAAGCTGAAAATTGCTCGCAACGGACTTCATCTGGGCACTTTTAAGAAAAAACGCTTTGAGCCGAGTTTTGCTCTGGGTTTGGCTTTGCAAGCAAATGAGACCGTTAATAACCTTAAACTGAATGAGCAACAATTTTATCAGTACGTAGCGGGTGAGACCATAAATTTGGATAAAGATTTACCAAATGGTTGGTACCAGATTCTAGTGAATGGCAATGGTCTTGGCTTTGCTAAGCTAGTGTCTGGCACTTTGAAAAATAGTTTTCCTAAAGGGCTACGTTTTCAATCTAATTAAAGGCTTAATGCTATGCAAGAGCTTTATCTTGTGTTATAGTAGGACTACTGAATACAAGCGAATTTATATTGATTTATGAAAAAGGATAATTAAAATGAAGTTTAATCGCAAGTTGGGTTTGGCCTTACTTTTCCTCTTAGCTAGTAGTAGTTTAACCGCCTGTGCCGCTTGGATTGACCGCGGTGAGTCAATTACGTCGGTGGGGTCAACAGCGCTCCAGCCTCTGGTCGAAGCAGCGGCTGATGACTTTTCTGCTGCAAATGTTGGCAAGATCGTCAATGTTCAAGGTGGCGGGTCAGGAACGGGCCTGTCACAGGTGCAGTCTGGCGCGGTGCAAATTGGTAACAGTGACGTTTTTGCTGAGGAAAAATCAGGAATTGACGCCTCTAAGCTGGTCGACCACCAAGTTGCCGTGGCGGGTCTGGCTGTCATTGTCAACAAAGAGGTCAATGTCAAAAATATCACCTTAGACCAGCTCCGTCAGATTTTCACGGGTAAGATTACCAACTGGAAGCAGCTAGGTGGGAAAGATTTGGAGATTTCTATTATCAACCGTGCAGCTAGCTCAGGCTCGCGTGCGACTTTCGATACGACGGTTATGAAGGGCAAGAGTGCCATTCAGAGCCAAGAGCAGGATTCAAACGGTATGGTCAAGTCAATCGTTGCTCAAACACCGGGAGCGATTTCTTATCTGGCTTTTGCCTATGTGGACAAGACGGTCAAAACCATTCAGCTCAATGGCTACAAGCCGACAGCTGAAAATGTAACGACCAATAACTGGCCACTTTGGTCTTATGAGCACATGTATACCAAGGGTGAGCCGACCGAATTGACCAAAGATTTCTTAGAATATATTTTATCAGACGATGTACAAAAAGGTGTTATTACGGGCATGGGATACATTCCCATTAACGATATGAAAGTCAGCAAGGACGCTAACGGCAATGTGACGCCTAAGTAAGGGAGAATTATGAAAAATCAAGAACTAGCCAAGAAACTGGTATCACCTTCAAAAAACTCCAGATTAGAAAAATTCGGTAAGTCAATCACGCTCCTCAGTCTGAGCTTGATTGTCTTTATCGTCTTTATGATTTTGATTTTTGTCATTTCAAAGGGTGTTTCGACGTTCACGGTCAACAAAGTCAATGTTTTTAGCTTCTTATTTGGGCAAACTTGGAAGCCGTCCGCCAAGGAATATGGCGCTCTACCGATGATTCTCGGTTCCTTTATCGTAACCATTTTATCCGCCTTGATTGCGACACCTTTTGCCATTGGTGCAGCCGTCTTTATGACAGAAGTCTCTCCTAAGGGAGCGCGGATTCTCCAGCCAGCCATTGAGCTTTTGGTCGGCATTCCTTCGGTTGTGTATGGTTTCATCGGTTTGCAGGTGGTCGTGCCCTTTGTTCGCTCCATTTTTGGCGGGACAGGTTTCGGGATTTTATCAGGGATTTTCGTCCTCTTTGTTATGATTTTACCGACTGTAACCTTTATGACGACGGACGCGCTGCGCGCTGTGCCGCGCCATTATCGCGAAGCCTCTTACGCTATGGGAGCCACTCGCTGGCAGACAATTTGGCGGGTTATCTTGAACGCAGCCAAGTCTGGAATTTTCACGGCAGTGGTCTTCGGTATGGCTCGTGCTTTTGGTGAAGCCTTGGCTATTCAAATGGTAGTCGGAAACTCAGCTGTCATCCCGACATCTTTGACGACGCCAGCTTCCACTCTGACATCTATTTTGACTATGGGGATTGGAAATACGGTCATGGGAACGGTTGATAACAATGTCCTCTGGTCGCTTGCCATGGTTTTGCTCCTGATGAGTCTAGCCTTTAATTCCGCTATTAAATTTATCACAAGAGAGGGTAAGAGAAACTATGAACGCTAAAAAAACAGATAAATTAGCTACTGGTATTCTGTATGCGATTGCGGGTATCATAGTGACCATTCTTGCCTCTTTAATCCTCTATATTTTAGTGCGAGGTATTCCTCATGTATCTTGGCATTTCTTGACGGGAAAATCCTCTTCCTATCAAGCGGGCGGTGGGATTGGTATCCAGCTCTACAATTCATTTTTCCTGCTGGTTATCACTTTGATTATTTCCATTCCTTTGTCGCTGGGAGCAGGGATTTATCTGGCAGAATATGCCAAAAAAGGGCGTGTGACCAGTTTTGTCCGCTCTTGTATTGAGATTTTGTCTTCACTGCCGTCAGTCGTCGTGGGGCTCTTTGGTTATTTGATTTTCGTTGTGCAGTTCCAGTATGGTTTTTCCATTATTTCTGGGGCGCTTGCCTTGACGGTCTTCAATCTGCCACAAATGACGCGCAATATCGAGGACAGCTTGCGGACGGTTCATCATACCCAGCGTGAGGCTGGTTTGGCATTGGGAATTTCTCGCTGGGAAACCGTGCTGCATGTTGTTGTGCCAGAAGCGCTGCCGGGAATTATTACAGGGATTGTGCTGGCATCAGGGCGTATCTTTGGTGAAGCAGCAGCCCTTATCTACACGGCTGGTCAATCTGCGCCAGCTCTTGACTGGTCAAACTGGAATATTTTCAGCGTCACCAGCCCAATCTCTATTTTCCGTCAGGCAGAGTCACTTGCTGTGCATATTTGGAAGGTCAATAGTGAGGGAACCATTCCTGATGCTGTTGCCGTATCAGCTGGTAGTGCAGCCGTTCTCTTGATTTTTATTCTGATTTTCAACCTGTCGGCTCGCACAATCGGAAACAAATTACACGCCAAATTAACATCTGCTAAAAAATAGGAGCAATCATGTCAAAATATAATTGGGATGAAAAGCATATCATTACTCTTCCAGAGGAAAAAGTCGCCTTATCGACCACGGATTTACATGTTTACTACGGGACTAACGAGTCGATTAAAGGCGTTGATATGCAGTTTGAAAAAAATAAAATCACAGCCTTGATTGGGCCGTCTGGTTCAGGAAAATCAACCTACCTGCGCAGCCTCAATCGGATGAATGATACCATTGATATTGCCAAGGTAACGGGCGAAATTTGGTACGAGGGAATTGACATCAACCGTCCAGAAATCAATGTCTATGAAATGCGTAAGCACATCGGTATGGTTTTTCAGCGTCCAAATCCTTTTGCCAAATCAATCTATAAAAATATCACCTTTGCCCATGAGCGCGCAGGTGTTAAGGATAAAAAAGTGCTGGATGAAATCGTTGAAACTTCGCTGAAGCAAGCGGCCCTGTGGAATCAAGTCAAGGACGATTTGCACAAGTCCGCTCTGACCTTGTCAGGTGGGCAGCAGCAGCGCCTTTGTATCGCTCGTGCAATCTCGGTCAAGCCTGATATTCTCCTAATGGACGAGCCTGCTTCGGCTTTGGACCCCATTGCTACCATGCAGCTGGAGGAGACCATGGCTGAGTTGAAAAGGAATTACACGATTATCATTGTGACCCACAGCATGGAGCAAGCAGCCCGCGCTAGCGATTACACTGCCTTCTTTTATCTGGGCGACTTGATTGAATACGATAAAACCAAAAATATTTTCCAAAGTGCGAAATTGCAGTCAACCAGTGATTATGTGTCAGGTCGTTTTGGATAGAAAGGAAAGAGGATGACAGAACCTATTTTACAAGTCAGAGACTTATCTGTTTATTACAATAATAAAAAAGCTCTCGATGAAGTCTCCATTGATTTTTATCCAAATGAAATTACGGCCCTCATCGGACCGTCAGGCTCAGGGAAATCAACCCTTATTCGCTCGGTCAACCGCATGGGCGAGCTCAATCCAGAAGTGACCCTGACCGGCTCAATCAGCTACAACGGTCACAATATTTACAGTCCGCGGACGGATGTGGTGGAATTGCGCAAGGAAATCGGCATGGTTTTCCAACAGCCCAATCCCTTTCCTATGTCTATCTATGAAAATGTCGTCTACGGACTTCGCCTCAAGGGCGTCAAGGACAAGCAAGTCTTGGACGAAGCGGTAGAATATTCCCTTAAAGGAGCATCAATCTGGGATGAGGTCAAAGATCGCTTGCATGACTCTGCTCTGGGCTTGTCAGGTGGGCAGCAGCAGCGGGTTTGTATCGGGCGTATCCTTGCCACAGACCCGAAAATTCTACTTTTGGACGAGCCGACTTCGGCGCTTGACCCGATTTCTGCGGGTAAGATTGAAGAGACGCTCTACGGTCTCAAGGATAAGTACACCATGATTTTAGTGACACGCTCTATGCAGCAGGCGTCGCGGATTTCAGACCGTACTGGTTTCTTTTTGGACGGAAATCTAATAGAATATAATCTCACTAAAGAGATGTTCCTCAATCCACAAAGACAAGAGACTGAAGATTATATTACAGGGAAATTTGGTTAAAACAAGAAAGGAAATTATATGCTTAGATCACAATTTGAAGAAGAATTAGAAAAATTGCATAATCAATTCTATGCTATGGGAAATGAGGTATTGTCACAAATTAATCGTACAGTACGTGCTTTTGTCAGCCATGATCGAGAACTTGCTCAAGAAGTGATTAGTGATGATGAAAAAGTTAATAGTTACGAAGTTAAGTTAGAAAAGAAATCTTTGGAAATTATTGCCCTCCAACAGCCGGTATCACAAGATTTACGTACTGTTATCACTGTTCTTAAGGCAAGTAATGATTTGGAACGAATGGGTGACCATGCGGTATCTATTGCTCGGGCAACCATTAATATGAAAGGTGAAGAGCGAATCCAAGAAGTGGAAGAAATGATTAAGCAGATGGGACGTGATGTCAAAAATCTGGTCGAAGCAACTCTTGATATTTATCTTAGTGGCGATGCAGAAAAGGCATATGAAGTAGCTGCACAAGATGAAAAAATCAATGACTATTTTGATAAAATTCGTGAAGCTGCTACTCAGGCAATTCGTGAAAATCCTGACGCTATTATCGCAGGTCGTGATTATTTTCAGGTTATCGCCTTTCTTGAGCGAATTGGCGATTACGCTAAAAATATTTGTGAGTGGGTTATCTACTTTGAGACAGGAAAAATTGTAGAATTATAAGAAAAAGGACTGAGATGATAAATCTTGGTCCTTTTATCCAGCTACCGAAAGTGGTTAAAATATGGTAAAATAGTGGTAGCGTTTTTAAGCAAGTTTACAAGGAGAAGAAGGTTTATGACAAGTATTCAATGGTTTCCGGGGCATATGTCCAAGGCGAGGCGACAGGTGCAGGAAAATATTAAATTTGTGGATTTTGTGACCGTTTTGGTGGATGCAAGGCTGCCTTTGTCTAGTCAAAATCCGATGCTGACAAAAATTGTTGGTGACAAGCCCAAGCTCCTCATTCTCAATAAAGTGGACTTGGCTGATGAAAGTCTGACCAAGGAGTGGAGAGCTTATTTTGAGGCGCAGGGAATGAAGACACTTGTCATAAACTCAAAAGAACAGGTGACGGTCAAAAAGGTGACAGACGCAGCCAAGGATCTGATGAAAGATAAATTGCAGCGGCAAAAAGAACGCGGCATTCAAATTGAAACCTTGCGTACCATGATTATCGGCATTCCCAATGCTGGTAAATCAACGCTGATGAACCGCTTGGCTGGCAAGAAAATTGCAGTCACAGGCAATAGACCGGGCGTTACCAAGGGGCAACAATGGCTGAGGAGCAACAAGGATTTGGAGATTTTGGACACACCGGGAATTCTCTGGCCCAAGTTTGAAGATGAAAGTGTCGCTTTAAAGTTGGCTTTGACGGGCGCTATCAAGGACAATCTTCTGCCCATGGACGAAGTGACGATTTTTGGTATCAACTTTTTCAAACAATATTATCCTGAGGAGCTGGCAGCGCGCTTTAAGCGGATGAATTTGGAGGAAGAGGCGCCAGAAATCATCATGGAAATGACCCGCAATCTCGGCTTTCGTGATGATTATGACCGCTTTTACAGCCTCTTTGTCAAGGAAGTCCGCGACGGCAAGTTAGGTCGTTACACGCTGGATAGGCTGGAGGATTTGGATGCCGACGATTAAGGAAATCAAGGATTTGTTAGCGACAGCGAGCAGTCTGGACAGTCCGATTTTTGCGGAGTTTTTGGAAGATAGCAGAGCAGGTGTGCAAAAGGCAATTCAGCAGCGCAAGCGAGAAATTCAAGCTGCGCTTGACGAAGACGCACGCTTAGAAACCATGCTGCGCTACGAAAAGGATTTGTACGCTCAAGGCTACGAACTCATCGCTGGAATTGACGAGGTCGGACGTGGTCCGCTGGCGGGTCCCGTTGTCGCAGCAGCGGTCATTCTGCCTAGAAACTGTAAAATCAAGGGACTCAATGACAGCAAGAAAATTCCCAAAAAGAAGCACGAGGAAATCTACCGAGCTGTCCAAGAAGCGGCACTCGCTATTGGGGTCGGTGTCATTGGCAATCAAATCATCGACCAAGTCAATATCTATCAAGCGACAAAATTAGCCATGCAAGAGGCCTTGGTGCAGCTCAAACCCCAGCCGGACTATCTCTTGATTGATGCTATGGAGCTAGAAATTGCGCTGCCGCAGCAATCGATTATCAAGGGCGACGCCAACAGTCTGTCCATTGCGGCGGCATCTATCGTTGCCAAAGTGACGCGAGACAAGATGATGACAGACTTTGACGGGGTCTACCCCGGCTACGATTTTGCTCAAAACGCTGGCTACGGCACACAAGCACATCTGGCTGGCTTAGAAAAATACGGCATCACACCCATTCATCGAACAACTTTTGAGCCGGTCAAGTCTATGATAAAGCAGGTTACAAATGATTATCAATAAAATATTAAATAATAATGTTGTTATATCAGAAGAAGAGGGACGAGAAATCATTCTTATGGGTCGAGGACTGGCTTTTGGACGAAAAGTAAATGATGAAGTTCCGCAGGACTTGATTGAAAAGAAGTATGTCCTTTCAGGTAATGAAAAAGTCCTATTGTCAGAGATTTCACCTGAAATCATGGAAATGGCAGATAAGATTGTTAATCGTGCAACTGCCTTATTGAATAAAAAATTAAATGATACCTTGTTCGTTGCCTTGGCAGATCACTTACATGGTGTAGAGATACGTGTACGAGATGGTATTTTTCTAAAAAATTTCCTTATGTGGGACATCAAGCGCTTTTTTGCAACAGAGTTTGAAGTAGGGAAGTTTGCTAGCGAGCTTCTTGGGAAATATCTCGGAATTGATATGCCTTTGGATGAAGCGGGTTTTATTACATTGACAATTGTAAATGCTGAACTTGATAATGGAGCTGCTGCTAGAGATTTAACCATGTTAATGGAAGAAATATTGACAATTGTCAAGTACGGTCTAGAAATTCCTCTAGATACTGACGATATCTATGTTGAACGCTTTATGACGCATTTGAAATTTTTCTGTGAACGCGTACTGACAAATCACGCTCAGCATGATCTAGAAGATAATGAACTGTTTTCTATGATGCAAGTCAAATATCCTCTTGCTTATCAAACAACACAAAGAATAGCGGCCTATTTACAACAAACAAGAAATTACCAAACTTCTGACGATGAGCAACTATATCTAACCATTCACCTATCACGTATTAGGAGGAAAAAAGATGAACACGGAATATGAAAGAATGCTGGCGGGGCAGTACTATAAGCCGTCTGATCCTGAATTACATGATTTACGCCAGAGATCACGTGATCTGCAGTGGCAGTTCAATCACGAATATGATAGTAATAAACGTAAAGTAATCATCAAAGAATGGTTTGGAACAACGGGTGAAAATTTTTACATAGAACCTAGTTTTTCTTGTGACTATGGAAGTAATATTCATGTTGGTGAAAATTTCTATGCGAATTTTAATTGCATCTTTTTGGATATTTGTGAAATCCGAATTGGAGAAAACGCTATGTTTGGTCCGGGGGTTCAGCTCCTCACCCCCTTGCATCCACTAGACGCACAGGAGCGCATCTCTGGTTTAGAATATGGAGCTCCAATCACTATCGGGGACAATTTCTGGGCTGGCGGCAATGTGACTATTCTTCCCGGTGTGACTTTAGGAGACAATGTTGTAGTTGGTGCTGGAGCGGTTGTGACCAAATCATTTGGAAATAATCTGGTTTTGGGTGGAAATCCAGCACGGATTATTAAAAAATTATAAATTCAATTTTTGTAAAGAATAGCTTTTTAAGAACTTGACTCCTTGTTCGCATAAACAGGGAGTTTTTTATAATAATTTTATAAAAACGCTTAACATTATAAATCAAAAGTGCTATAATAACATTAAACTAATGTAATAATACAAAATGACAGGAGATGCTTAGAATGATTGAATTTCAAGGTGTGACAAAGATGTACGGTGATAAAACTGCACTGGATAATTTGAATCTACAAATCAATGAAGGTGAAATTGTTGGTTTGATTGGTCACAATGGTGCCGGAAAGTCTACCACAATAAAATCGTTAGTTTCGGTCATTCAGCCGACGTATGGTGAGGTAATCGTTGACGGTCAACCTTTGAGTAGCAATCGTCTAGCGATTAAGAAAAAAATTGGTTATGTAGCAGATACACCGGATCTCTTTTTACGCCTGACTGCAAACGAATTTTGGGAATTATTGGCAACTTCTTATGAAATGGAGTCGTCTGTTTGTGAGAAAAGGATGATCGAGTTGATGGAGCTTTTTGACTTTTCAGAGCACCGTTATGAAGTAATTGAGAGCTTTTCACACGGAATGCGACAAAAAGTGTTTGTCATTGGTGCTCTACTGTCCAATCCTGATATTTGGGTTTTAGATGAACCACTGACAGGGCTGGACCCACAGGCAGCTTATGACTTAAAGCAGTTAATGCGCCGACATGCTGATGAAGGAAATACTGTTCTCTTTTCAACCCACGTTTTAGAAGTGGCAGAACAGCTTTGTGATCGCATTGCTATTCTTAAAAAAGGTCAGCTTATTTATTATGGAACCATTGATGAGTTAAAAGCTTTGCATCCAAATGATAGTCTTGAAAGCATTTACTTAGGCTTAGCTGGACGTAAAGAAGAAGTAGAATTACAGCAGGGAGGTGAAGAGTATGAGGCTTAGTGCAGTCAAGAAACTAGTGAATACTAATCTGATATACACTGCTCAACCAGCTAGCTTAGCGAAATGGCGAAAGCAACAACTCAAAAATCCAAACCGCAAAATAGACATTGGACGAAAAATTGCAATGCCGCATTTATTTGGTGCAGCGCTCTATGTTTTTCTTTTCGTTGGTATGGGAGCGTTAAACCCTTATGAGAAAAGTCCCGGACTTTTTAGTAATATGATTCTCTTCTTTGCTCTTTTTGGTCTGTCGCAAGGTTTTCTTTCCTTTTACAACGTCTTCTACGAAAGTAAAGACTTGGAATCTTACATGCCTTTAGCTTTTACGGAGGGGGAGGTCCTTCTTGGGAAAAGTGTGTCAGTTCTGCTGACGATGATCATTGCCCTATTTCCAATTATAGGACTATTTGTTCTTTTGCAAGTCAAATTGGGAAACAATATTCTTTTGGCCATTCCTGAAGTTTTGATTTCTATTTTCTTGCTAATTACAGTTACTTTGGGTGGAACGGTTGTTCTTGTTCACAGTTTTACAAAAACATCACTTTTTCGACAACATAAAAAGTTCTGGACAAATGTTTTAGTCGGTTTATCAACTTTAATGATGATCGGTGCTATTTTTTATGTGAATTTCTCAAACAATGCTCATTTGGCAACAGATGACATTACAACGGTAGGAGTTACTTTTCCTCCAGCACGAATTTTTTACGATATAGCAGCAAATCCATTTGCGGCAAGTACTTTATTGAACCTTTTAGGTTGGCTGCTTGTTTCTGCTGCGATAGCATTCTTGCTTAAATATAAAGTCGCTAAAGAATTTTACCAAGCCGCTGCTGAGACATCAAATATTGTTTCTGTGAAGAAGCGAGTGGGGAAGGCAAAAACTAGAAGACACGACGGTTCAAAAAGTTTTGCTAACTTTGTTTGGTCTTATCAATGGGGGCTGGTAAGTGAAGGGTCCATTTTGGCGCAAACAGTCTTGATGGCTGCTCTTCTTCCTTTCATATTTGCTAGTGGTTTTCTTATTCCTCTGCTCCAAAAGGGAGATAGAGTGCAGATGATTTTACATAGCCATCCAACAATGATCTTGCCATTCTTCGTTGCTGGTCTTGCCTTTGGTGCAATGAATAGCAGCCAGTCTCTCATGGCGGTTGGGATTTCATTGGAAAGAGAAAACTTTGACTATCTAAAAGTATTACCCTTTGATATGCGATACTTTTTGACTCTTAAATTTTGGATACTGTTTGCCATTCAAGCAACCTTACCAATCCTTTTGTTTATTGCAATGGGGATTTGGATGGGAGCGCCATGGTATCAAACCCTATTTATCAATGTGGGTTGGTTCATTTCTGCCTATATAACAAGCGTTCACCTTTATAAACGTGATCATAAGCTCTTTGTTTCTAACTGGAGTAATGTTACAGAGCTCTTTACTCGTGAAACGAGCACGATGCGTACTTTGCAGATGATAGTAGTTCTTATTTTGGGCATCGCGCTGATTGTTGGTTCAGGCGCCTTAGCACTATTAGCACCGACAGCCTTGTCCTACGCTGTATTCATTCTTTTGTTGCTGGTGACGATTGGTTTGTCCCTTTTCGTCCATATATATAAATTTAAACCTTTTGTTGCAAGCATTCAAGAGTAATCATCATAAGGAGTTAGAAGTTGATCCTTCTAGCTCCTTTTATTTTTAACAACAGGGCACCTTGAGAAAATGCAGTAAACATGATAAAATAAACAGGATAAATCGTGTGTTTGGAGAAAAAATGGATTATTTGAATGTTGGGAAAATCGTTAATACACAGGGCTTGCAGGGCGAAATGCGGGTTTTGTCAGTGACGGATTTTGCAGAGGAGCGCTTCAAAAAAGGCAGTAAGCTAGCGCTTTTTGATAAACAGGACCAATTTGTCATGGATGTGGAGATTGCTAGCCACCGCAAGGTCAAAAATTTTGATATTGTCAAATTTAGGGGGATGTACCACATCAATGATATTGAAAAATACCGCGACCACAGTCTGAAAGTGGCGACAGAAGATTTGTCCGACCTAGATGAGGGCGAATTTTATTACCATGAAATTATCGGGCTTGAGGTTTATGAGCATGATGTGCTGCTGGGGACGATTAAGGAAATTCTCCAGCCCGGTGCCAATGATGTCTGGGTGGTCAAGCGCAAGGGCAAGCGTGATTTGTTGCTGCCTTACATTCCGCCTGTTGTCTTGAAGGTTGATGTGGCTAAGAAGCGTGTCGATGTGGAAATTCCAGAGGGACTTGACGATGAAAATTGATATTTTAACCCTCTTTCCAGAAATGTTTGCTCCCTTGGAGCACTCGATAGTGGGCAAGGCGCGCGACAAGGGGCTGCTCGACATCCATTATCACAATTTCCGCGAGAATGCTGAAAAGGCGCGGCATGTTGACGATGAGCCCTACGGTGGCGGGCAGGGCATGCTGCTGCGAGCGCAGCCGATTTTTGATACCATTGATAAGATTGAAAAACAGCAGCCGCGGGTGATTTTGCTGGATCCCGCTGGGCGGACTTTTGACCAAGGCTACGCGGAAGAGCTGGCACAGGAAGAAGAGCTCATTTTCATCTGTGGGCACTACGAGGGCTACGACGAGCGGATTAAGACCTTGGTAACCGATGAGATTTCGCTGGGTGACTATGTCTTGACGGGCGGCGAGCTGGCTGCTATGACCATGATTGATGCGACTGTGCGCTTGATTCCAGAGGTGATTGGCAAGGAAGCCAGTCACACGGATGACAGCTTTTCATCTGGGCTTTTGGAATATCCTCAGTACACGCGTCCCTACGACTACCGTGGCATGCAGGTGCCTGAGGTGCTGATGAGCGGTCATCATGAAAATATCCGCAAGTGGCGGCTTTATCAAAGTCTCAAAAAAACCTATGAGCGCAGACCTGACCTGCTAGAAAATTATGATTTTACGGATGAATCACAAAAAATGTTAGAGCAAATTAAACAAAAAATATGATTCGTTACAAAAATGTCATTGATTCGTCATAAAAGGATATGAATTATCAATGGCTTTTTTGTTATAAAAAGTGTAAAATAAAAGTTAGAAAATTAGATATTAGAATAGGAGAATTTTATGAAGAGAGTAAGTAAGTCAGTCGTTGCGACCAGCGTTGCAGCCGCAGCTTTGGTATCTGGTGCAGTAACCCCCGCAAAAGCAGATGATCTGTCCATTCAATCCAAGAAAGAAGAAACAAAATCAAAAAACTTGACACTTGACCAACTTGAACAGTCAGCTGTCCAAGTTGACAAAGCACAAACAAAGGTAGATGGGCAGCAAAAGGTGGTAGACAAAGCACAAAGCGATGTTGAACAAGCTCAAAAAGATGTGACAACTGCTGAAAATGCAGTAACTGATGCAGAGAAAACCAAAGAGGAGGCAACTCCAGAAAATATCGAAACAGCTCAAAGGGATGTTTCGACTGCACTCACACAAGTAATCGATAAAGATACAGCTCTTGAAACAGCTAAAACAGAGCAGAAAACTGCCCAAGAACAAGTAGCAGAACAGGAGTCTAAAGTTGCTGAAAAACAAGCTGCAGTAAATCAAGCACAGAACGATTTAGACCGTGCTTCTAGCTCAGTTTCTACAGAAAAAGCAGCTTATGAAAAAGCACAAGCAGATGAACAAGCAGCATCTGAAACTTTAGCTACTCGTCAAGCAGAATTGGCTGCAGCACAACAGTCAGCACAGGAACAAGCTACCAATCAAGCAAATCAAAATGATCAGATTGCCCAACTCGAGTCTTCTTTAAAGGAACTCCAAAATCAGATTTCAGCAAAAGAGGCAGAAGTTGCTCAGGCACAGCGTAACACACAAAATCAGTCAGTTTTAAAAGACGCTGGTTATACTGGATTTTTAGCCTCACTTGATGTACCAGCTGCTAAACAATTATTGGAAAATGCAAATGCAACTTATTCTAGAGCAGCTAACGAAGATGGAATCAATGTTGGAACCGAAGCAGGAAGTCCAGCTTCTATTGAGAATGCCCTCAAAGCAATTGAGATTATAAAGGCTGTCAATCGTTACCGTGTTCAAGCAGGTCTGCCAGAACTTTTGGTTGACCTCAGAAGAAATGCAGAAAGTCATGTTCAAACCAAATATTTTGCTAATAAAGTAAATGCTGGCGACTGGTCAAATCCACACATGTTTAAGTACTTCGGAAATGAAAATCTTGCCGCTTTTAATACCATTCAAGGCGGGGTTGATTTCTGGCACAATGAGAAAGCAGAATATCAACGGATTGCAGGTCAGTATGGTTTACCAACGGACGAAACAAAAATTGATGCGAACGAGGCCTTTTCAAAGATGGGCGCTAGTGAGTTTGCGAAGGTTGGCCACTATCTTCAAATGATGGGCAGCAAATTTAATACAATCTCTGCTGGTTATGACTCACGAGGTCAAGCCATTCAAGAAACTGGTTTCTTTTACCGCAACGATTTACAAGCAGGACTTCAGTCTGGTCTTTATATGACAGTTGCGGATTATGAGCGTGCTTTACGTAATTATATTGCTAACGCTAATGCTAATGTAAATCTCACCGCTTTAAATAACCAGTTGGCGAACCTTAGAAATCAACAGAGCCAACAGTTAAATCAACTATCAAATCTTAAAAATTCTGCTGCATCGACTGCTACAGCTCTAGATAATAGTAACAAGGCTGTTCAAACTGCACAGGCCAATGTTATCGTTGCAGAAAATAAATTGCAAGCGGCTCAAAAGCAACTGGTTTCTAGTAAAGAAATATATGAACAAGCATTAGCAAAAATTGAGGCAAGCCTTATCCCGCAACGTCAAGCCTTACAAGCCGCACAGGCTAATCTTGCCCAAGAGCAAAGTAAATTAACTAACTTCCAAGCAGCGTTGGAGACTGCTAATCAAAATGTTGCAGCTGCTGAACAAGAACTAGCAGCTGCTAAACAGAATGTTGCTGCCAAGAAAGAACGTGTAGGAACTTTACAAAACGCTGATAAAAATCTTACTCAAGCCAAAACAAGTCTTGAAAATAACAAGTCAAGTTTAGTTACTAAAAAGGATTTATTAAAGGGAGAACAGCTTAATTTATCTGATTTATTGGCTCAGTTAGCTAATCTTCAAGCCAATCACGAAGCATTGAGAGCACGTTATCTTGAATTGCATCCAGAACTAGCTCAAACAGACTTCCGTTCACTTCGTTTTGCCGGAGGACGAGGAGCAGCAGGTGGTGGTGTTTCGGGGCAAAATCAGGGTGATACTGCTGGAGAGAACGCAACTTCATCTGATGGAACAGTGGAAAAGACTACACAAGAAAATGCTAATGAGTTAGGGAAAGCAAGAGTTTTGCCACATACTGGAACAAGAGCAGACAGTTTAGCAATGGCAGGTATGGCGATTGGAGCTGCTACACTTTTAGCTGGTGCAAAACGTAAAAAAGAAGACGAATAGTTAGTCTTGGTTGTTTAAAGTTCTAAGAAAGTTGAAAAGATAAACATATTTCTTTATAAATTTTGTGTTATTAAACAGATTAAAAAATAATATATCATTTATTAGCTGATTCTATGCTTAAAATAGAGCAAATAGGAGGAGTAAAAATGGGGTTATTTGGACTATTTGGAGGAAGTAAAAAAGAAGTTGAGTTCGATAAATTTAAAAGCGTTGAGAATAAAAAACTTATGCGTGAAATTTTCGACAAAAAAGTAGAATCTGGAAATGAATATAAAATCATTTATGCATATTCAGAGGACATTGGTGGAGCAAATTTTGCTGTACTTCGGACAATATCATATAAATTTAGAAGTTTTATCCTTGGTTATAGGGAAAGCGATTTAAGCTTGGTTTTTCTTGAAGTTAGTCCAGATTTTAGTCAAGTTGGTGAAATACTTGTATATAGACCACAAGATGTAAAGAAAACAAAATTTATAAAGATGATGGGTTCATATTACTTACAATATGGAAGTTCATTAAAAAAAGAGTTTTTCAATTTCTTTGTTCCAGAAACGATTGGAGACATACTTAATCATGATTGGTATGATGAAAAAACGTTTGCTTATGTGGATCAAAAAGAAGAATATGGCAGTTGGGTAAAATTTTGGAATAAATTTTGTCAATAAAGGGTAAATTTTTATGAGTATACTGCCAAATTATATTTTAGCTATCATATGTACTGTATTTTTAATATACAGCTACATAATTATAAAAATTAAAAAAGCTAAGATTGGAAATAAGTTTCTTTATGGAATACGTATTATCATAGCTATACTCTTATTAGGAATGTCTGTTTATGGAATTATATTTAATATTCCATTAGGGCAAGTACAATCGTTAATAGAGAATAGCTTTAAATAAAAAATAGACATATTTTTGCTGTAATTCATTCGAATAAAGGCTCTTTGTCAACTGTAGTGGGTTGATGTCAGCTAAGATCTGGAGAGAACCGAATTGGTTCTCTCCTTTTTGATATTTAAAGCGATGAGAATTCTAGTTTTAAAGTTGTCAAAGTTCCGAAAGCCGAAAGCGTTGCGCTTGATAACCTTGATAAGGTTGTTAGTGGCCTCTAGCTTAGCATTTGAGTAGGGAAGTTCCAAAGCATTGATAATCTTGTCCCTCTCTTTCAAAAAAGTCTTAAAAACAGTCTGAAAGATAGGGTTTACAGAAGA
>NZ_KB904446.1 GCF_000380065.1 Streptococcus massiliensis DSM 18628 | reverse complement strand
ACCCTGACCGAGCAACGCCGCGTGAGTGAAGAAGGTTTTCGGATCGTAAAGCTCTGTTGTTAAGGAAGAACGGGAGTAGGAGTGGAAAGCCTACTTTGTGACGGTACTTAACCAGAAAGGGACGGCTAACTACGTGCCAGCAGCCGCGGTAATACGTAGGTCCCGAGCGTTATCCGGATTTATTGGGCGTAAAGCGAGCGCAGGCGGTTAGATAAGTCTGGAGTAAAAGGCTATGGCTCAACCATAGTGTGCTCTGGAAACTGTTTAACTTGAGTGCAGAAGGGGAGAGTGGAATTCCATGTGTAGCGGTGAAATGCGTAGATATATGGAGGAACACCGGTGGCGAAAGCGGCTCTCTGGTCTGTAACTGACGCTGAGGCTCGAAAGCGTGGGGAGCGAACAGGATTAGATACCCTGGTAGTCCACGCCGTAAACGATGAGTGCTAGGTGTTAGGCCCTTTCCGGGGCTTAGTGCCGTAGCTAACGCAATAAGCACTCCGCCTGGGGAGTACGACCGCAAGGTTGAAACTCAAAGGAATTGACGGGGGCCCGCACAAGCGGTGGAGCATGTGGTTTAATTCGAAGCAACGCGAAGAACCTTACCAGGTCTTGACATCCCGATGCCCGTCCTAGAGATAGGATTTTACTTCGGTACATCGGTGACAGGTGGTGCATGGTTGTCGTCAGCTCGTGTCGTGAGATGTTGGGTTAAGTCCCGCAACGAGCGCAACCCTTATTGTTAGTTGCCATCATTGAGTTGGGCACTCTAGCGAGACTGCCGGTAATAAACCGGAGGAAGGTGGGGATGACGTCAAATCATCATGCCCCTTATGACCTGGGCTACACACGTGCTACAATGGCTGGTACAACGAGTCGCAAGTCGGTGACGACAAGCTAATCTCTGAAAGCCAGTCTCAGTTCGGATTGTAGGCTGCAACTCGCCTACATGAAGTCGGAATCGCTAGTAATCGCGGATCAGCACGCCGCGGTGAATACGTTCCCGGGCCTTGTACACACCGCCCGTCACACCACGAGAGTTTGTAACACCCGAAGTCGGTGAGGTAACCGTAAGGAGCCAGCCGCCTAAGGTGGGATAGATGATTGGGGTGAAGTCGTAACAAGGTAGCCGTATCGGAAGG
>NZ_KB904445.1 GCF_000380065.1 Streptococcus massiliensis DSM 18628 | reverse complement strand
TGTCAAGCCCCAACTAAAATAGACAGTAAAAAAGTGTATTAGTTATGAAGATATGCTTCCCGATATTGCACGGGGGTCATGCCTTTTAATTTTTCTTGCGGTCTATCCATATTATACCAGTCTATATAGTCTTTGATTTGGCGAATGAGCTGTTTCTGACTCTCTGGAGGAAATAAAGTCAAAGACTCACTTTTGAGGTGAGAGAAAAAATTTTCACAAGGAGCATTGTCATAACAATTCCCTTTCCTAGAATGTGAGATTGTCACACCATAGGAGTCTAACTTCCTGAGATACAGTTGATTGGTGTATTGAAAACCTTGGTCTGAGTGTAAGATGCAAGTTCGAGTAGCATCCCAAGTATCCTTAAAAACAAGATCTAAATTATCGAAAACCAATCGGTTATCATTACAATTGGACAAAGTATATGCTAGAATAGAGTTGTCATATAAATCTTTTATGACACTGAGGAACATCCGCCCTTGTTTGTGATAGACATAGCTAACATCTGTCACTAATTTCTCAAGTGGGCGGGATGCTTTAAAGTTTCGGGCAAGCATGTTGTGGTGGACATGTCTTGCCTTTTCGTTTCTCTCCCTCTGCGTACAAGACTGGTAACGTTTCTTACGGACTTTCGATGTCAATCCTAGAATGCGCATATACCGTAAAATCGTCTTTGGATTACGGAAAATATGGTACTTCCTTCGTAGTTGATAACAGATAAAGCGATAACCTTTATAGGTTTCGTTGAAGATAGCTGTTATCCTTTGAGCTAAAGGGGCATCAAAGTGTTTGTATAGGGGTTTTTCGTTCTTCACCCAGAGGTAATAGGACGACCTTGGGAATCCCCAATAAGCACAGAGGCTGGATACAGAGTAGCGGTCTTTCAAACGATCAACAACTTGATAGAGAAGGACTCTCCTTATTGGTCTAGAAGAGCCCTTAAGGTTTTTAAAATGTCATTCTCCATGCGCAGATAGCGGTTCTGTTCTTCTAGTGATAGCTCCTCTAATTTGATGGAGTTAGGACGACCTGAGCTCTTGGAACCTCGTAAGTCTCGCTTGAGTAAGGTTGGATTTTCTCTATATTTCCTCGTCCAATTCCGAACTTGACTATCTGATTTTAAGCCATATTTTTTCACGATAGAGGACATCCCTCCACTTTGTCCGCTGAGGTAGTCTTCCACTACCTGTAACTTAAACTCAGGTGAATACCTTGTAAAGCGACTCCCTTTTTTAGCCATAACAAAAGAACCTCCTTATAGAACAGTAGCATACAT
>NZ_KB904444.1 GCF_000380065.1 Streptococcus massiliensis DSM 18628 | reverse complement strand
ATCCTCATCGCTTTGAACATCAAAAAGGAGAGGACTGATTTAGTCCTCTCCAGATTATAACTTCTCATCAACCCACTACAGTTGACAAAGAGCCAGTAACGAACATTACTTGGGAGATGATTTTTGTAAAATTTGAAGCACAAAGTAAACTTACAAAGTCACTGATATCGTAATCAATGGGATAGGTATTGTATCTTTATGTTAGACATTTTAGACCAAAATATATCCTCGATCATTATTTAACTTCCGATTTTATTTTACTGCAATAAATGGAGAACCTAAAGAAAGGTCAACTGGATCCGTACTTTTAATAGCAACAAGTGTGCTAACTGAATACCATCCATTGTTGGCGGCATTATATGGATCTCGAACATATGTTCTTCCATTCACATAATTAGTAAGAACCAATTCATGAGTTGCAGGATAACGCACAAATAAACTATTTCCAACTGCTGCTAGAACATGATGACCCTGTTCTAGAGTATTTACAATGGCAGAAATATCAGGAAGAGCTTGAACAGTTAAACCCCAGTGCTCCGCACCGTATTTAATCCCATACCCATCAGTACCAATACCCGTTTTATTAAAACTATTGGTATGATTGTACAAATAATCTGCCACTTCTGTTGGGAGGACTGTTTTGCCTTTCACTCCAGAAATAGCCATAGCTAAAGCTGTTGGTACACAACCAGTTGCATCCATATTATTGATACCATAGGTTCTGTAGCGCCATCGATTATCTCTTTGTGAAAAGTAAGGGGTGTTATATTTTCTATGAACCTGCGTTGTGACTTCTTGAATTAATTTAAAGGTGTGGTTGTCTTGATAATAATACAAATGAATATTATACTCACCAGTAGAATTCTTGTGATTTCTCGAATCTACATGCACTCGATAACTACCGTCTGGCTGTCTAACCGCCGTATACCAAACCAAATCATCTTGTCCTCCTTCAGTGGACCAAGTTGGTACTTTTACTACCTGGACTCCTCCTGCAGGATTGGAAACCTCTGTTACGACAATATCGAATGTCCCATTCTGATCATCTTTATTAACAATACTAATATTACCCGTTGCACGAGTATGATGAACCTGCGTTGTGACTTCTTGAATTAATTTAAAGGTGTGGTTGTCCTGATAGTAATACAAATGAATATTATACTCACCCCTAGAATTCTTGTGATTTTTCGAATCTACATGCGCTCGATAAGTACCATCACTCTGTTTCTCTGCTGTATACCAAAATAAATCATCTTGTCCTCCTTCAGTGGACCAAGTTGGTACTTTAACAACTTTAACACCACCAGGATTGGATACTTCTGTTACGATAATATCAAATGTCCCATTCTGATCATCTTTATTGACAATACTAATCTTACCTGTTGCTTGAACCGCAGTATTTTTAGAAACTTGAGTAGTCACTTCTTGAATCTTTTTAAATGTTCCATCATTTTGAAGATAGAACAGATGAACATTATACTCGCCGACTGAATTCTTATGATTACTTGCTTCTACGTGCGCTCGATAAGTACCATCGCTTTGTTTCTCTGCTGTATACCAAAATAAATCATCTTGTCCATTTG
>NZ_KB904443.1 GCF_000380065.1 Streptococcus massiliensis DSM 18628 | reverse complement strand
TAAGAGAACGACTCAAAATTAAAAAGCTAGAGTTCCGCAATTGGGAAGCTCTAGCTTTTTTTGTGGCTGAGAATTATTTTGTCCCAGGCTCTTTGTGTTACCTATAACGTTCTTTACGCCATTGCTGTGGAGATTTGCCATATTTCTTTTTGAATGCGGCTAAAAAGTTAATTGACTAGAGTAACCAACTTTTCTGCAATGGTTGCGAGGTTGAAATGGGGATTTTCTAACAGTTCACAAGAGTGGCTTAGCCAGTAGTGAATGAGAAATTGCGGGGGTGAAATACTTTTATAGGACTTCTTTATCTGTTTTTCTAAGGGTCAAGTCTGATTTTAGATTAAATTTTTGGTATAATTTTAGCAATGATAAAAAGCGAGGTGTCATCATGGGACTTTTTAGTGGTATTTTAGGGAATGCGTCACAGGCAGATGTGGATAAAGTGGAGCGCGATTTGGAGATGATTCTCTTGGAAGATGAAGTCGTCGAGATTGCTTTTAGTTTGGTGCGTGATTTGATCGTGTTCACAGACAGCCGTTTGATTTTAGTAGATAAGCAAGGGATGACAGGTAAGAAGACTTCTTATCGCTCCATTCCTTATGGTTCAGTTTCTCGTTTTTCAGTAGAAACAGCTGGTCATTTTGACCTAGATTCTGAGCTGAAAATTTGGATTTCTTCAGGGGTCGAGCCAGCAGAGACTTTGCAATTTCATAGTGATAAAAATGTTATTGCCATTCAAAAAGCTCTAGCTAAGGCTGTTCTACGTTAGAAGGATGCAAGATGTTACAAGATAAACAATTTAGAGATGGCATGTACTGGGTCAACATTGATTCTGAACGTTTGCATGAAGCAGAGACTTTATATGAAAAATATGGAATTGATGAAGAAATCATTGCTTATGCGTTAGATAAAAATGAACGGGCACACATGGACTATGACCGAGAAACAAGAACGGTACTTTTTGTCTACAATGTTTTAGACTTGGATGCTCAAAATGGAGAAAATCGCACAGTACCAATGACCTTTGTCGTTCAATCCGAACGCCTGATTACGATTAGCAATAGTGAAAATGCCTATGTTCTAGAGTTGATGAAAAACTATCTAGAAAAACAAGAGGACTTAGTTTCAGTATACACATTTCTCTTTGCTAGTTTAGAATTAATCAGTAAAACCTATTATTCAGCTATTGAGAAACTTGATCATACCAAAAATGAGCTCAATGCACTGCTTCGTAAGAAAACGACTAAGAAAAATCTATATGCTTTATCGGATTTAGAGTTAAGTATTATTTATCTAGCAGAAGCAGCGAAACAAAATGGGATGTTGCTGGATCATATCAAGGGGCATTTGGTTTATAGGAATTTAGATGTAGTCGAGCAGGAGCAGTTTGAAGATGCTATGATTGAAGCGCACCAGCTAGTTGCCATGACAGAGCTGATCTCTCTGGTTCTTCAAAATGTATCGGAGTCTTATAATACAATTATCAATAATACTATAAATGACAATTTGACAAATTTGACCATTATTTCCATTCTTTTGGCAGTAATTGCTGTCATTACAGGATTTTTTGGGATGAATGTCCCTCTGCCATTGACAGAAGATAAAAACGCTTGGATTTATATCTGTTTTGGAAGTATCTTGTTGTGGATTATTGTTGCCCAGTTTCTTAAATGGGTCGCAATAGGAGCCTGGGACAAAATAATTCTCAGCCACAAAAAAAGCTAGAGCTTCCCAATTGCGGAACTCTAGCTTTTTAATTTTGAGTCGTTCTCTTATTGT
>NZ_KB904442.1:39159-45277 GCF_000380065.1 Streptococcus massiliensis DSM 18628 | reverse complement strand
ATGATAGAAGGCGTGGAAGTGACAATCCTCCAAAGTATTCACCACTTTTTCAATCGTAAAGACGAGATGGTCTTGTGGCAAGAAAGAACTGATTTCTAGTGGTAAAGTTGTTTGATTTGTGTTATAGTGAATATGCATGGGATAGCCTTTCTAAATGGTTTATTGTGCAATTCTATTTTACCAAGACTATCGCAACCATGCAAAAAAGCAACGGATTTGCCGTTGCTTTTTTTGGAGATAAGGGACTATTGTCCCAGGCTCAGATTATAACTTCTCATCAACCCACTACAGTTGACAAAGAGCCTCAAATAGCATCATTATTAAAATCTAAAAGCGCTTCGTCTGCTATCTCATCCACATTAGCGAAAAATTCTAGATGATTGTGAAGAACTTCTAGCTCCACTGGCGTATCACCCCCGTATTCACCATCAAGATTAATCATAAAAGGTGAATTTTCATCTAAAATTTCTAACTTGAGATGGCTCGTTTTGATGTATTCAATCTTGGGGTCAGTAATATGCTGTCCACCATTCAAGGCCTGAATCATGAGCGACAAAATATCAAAAAGGTTACCTGTTTTTACAAGTATTAGTGTAAAATTGCCATCGTTCAACTTGGCGTCAGGCGCTAATTGCTCAAAGCCGCCGATAGAATTTGTCAAGGCAACAAAAATCAAAGAAACCTTCCCGATGAAAATTCCTTTATCATGGGTAATACGCACAGGACGAAATTGTGCCCGTGGCAGCATTTCTGCACCCTTAGCTACATAGGCAAAATAGCCCAAGCGTGTCTTGACTTCACTGGGAACGCTGTAAGTCAGCTCGGTTAAAGTTCCCGCCGCTGAAATGTTAACAAAATATTTATCACCATAAGCTCGCCCAATATCTAGAAAAACAGGCTTTCCTTTTTCAACAATACGTGCTGCTGCTACAGGATTACCAGTCGGAATTTTAAGGGCACGCGCATAGTCATTGGTTGTCCCAACTGGAATTATTGCCAGTTTCGGACGTTCCTCCAAGGGAGCAATGCCGTTGACCACTTCGTTAATGGTACCGTCCCCACCAGCAGCAATGACCAAGTCAAAACCTGCCTTAGCCGCACGCTCGGCCTCTTTCTGTGCTGAAAGAGGTTTTGGCGTCGTCCGGTAGGCAGAAGTTTCATAGCCAATATCTTCTAGAACATCAAGCACTTCTGCTATCTTTTTTTTCATGATTTCCTGACCAGAGGTCGGATTATAGATGAGCCTTGCTCTTTTTCTTACATCATTCATCTTTTGCCTCTACAAGCTCTCAAGCCAAGCTTCGTCGCGGATTTCAATCCCCAATTCCTGAGCCTTGGTCAATTTGCTGCCTGCATCGCTCCCCGCCACCACTAGGTCGGTCTTTTTAGAAATGCTGCCTGCTACATTGGCGCCCAGACTTTGCAATTTTTCCTTGGCTTGAGTACGTGTTAATTTCTCTAATTTTCCTGTCAAAACAACGGTCATGCCCGAAAGAGCTGCATCTGCCGCTACTTTTTCGCCCAGATAAGCCAGATTGACACCCGCTTTTCTTAGCTCTGCCAAAAGAATTTGCGAGCCTTCCTGCGCAAAATAAGTCTCTAGACTTTCGGCAATCACCATGCCCAAGCTATCAAGAGCCGCAATCTCTTCCTGCTTGGCCTTAGCTAAATTCTCTATATCGTGAAATTTTTCCAGCAAAATACGACTGGCCTTGCTGCCCACATGACGAATACCCAAGCCAAACAAGAGCCGCTCGGCCGAATTGCTCTTAGAGGCTTGAATGGCCGTGTAGAGCTTATTCGCTGACTTTTCCTTGAAACCTTCCAGCTCCAGCAAATCTTCCACCGTCAAGCGGTAAATACCTGCGACATCCTTGACCAGCTCTTCGACAAAGAGCTTCTCCACTATCTTTTCACCCAAGCCCGTGATGTTCATGGCGTCGCGGCTGGCAAAATGAATCAAACCTTCCTTAATCTGAGCGGGACAGAGCGGATTGATACAGCGCAGCGCCACCTCATCCTCGAAATGGATCAGCTCGCTACCACAGCTCGGACACTTGCTAGGAATCTCTAGTTTTTCTTGGTTCTGACGCTTATTTTCCACCACGCACAAAACCGCTGGAATAATATCGCCCGCCTTGTAGACGATGACTGTGTCATGGAGGCGGATGTCTTTTTCAGCGATATAGTCGACATTATGGAGGGTTGCTCGACTGACTGTCGTCCCTGCTAGCTGCACGGGAGTCAGATTAGCAGTCGGTGTGACAACCCCTGTCCGCCCTACGGTCCAATCGACCGACAAGAGCTGTGCTTCCTTTTCCTCAGCTGGAAACTTGTAGGCAATGGCCCACTTAGGCGCCTTGACAGTAAAGCCAAGCTCCTCTTGCACCTCCAAATCATTGACCTTGATAACAACGCCGTCAATATCATAGGGCAAGTGTTCACGCTCCTGCTCGATTTTTTCGATAAAAGCCCAAACTTGCTCCATAGACTGAGCAAGGATACGATTGGCATTGACCGTAAAACCTAGCTTCCCCAGCTTTTCCAGCACAGCTTCTTGGCTGGGCTCATTGGTCGGGCTAGCCTCCTGATAAAGGAAGGTCGCTAGATTGCGCTTTGCCACCACAGAAGTATCCAGCTGGCGCAGGGTTCCTGCTGCCGCATTGCGCGGATTGGCAAATTCTGGCTCACCATTTTCCTGCCGATACTGATTGACCGCATCAAAAGAGCTGCGCGGCATATAGCACTCACCGCGCACCGTTATATTGAGCGCTTCTGGCAAGGTCAAAGGAATATCCTTGACACGCTTGAGATTTTCCGTGATATTTTCACCGACAGAGCCGTCGCCACGGGTCGCTCCCACCACTAGCACCCCATTTTCATAGGTCAAAGAAATGGACAAACCGTCAATTTTCAGCTCGCATAAGTAGGAAACCTTGGGAAATTCCTTGCGCACGCGATTGTCAAAGTCATCGAGCTCCTGACGTGAAAAAGCATCCTGCAAACTATAAAGCGGATACTGGTGCTGGTATTTTTCAAAACCTTCCAAAACTTTTCCGCCCACGCGGTGGGTCGGGCTATCTGGTAAAATCTCTTGCGGATAGTCTTTCTCAAGCTCAACCAGCTCGCGATAAAGAGCGTCATACTCGCTGTCTGACACGCTGGGATTGTCGCTCGTGTAATATTCGTGAGCATAGCGATTGAGCAAAGTGACTAATTGGGACATTCTTTCCTTCATATCTTTATTTTAACACAAAAAGAAAAAATCTTCTGTTTTTCTCCCTTTATTTTGGGAAATTTTGCCACAAAAAAAACTGAGAAATTCCCAGTTTATTGATGTTTAGTTTTTCAGATTGATTTGCTTGCCGATTTTGTCCATAATCACGGCACCGACCAGAAGCGAAGCAAATTCTCCCACGGCTGTGGTAAACCAAGTCAGAAAGAAAGGCAAACCTTGCAGAATGTGGAGTTCTAGGGCAATGGTGAACATGGACAGTGAAAAGAATAGGGCAAAATAAAAGAAAGCCTTATTGATGAAACCATTGAAGAGATAGTCTTTCATGTATTTTCTAAAGAGGAAAACTCCTAGAGACAGAAAGACCAAGGTCGAACCACCACCGACAAAGACATCAACTAGCCCGAAGCTAAAGAAATTTGCCAGCATGCAGCCAATGGTCACACCGATGATGTATTTAGGATTGTAAAAAGCCGTAAAATTCATCATCTCAGAAATCCGAAATTGATAGGCGCCAAAGCTAATCGCATTGAGCGGCGGCGTTATAGTCAGCACAACATAAATCGCTGCCACAAGGGCGATTTGAGCCATATCACGAACAGTTAATTTTTTCATTGTTTCTCCTTTAGCGGTTTTACCGCCTTTAATATGCTTGACGAAAGAAGCTAAGCGTCAAGGGCACTTAAGATACGAGAGCGTTAAGAAAACGCAGAAAAAATAGAAAATGTGACGACGAAGCCTCAAGCTCCTAGGAAGATTTATCTTTTTTCCGAGCTTTTAGCTCGAATTCAGTTACATAAGATACAAAGGGCGTTCGTATCAATTACATAAAAAACAAGAAACAAAACTTGTTTATATATGCAACTAACTTTAATCCTGCATTTTTATCTTAAGAGCTCCTCTAGTATAGCACAAAAAGGCAAAATATGGTAGACTGAATTTATGAAAAGATACATTAAAAAATTTTTTGACAATGAAGTTTTGTCCTACCTCTTTTTCGGAGTAGCGACGACTGTCGTGTCTGTCCTTACGCGCATGCTGGCCTACGAGCTCAGTGGCAACGAGATTTTCTCGACGATTTTGGGCAATGTGGCTGGTATCCTCTTTGCCTTTGTAACCAATGATACGATTGTATTTAAGCAAAAAAGACAGGGCTGGCTGCCCCGCCTGCTCAAATTTATCACGGCTCGCTTGACCACTCTCTTTCTCGATGTCGCCCTAACTTTTCTCTTTGTTACAACCTTTCCGGGGCTCATTGGACAATTCGTCAACAATGATATAAAGGCAGTCAATACCATTGAAACCTTGATTGCTCAGGTTCTCATCATTGTCCTCAACTATGTCTTCAGTAAGATTTTCGTCTTTAAAAATCGCAAAAAAGAGCTCAAATGAGCTCTTTTTAATAGTCCAAACTTGGATTTTCCGCAGTCAAATGCGTAATTTCTCCTGTCACACCGAAGTAATCCTCAACTAGCTTCTGCATTTCCAGCATGGCTTTCTGTGCCCGCTCGCTTTGCTCGGCGTTAATCGCTTCAATCACCAAAACCGCGTCCGTGGTTTCCTCTGTCAGCATGGTACGCTGCGCTTCCCGCCAGTTGAGGCAGCGACAAACTGTGCCCGCATTGTCAAAGTAGATAATTTCTTCGGGCAAAGCTGGCGCGTCACTCTCAGCCCCCAGTGGAAAGAAAGGCTCGCCACCCTTTGCTTTTCCTAGGTGTAAACCACCCTCAATTTTCGCCAAATCCTCTCCGCCGCAAGGCACGGCATAGGAAAGAGAAATACTATTATAAATATCGACTAAAGGATTGATTGGGTGAAATTCCCGCCCTTGACTGACCCGCTTGAGCAAAGCCTCAATGGACGAACGTGCGCCCTTCTTGGTTTTAAACTTGCTGAAGGCTTGACGCCACTCTTGAATGACCTCATTTTGCGTGAAATTCTCATCTAGGATAAAATCCTCAGATCTCTTCCTCCCCTTGTCCAGCAGCTCCTTAAAATAGGGATCCTTGCTCTCATCCACACGATTGTCCAAGCCCTTGACAATCATCAGGCTAATCTGCGCCCCAGGAAACAAATCCCAAAAATCTTGTTCAATTGTGATGTTCATGTTGTTACCTCTGTGTACTTTCTTTTTTGTCCTTTTTTGACCGGCTCCCAGTCGCTGGTGATATTTTCTCTGACCTTGGCTAGCATGCCCTCTAGCAGCTCCGCTTCTTCTTTTGAAAATCCTGTCAATGCCTTTTGCTCGGAATAGCTGTGCTCAGCGATAATCAGCGGATAAACCTTTTCTCCTGCTTCCGTCGCAAAAAGTTCCTTATTCTTCAGATTGCCCTCGGCGCTCCTGCGCACAATCAGGCCTTTTCTTTCCAAATTTTTAACCGAACGTGCCACAGTTGAGCGGTCGACCTTGAGCAGGTCTGAAAGCTCCTCTTGGATAATGCCCGGATTTTCCACGATACGAACCAAGTAAGGATACTGCCCTTTTGCCAAATCCACATGGCGAAACTCAATATTTGCCATGGCATCCAGCGCCCGAGCAATCACTCCAATCTCTCGTAAAATAGTCATAGAACCTCCTCACCTATATAGTATAACTTATTTTTATTGCAAATGCAATAAAAACTTAAAAATACAAAGAAGTTCAGTACTTCTTTGTATTATTTTATCTTTATGATTGAGAGAAAGGAGGCTTTCACCTCAAAAACAAAGTTTCCAGAAAATATCCTTTTGGAACCATTCAGAACAACACAGCTCTAAAACACCAACTGTAAAAATACATTCAGATAGCTTGTTTTGGAACCATTCAGAACAACACAGCTCTAAAACCTCTTTAGCAGTCAAGGCCTGCCTTAGATTGTTTTGGAACCATTCAGAACAACACAG
>NZ_KB904442.1:0-38639 GCF_000380065.1 Streptococcus massiliensis DSM 18628 | reverse complement strand
CGTCCAGTTTTGGAACCATTCAGAACAACACAGCTCTAAAACGCAACTTGGAAAGTGTTTGCGAGTTTTGTGGTTTTGGAACCATTCAGAACAACACAGCTCTAAAACCTCGTAGAATGATTTTTTCTACAAAATTTCGTAATCGCGCTATTCGTCCCAGCTAGACTTCAGCCTGAATTAGTCCCAATAAACTTTTAGTTATTATAATTATATCATATTTTTTGCCATTAAGAAATAATCCTCATCCATGATATACTGCGGAAAATCATAGATTTCTCTCGGTTCAATAAACAAAGCATGTATATTGTTTAACTGAATATACTCAACTATGTGCGACATTTCTTCTTTTGAAAAGAAAGAACAACTATTTATAAAAATGAGCAATTTCTTTTTAGCTAAATATTTAAAAACTTGAATAATTTCAAGACATTTCTCAAAAATAGTATCACTTTGGGTCTCTATTTTGACCCCAAGAGCTTTAACTAGTTCTAAAAGCGTTATTTCATCATATGCTAAATCCAATTCATTTTCTAAACATTCAAAAGCAATTAAGTCGGTAATTTTTGAGCTCAACCGCTCAATTTCTGACTTGATTTCAGTTTTTTCGTTCAACTGCTCTTCTAGACTGCTATAAATGATTTTTAAAACTGAACTAGAATTAACTTCAAAACCTAAAATATCGCTGACAAGCATCACTTCTGATTCTTTTAAGGACTGATAATCTTTATCAAAAATTTTAAGTTCACTCTCTTCAGAATATTGATAGACTTGCTTCACAATATTTGCAAAAACAACTTGGTCCTTCAACACCAAAAAAGTTGTCTTATCCAGCGAAATCGGTGCATCGAGCAAGGGAAAATTAAGTTTCATCCGATAAATCCTCTCCTAAAAAGACCAAGCGGGAATCCGAATTAGCGATACACATATCTTTTTCACCACTTAAATAAATCATCCTTGAAAATTGCTTTTCGGTCACTGTCAACAAGATGATACTCCCTTTTTGGGGATTGTGTTCTTTCAAACGAGCAAGCATAGCCGTATTTGCTGAATTATTCAATAACAATTTGCTATAAATTGAAAATTGGTGCATGATAAATCCTTCATCAATAAGGAATTTTCTAAATTTTCGATAGGCTTTTCGCTCATCTGCCGTATCAACAGGCATGTCAAACATTAAAATCATTCGCATATATCGGTAACTCATATCCTAAACTCAGGAACTCCTTTCCCTTCATTATTGAGAGCTTTCACTACTTTTTTAGTGTAGTCACTGACTATGTTGGAAAGGTACATTTCCTTACCGTCATAAATAAAGGTGTCTGAAAAAATCGTCAACAATTCTCTTTTTATTTTTGTAAAAGGACTGTTTCTATTCTCATAAACAATGCGGTCAATGATTGGACGAAAAGGCTCCATTATGTCGCTAGCAAAGTTGAACTGATTAAACTGATTCGCATGTTTCAAACCAAATTGAGTCATACAACCAGAAACCACGATTTCACGAGCGAACATCGTCAATATCAAGGTATAGCCATAATTCAAAGCAATGTTAATCTCATTATCCTGGTCACGATTAAAATCATTTCCAAATAATGTATTAAAATAAATACGCGCCGCATGACCTTCCCGATTACTAGGATCGAATAATTCTAGACTATGATACAAATCAATAATTGATTGAGATTTTTCAAGAAAGCCACACTCTCCAAGATACATAGATTGATTGATAATCTTTTGAGCAATAATGTTTGTCCAAACTTCGGCTTTTATCTCATCTGGCCAAGCAATTTGCTTACTTAATTGCAAACTAGAATCATGGCGGGCATAATAGGGCATTAAGTAAGCCGTCGGATAACGCTTATCATCACAAAAGATGACTAGGATATTCTCATCAACTAATCGCTTAATGAGCATGGTGGACAAAACAATATCAGTCGTCTCCAAAAGCAAGATGTCAATCTCAGACAGATGAATTAACTCTGTCTGATAGGCATCTTTAAAAACCAAATGATTATTTTTGTAAGAAAGTTTTGAATGTGTCTTTACGACAACCGTTCGCCAACCCATTAGTTTTCCCCCAACTTACTCAAATCAATTCGTGTCTCATATAAACCCGTAACCGATTGGTGGATGAGAGTGGATTTGAGGCATTCAGTTGTTGAAGGATAGCGTTTCCTAGGAATTATTTGACCAAAGAATTTGAAATCGGTAGCGGCTCCCATCATTGTAAAATTCAAAAGAGCAACAAAAGATCTAGCCACTTCTTCAATCGGAGCATCAATGTTTTTCTGATAAATTTCTTCAATTTTACTCATATTGCTAGACGCCAAAATATACATATCATTAAATTTCTTTATACAATCTAATAATTCAGCAAATTCTGCTCTATGCTCTTCCAAATCATAGTCATCATCTTTTGATTTGACGAGCACATCAACCTTTTTAGCGTAAGATAAAAGTCGTATCAAATGCTCTGGAAGCAAAACTTGATTGCCTTTTTGTAATTCTCCTGAGCTTGCTAAAAGTCTACGACGCCCTTTTTCCATTTCAAACAGACTATACTTAGGAAGTTTAATTGTTTTCTCAACTCGCTCAAAACCTTTTTGAGCTAAAAATCGTTCTGGTTCTTTCTCATAATCTTTCTTCTCCATTCTTGAAATGGCAATGATTGTAGATTTTTTCTTAGGTTTTTTACCGTTTATATCTGTGTAGAAAATGGCTAAAGAGTAGCTTTCAGCTGGTTCAATAAAGCCCCCATATTTATCAACAGACCAATCTTTCTTGCGTGGAATAAGTTTATTATTATAACCTACTGCCATATTGGATTGCTTAAAGAGAGCGCCTGATTGTTCTTCTCGTTTTTTGACAATATTTACCGGACTAGAATAAATAACCTTTTTAACGATATTTTCAATTTCTTTTTTATCCCAAACAATTTCTCCTGTTTCCTGATCGACTTTTTTGTCTTTAGAAATAAATTTGAGGATATTATTGTACATTCTCATTCGTTCGGTCGCACTAATCTTACGACTAAAAATACTTTCTTTTACATAACTTCCATAAACTAATTCCCTTTCAAATTTTGGATAGACTTTAAGAAGGGCTTGCGCTACAACAGCATTCAAATAAGCGTCGTGTGCATGGTGATAATGATTTAGCTCACGAAGTTTATATAAATCAAAATTGGCTCTAAAACGAGAAGCAAAAACGGATTTTAAAGTGATAATTTTTGTAGTTCGTAACTTTTCACCGTTCTCATTTTTCTTGCGATTGAGTTTCTCATCTAATAGTCTTGCAACATGCTTGGTAATTTGTCGCGTTTCAACAAGTTGTCTCCTGATAAATCCAGCCTTATCTTCTTCCGTTAACTCTCCTTTCATCAGATAAGATAATTTAATATCGCTAATCAGTCCAGCAGCATGAAGCCTTCTCCATGTGTTCTCCATTTTTTCAACCACTTCTTTAGCAGGAACATCATCAAGTTTTTTGCGATTTCCTTTTGAAGTTGTTAAAACTTTATTGTCAAAGGAATCGTTTTTGATATAGCTTCGTGGAACAATATGGTCAACATCGTAAAAGGCAAGGCTATCTGGATCGCAGTTCAAAGGTTGACCTGTATACAAATCAATTCCATTTTGCATATAATACAAGAAAAGTTTTTCTTTTTGTAAGTCTTTATTGTCTTGGATCGGATTTTGTTTCAGTAAATCACTACCTAAAAGCTTAATTCCGTCTTCGATTTTTTTCAAACGTTGGGCGGAATTATCCCGTCCTTTTTGAGTTGTTTGATTTTCTCGAGCCATTTCTATAACAATGTTAGTAGGAGCATATCCCATTATCGCAATAATTTCGTCTACAATATTTAAACTTTGGAGAATCCCTTTCTTAATAGCAGGGCTGCCCGGAAGTGAGCTCACTAACGCCTGATTGGTATCAATATTTTCTATCGTTTGTGCTTTTCTAATGATTTCTTTAAAATCCAAGCCATCATCATTGATTAACTGCATCAGATTACGATTACTGAAGCCGTCATCAATTAAGTGCCCTAAAATTGTTCGATTTGTTTCACGGTTCCGAATACCGTCAATCAATTTCCTTGATAAATTGCCCCAACCAGTGTATTTTTTCCGAGCTAATTTTTTAATAATCTTATTCTCAAAAGGAATATTAAGTTCGCTCAAGCGCTTTTCTATCATTTTCCGGTCTTCAAAGACTGTCAGAATATAGATGATTTCTTCCAATAAATCTTTATTTTCTTCGTTATCTAGAAATTCTTTGTCACCGATAATTTTCAGTAAATCTTGATAGGTTGTATAAGAAGCATTAAATTGTTCTTCAACTCCTTTAATATTATCAATATCTATATAACCATATCCTAGTTCTTTTTCGATAAAATCTTTCAATTTTCTTTTAGTAACTTTTCGATAGCGTTTAAATAATGAATCAAAAATGTTTTCCTTGTCTGTTTTTGAAAAATAGACTTCTTTGCCACCTTCTGGTGTAAATCGTACTTTGGTCAATTCATTAAAGACTGTATATTTTTCATAAATAAGGCTGTGGCGCGGTAGCACTTTCTCATCTGGCAAATAAAGATCGTGCAAAGTCATCCGTTCAATAAAGCGACTAGCTGAAGTTTCCATATCAACAACTTGCTCAAAATTCCAAGGACGAATGGCTTCATCTGACTTTCTTTGAAGCCAGGCAAAAGAACTATTTCCTCTTGCTAAAGGCCCTACATAATAAGGAATTCTAAAAGTCAAAATTTTTTCAATTTTTTCTTTATTTTCTGCTAAAAAAGGATAATATTTACTTTGATTTAAAATAATAGCTTGCAATTCTTTTACATGCACCTGATTTGGAATAGCTCCGTTGTCAAAGGTACGTTGCTTGCGTAAGAAATCCTCTCGCTCTATCTTTTCAAGAAAATACTCTGCTCCTTCTACATCTATCAATAATCCCTTGCTAAATTTATAAAAATCGTCTTCAGTTACTCTCTTGGAAGTTGGCACCAAACCTCTCTTAGCATCTTTTTTATACAGACCGCTGACATAAGCTGCATAGCTCGGCTTAGTCAAGTCTTTAAACATTGTTTCATATTTTTCAGGTAACCGCTCTCTGAAAAAACGTTTAAAGGCTTTTAAGTCGTCTTTATGCTCTTCATAGCGCTTTATCATAGAGGCAGAGAGTGGAGCTTTTGTGTTTTTTTCCTTGACAGTCAAAATATTAGATAATAGTACAGCATCATAAACTTTCTTTGCCAAATCAAATAGAGCTGCATATTCTTCGTCAATCTTAGATAGTAATAGTTCTAAATCTTCTTCATAACTATCTTTTGAAAATTGGAGAGTTATTTTTTCTTCTAAATCAAAAACTTTCTTAAAATCCGCCTGATTGCCAAGCATCAGTTTCAAGAATTTATCCAAATTACCTGCAGCAGTTTCATCTGGGAACAAGCCTAAAATCGTTTCTACCCTTTTTGCCTTGCTAGAATTTTCTGTAAAGATTGCTTCGACTTTAGTAGTCGAGTCAAGTTTTGTCCCGAATTGAGTATTGTATTCTTCTATGAAGGACTTAAAAGAATCTTGAATACCAATATTTTCAATATCCAAATCCCCCTCAATTAAAAAATGACCTCTGTATTTGATAATATGAGCCAAGGCAAGATAGATGAGACGGATATCCATTTTATCAGGTGTATCAGCCAATGTCTTTCTCAAATGATAAATAGTTGGATAATTTTTATGATAATTCTTTTCCTCTTCAAGAGTACCAAAAATTGGATATTTTGAATAGGTTTTATCTTCTTCTACAAAGAAACTTTCTTTCAAACGGTGAAAAAAGTTTTCATCCGCTCTATTCATTTCTTCTGCAAAGATATGTTGCAAGTAACGAATACGATTGCGGCGTCGATCATATCTCCGACTTGTAGTACGATTCAAACGCCGTTCTACTGCCGTTTCACCACTATCAAACAACAAAGCACCAATCAGATTTTTCTTGATTGATTGCTTATCTGTATTTCCCAAAACTTTCATTTTTTTGGAAGGTACTTTGTAATCTTCCATTACAACTGCCCAACCCACACTGTTTGTACCGATGTCAAGACCGATTGAATATGGTTTTTTCATAAAACTGTCCTCTTGAATAAATTTATATTAGATAATAATATTATAACATAAAAACGCTTTCATATTGTAAAAATACATTAAAAGTTCATAAAATAATACTCGTCTACCTTTTGATTAAGAATTCAGATATAAAAAATAGGATAAATAAGTTGCAGGCTTATTTATCCCCAAATTTTGTTTATTGCTTCTATCTAAATCCTCAAGAAACGTCGCATGGAAATTGAGGAGCCAATTGCACCGATGATAATTCCGACTACAAACAAAAAGGCAATCATGAGTGGTACAAATAAATCAGGCTTAATCATGGATAGATTTTGCTCAATCAGCGGACGATTAAAGGATTTATAAATCATGTCGTAAAGGAAGAAAACTAGTGTTGCTGGAATGGCTGCTCCAAGCAGACCCAACCAGGCTCCTTCTAGCAAGAATGGACCACGGATATAACTGTTTTTAGCCCCCACCAGACGCATAATTTGAATTTCTCGGCTGCGCGAAATAATCGTAATTCGAATAGTGTTTGAAATGAGAAAGACTGCAACAAATACCAATAAACCTGCCAAAGCCATTCCCCAAACTTGGATAAAGTTGGTCAAGGCAAACAGTTTTTGAGTATTGGCTCCACCGTCTTGAACCTCAGAAACGCCTTCAATCTTTCTAGCTTCAGCAGAGACGGACTTGACCTTTTCTGGCGACGTCGCGTCAACGATATAAGCATCGTAGAGCGGATTTGCATCACCACCAAATAGTTTCCAGTCATCACCCATGACCTCTGTTAACTTTTTAAGCTGCTCTTCTTTGCTAGAAAAAGTCACCTTATCAACGTCTGAAAGTTTATTAAGTGCATCATAAATTTTATGGTAGTTTTCATTAGGTCCTTCTACCCCGTCCTTAACAATCGTTTTGCTATTATCTGCTGTATCAGCTCGCAAGTAAACAACTACACGAACATTTTTTTGAATATCGCTTGCTAACTTTGTTGTATTCAAAATAACTGATACAAAAATTCCAACCAAGGTCAAGGTAATCATCACCGTACTGACAGCTGCAACGGTCATCCAACCATTTCGCTTGAGGCTTTTGAGCGATTCTAGCAAGTGACGGAAAAATCTACTAATCATCGTATCCGTATTCTCCTTCCGCTTCATCGCGCACCACGCGCCCATTTTCGATAGCAATAACGCGGTGACGAAGTGTATTTACAATTTGGCTGTTGTGAGTCGCCATGAGAACGGTCGTTCCTTGCAGGTTGATCCGCTCCAAGAGATTCATGATTTCCCAAGAATTATCTGGGTCCAAGTTCCCTGTCGGCTCATCGGCAATCAGCACTTTTGGATTGTTGACAATGGCACGCGCAATGGCAATCCGTTGCTGCTCTCCACCTGAAAGTTCATTGGGGAAAGAACGAACTTTATGTTTTAGACCGACTAAATCTAAAACTTCCATAACACGTTTTTTTATGTGGCTACGGCGTTCTCCGATAACTTCCATAGCGTAAGCAATATTTTCATAAACCGTCTTTTTAGGAAGCAATTTATAATCCTGAAAGACTACGCCAACGTTACGACGAAGCATAGGAATATCCCGTTTTTTGATTTTCGCAAGGTTGAAACCTGCTACTTGCAAACTCCCCTTGTCCAGTTTAATTTCACGATAAAGCAGACGAATAAAAGTCGACTTTCCCGCCCCAGAAGGTCCTACGATATAGGCAAATTCTCCTGGATGAATGGTAACAGTCACTCCGCGAAGTGCTGTTGTTCCGTTGTCATATTTTTTGACAACATCTCTCATATCAATGATTGCCATATTTGAAATCATTTTCCTTTCTAACATTAACTAATTCGCCATTTGAGATAGGCATCAATAAAGCCGTCTAACTCTCCGTCCATAACCTTGTCCACCTGCGCTACTTCGTAGTTGGTACGGTGGTCTTTGACCATGGTATAAGGCGTGAACACATAAGATCGAATTTGGCTTCCCCAAGAGATTTCTTTTTTATCACCCTTGAGCGAATCCACTTCGGCAGCTTTCTTTTCTTGCTCTAATTGATAGAGCTTAGCCTGCAACATCTTCATAGCTCGGTCACGGTTGCCATACTGAGTGCGGTCGACCGTTGACTGGGTCACAATTCCTGTCGGAATATGGGTTAGGCGAACACCTGTTGAGACCTTGTTGACATTTTGTCCACCAGCTCCACCCGAGCGGAATGTGTCCATTTTTACATCTTCGTCACGAACTTCAATCTCAATCGTGTCATCCAGTTCTGGCATGACTTCGACTGATGTAAAGGAGGTGTGACGGCGCTTTGCTGAGTCAAAAGGTGAGATACGCACTAAGCGGTGCACGCCCATTTCTGACTTGAGCAAACCATAAGCATGTGGTCCTTCAAAGGACAAGGTGACAGACTTAATTCCTGCTTCATCACCAGCCTGATAATCCAAGACTTCCACTTTAAAGCCCTTGCTATTGCCAAAACGCGTGTACATGCGCAGCAACATATCGCCCCAGTCCTGAGCTTCTGTCCCGCCTGAGCCGGGATGAATTTCCAGAATGGCGTTGTTACTATCATAAGGCTCTGATAACAGCAAGGTCATCTCATAGCTGGTCATCAGCTTTTCTAGCTCCAGCAATTTTTCCTCTAGCTCTCCTTTGACAGAATCATCTTCTGCCAAGAATTCCAAGAGAATTTCTGACTCATCAAAAAGGTCAGTCATCTGCTGAAAATTCTGATAGGTCTGCTTGAGTTCACTTAGCTCTTGCGAGGTCTTTTGGGCTGACAAATTATCATTCCAAAAGTCAGGCTCGGTCATCTTATTTTCCAAGATAGCAATTTCTTCTTCCAAGCCTTCTAAGTCAAAGAGACCTCCTAAAGGACATTAATTTTTCACGGTTAGCATCAATTTTTTGGCGAATTTCTGCGTTATCCATAAAGTACCTCTTTTCTAGTATCATTTTATTCTATCATAAATTAACTGTTTTTGCGACTGCTAAGAGCAAATCATTTATCTATTCTAAAATAATTTTCACAAATGAACAAGCATTGAGGCTTCACGTTAGGGAATTGTTAACTTTGTCTTTAACCTGTAATCTTCTGACTTATTCTATCACAATCATCCACCTGTCAAATTACAAGCTTTTCAGTCTAATTTATGCTACACTAGAGCCATGACCAAACTAGCAATTATGAGTGATTTACATATTGATTCCAATCAGTTTAAAAATTTTGAGACGGAAATCCTGATAGAAACCTTGCAGGCAGAGAATATCCAGCATTTGCATTTAGCCGGCGACATTTCAAATGATTTCTACAGGTTGAGCCAAGATTTCTTGCAGACCTTGAACCAGCATTTTGAGCTTTCCTTCAATATTGGAAACCACGATATGTTAGGAATGACTGAAAACCAGATTCGTTCGCAAGAATTTTCTGTAAAAAAATTTCCTCACTTTAGTTTGGTCAGTTTTACTGGTTGGTATGATTACACTTTTGTTCCTACACTTTCTGAAGAACAACACCTAAAAAATAAACAACTTTATTGGTTTGATAGACGCCTAGAGCGTGTGGGAACAGATAAGGAAATCACCGAACGCCTCTTGCGAGAATTAGACGAGCAACTAAAACAAATCGAGGGCCCGATCATTCTTGCTACTCACTTCGTTCCACATGAACGGTTTACCCTTCAACATCCTTATTTTGAGCGTTTCAATGCCTTTTTAGGTAGCTCACATTGGCATGATCTTTTCCGAAAATATCCTATCACAGATGTGGTTTTTGGCCACACTCATCACCGATTCCCCTTAACTACAATTGACGGCATAAACTATCACTGTAGACCTCTCGGCTATCAACGCGAATGGCAACTAGTTTCTGACTTCTTTAAAGAATATCCACAGTATCAGATTGATAAGATGTATCACTTGCCCAAACGCTTTAAAGCTATCAGAGATTTATCTGAATTTAAAACCTACAAAGAAAAACACCTGGCAACTGAATTTAAAGAAGCATTGTCAACTTTTGAAATATAAAAAGAGAAGCATAAAGGTCAATGCCCCTTGTGTTTCTCTTTTTTCTTTTCTTGTCTGAGTTGAAATCGATGGTCTTTCTCGCACTGTTTTTGCTTTTTACTAAGCTCATGCTTCTTTTTCTTTTTAAAAGCTAATTGAGCTTGCAATGCCTCCTGCGCTTTAGTGCTAGTTGTCATCTGCTGCATTGCCTTTTGATTTTCCCTTTGCATGCGTTTGGGATTCACTCGCTTTTCCTTGGCAGTCACTTCAACTGTCGGACTAAAATCTAAATCCACAAAATCTTGTAAAATCAATCGATAAATCTCATTTGTTTTGGGTTCTACACCAAAAACATAACGACAAACAGACAAATTCCCAGCCTCTTCGCGCTCAAACAGCCCAACCCAAAAAGGATTTTCGAAAAACACACTGAGTTTCATACTCACCTTCTTCATTGTCATGAAGCCTCCTTAAAGTTACTGTAAAGAAGGGACGACCAAGGAGGAAGGTTACTAGTACATCTTTATGTACTTCTGGACTACCAACCAGAGAGCTCTGCTCTGTGTTTTTATCTTTACAGAGTGATTATATCACTTTTGAAGTATCAGCTCAATACTGAATAAAGTTCTCGATTCCTATTTTTAGACTTTTTGAAAGTTGATTTTCTTTATTAACTTGAAGATAAATATCAAGTAAAAAAGAGCAAAAAGTTTCATATCGTTGATAATCTAGAGGTGTAACAAGTGGAAAATTTAAGCTCGCAAGCCAAGTGACAACTAGCTCTTGTTCCAACCTTTTTTGATAAATGGGTAAATAAAGTACACGCGCTAAACGCCACTCTTCTCCATTTGTAGGACGCAAAGGTAAATTCAGAAAAGTCTCTTTCAAAATTGTCATAATAGAAGTCCACTTTTCAGTTGGAAAGTCAGGGTGAACTACCGCAGCGACTAAAAAATCTGCTCCATGTGCATGGGCGTGAATCCAGCCATTTTTTGCATCATAACCCACCCAATCTTTTTCATCTACTAAGTAAGAAATAGCTGCTGCAAAGAGAAAATTGCGGTCATCAGCTTCTAAAAATCCAACAAAGGGAGTGGTTACATCACCATCTACCTCCAAAAGATTTGAATACAGAAGACAAGTAAAAGATCGGGTCAAAACACTTCTAGCTCTTAACAGTTCACGCTTACGACTTTCAGCCATTAAAAATCGCAGCTGGTCAATCGTAAAATATGCTTCTATGATTCCTTTGGTCAGGCTCTGATAAACCAGCTCATCTCTCACTTCTGGATCAGGATCACCGATATGCTCCAAAAGCCAAGCCAGTTCGTCCATGGTATAAGGAGCTGATTTACTGCTTAATTTATGTAGTAATTCTTCTTTCATTAACTACCTCTTTCGAGCCGCAATCCACCCTTACTAACAGCTGTTTCATTGACAAGGTTGATCAAACATTTATCTAGCACCATATCGGCTGTTTTTGAAATATATTCTT
The DNA here is from genome assembly GCF_000380065.1 of Streptococcus massiliensis DSM 18628. Lineage (GTDB taxonomy): Bacteria > Bacillota > Bacilli > Lactobacillales > Streptococcaceae > Streptococcus > Streptococcus massiliensis. The sequence goes on along the minus strand of NZ_KB904442.1, from coordinate 27,017 downwards.
TAAAATGAGGCGTTTCACGGTGAAAATCGTAAGCTGCACTATTTTTATAAACCTCAAAGAAAATCCAGTGTTCTTCTTGTCCTGCCACATGAGTAGCATACATAGCAAGGACTCCTGCTTCTTTATCAATGGCAGCCTTCATTTCTGCAAAAACGACTTTACGGAACTGATCAACTTGATCTGCTTTCAAGGTTAGCTTGGCCAGTTTAACAGTTAGTTCACGATCAGTCGTTTCAACTAAAGGCTGGTCTTTTTCAAGTAAAAGTTCGGGTACTAAGTCATAGGCTAGCCGCTCCATCAAAAGTGAACCAGCTGTTTTGACATAATTTTGAAATTGTGGAGATTGCCGATGACTTTCGTAGGCTGCCTCGTTTTCATAGATTTCAAAAACTCGGGCGCAATTTTTATCAGTAGCAAGGTGACTTGCATACATAGCAAGGGTTCCAGGCTCTGTTTCATGTGAAGTGAGAAGATTTTCTTTTCCTACTTCTTTAAACATTGGATAATGTTCTACATCATACGTTAACTCAAAAAAATGGATGGTTGGTTTCATGATGACCTCCTAAAAGAAAATACGTTCAGCATTGCCAGACAAAATAGATAAGCGTTCTTCACTCGTAATATCCATTTGGTCGATGGCCTGCAAAATCGCTTCTGTTGAGCCGGCTGGTGCAATTCCCAAAGGAGCATCTGTTCCAAACAGAACATGTTCTGCTCCGTAGTAATCAACAGCCAAATCCAACGCCTTTGGATTGCCCAAGATAGCGGTATCTACATAGAATTTTTTGAAATCCAGTGCTTGCTCCGCTGGTAAAATATGATGAATCCGCTCAGCGAAAAATGGCACCATGGCTCCCGCATGATGAACAATAATCTTAAGATTAGGGAATTCTTTAAACATTCCAGCCTGTACTAACTGGAGCATAGCTTGTGTTAGTTCATATTCCCAACTAAAAACGATGTTATTGTCAGGTTTGCGTTCATCAAATACTGGATGCAGTAGAATAGGCACGTTTAGACGAGCACAGGTTTCAAAAACAGGACGAAAGCTTGGATCTGCAATACTCTTTCCCAAAGCGCGCGTAAAGAGCTGAATAGCGACTATGCTAGTGCTTTTAGAAACTTGCTCAACAATGGCACAAGCAGCCTCTTGGTTATTCATTGGCACCATGGCCACGCCTGCAAGAAACATATCCGAGTGATGATCAACTGCTTCTAGCATTTCTTGGTTGGCAAAAGCACACAGTTTCGCAGCATCATCTGGTTCAAGATAATCCTCGGGATTGACATTGACATAGGATATGATCTGTTTGGTCTCACCATCCCAAAATTTCCGCCGAAGTTCAAAATCTTGTAAATGTGGATGTTGAATAAAGGGAAAAAGCTCTGGTAACTGCGGCTCAATTTTAAGCATTTTCTGATAAAAATTTGGCAGTAAAACATGAGCAAATACATCGATTTTCTTCATAGCAAAACCTCTCTTTTATTCTATTTTAAGCTCTCAATAAAAGAAAGTCAAAGGAACACTAAAGATAAAAAAGTGCCAAATGTAAATTCATTCAACACTTTTTCTTTTTTAAATCGCATTCTTATCCAAGCCCATTTTGCGCTGGACAAATTTGACAATTTCAACGATGATAATCATGGAGAAACTACCCAAGAGAACAGCTGCCCATTGGGATAGGTTAAGTTTGGTCACATGGAAAATTCCTTCCAGCGGCTCAATCAAAATGGTTGAAGCTAGCAGGACAAAGGAAATCAAGATTGACCAGTTGAAGGTCTTAGACTTGAATGGGCCAACAGTCAAAATAGACTGGTAAACCGACTTGACATTAAAAGCGTGGAAGAGCTGGATGAGACCCAGAGTTGCAAAAGCCATAGTCAAAGCATCCGCATGAATGGCTGAATTGTCACCGACATGGACAGGATTGCTAATCGCCCACCAATAGACACCTAGGACTAGAGCCCCTTGCAGAAGACCTTGATAAATAATGGAACTCATGACACCGCCTGAGAAGAAACTAGACTTGCGTCCACGCGGCTTGTGGCTCATAACGCCTGGCTCAGCAGGTTCAACTCCTAGAGCAATCGCTGGGAAAGTATCCGTTACCAAGTTAATCCAAAGCAGGTGAACCGGCTGCAAGACGTCCCAACCAAAGAGAGTGGCAAGGAAAATGGTCAGCACTTCGGCAGTGTTTGCAGAAAGAAGATACTGAATGGTCTTTTGAATATTCGAGAAGACCTTGCGCCCTTCCTCAACCGCTACGATAATGGTCGCAAAATTATCATCGGCAAGAACCATATCAGAGGCCCCCTTAGAAACTTCTGTACCTGTAATTCCCATACCGATACCGATGTCCGCCGTTTTAAGGGCTGGCGCGTCGTTGACACCGTCACCCGTCATGGCAACGACCTTGCCTTCATTTTGCCAAGCCTTGACAATCCGTACTTTGTGCTCTGGCGACACGCGCGCATAGACAGAATACTGACCGACCACTTTTTGGAATTCCTCGTCGCTTAATTCATTGAGCTCGGCACCTGTCAAGACATGGTCTTCACTGTCGCCCTCTTCAATGATACCCAAACGTTTGGCAATGGCTTCTGCTGTATCTTGGTGGTCACCCGTAATCATGATTGGGCGAATACCTGCTTCCTTAGCCACACGAACAGCCTCTGCCGCTTCTGCCCGCTCAGGGTCAATCATGCCGACCAAACCAGCGAAAATCAAATCAGCTTCGACCGTTTCAGAAGTCAAATCGGCTGGAATTTCATCAACAATCTTGTAAGCTCCTGCAAGCACACGCAGCGCTTGGTGAGCCATATCCGAGTTATTAGTCTTGATGAGTTGCGAAATTTCTTCATCAATGGCAGCGACTTCTCCTGCCTTATCACGAGACACACAGCGCTTCAAGAGCTGGTCTGGCGCACCCTTGACAGCGACCAAGAATTTCCCATTTTCCAGCGGATGAATGGTCGACATGAGCTTGCGCTCTGAGTCAAATGGCAATTCCGCTACACGCGGATATTTCTCCAAGAAAGCCTTGACATCCAAGCCCTTGTCCAAGGCAAACTGGATGAAAGCCGTCTCGGTCGGGTCACCGATGAGCTTGCCTTCTTGGTCAATCTTGGTGTCGTTAGCAAGCACCACTGAGCGCAGAACTGGCAAATCAAGCCCCAGCGATAATTCATCAGCAGACGCATGTAAGCTGCCGTCGTAGAAGACTTTTTCCACGGTCATCTTGTTCATGGTCAGGGTTCCCGTCTTATCAGAAGCGATAATTTCTGTGGAACCGAGAGTTTCAACGGCCGGCAATTTCCGAACAATGGAATTGCGCTTAGCCAGAACCTGCGTTCCCAAGGCAAGGACAATGGTAACGATAGCTGGCAGCCCTTCTGGAATGGCTGCAACCGCCAGAGCCACACTGGTCATGAGGCCGCTCAAAGGATTTTCCCCGCGAACAAATACAGAGACGACAAAGGTAATGGCAGCAATGACCAAAATCAGATAGGTCAAGAATTTAGACAGTTGATTGAGATTTTGCTTGAGCGGTGTGTCCGTTTCATCCGCCCCTTGCAGCATACCTGCAATATGACCGACTTCCGTGAACATTCCCGTATTGACAACAACCCCAGTCCCGCGACCGTAGGTCACATTTGAATTTTGGAAAGCCATATTGACGCGGTCACCAATTCCCGCATCAGCTGCGACTTCAACCGTCAAGTCCTTTTCGACTGGCACGGATTCTCCTGTCAAAGCTGCTTCTTCAATTTTGAGAGAATTGGCCTCCAAGAGACGCATATCTGCTGGAACCACGTCGCCTGCTTCCAAGATGACAATATCACCTGGAACCAGCTCTTTAGAATCCACTTCTGCCACATGCCCGTCGCGTAGCACGCGGGCGAGGGGACTTGACATGGACTTGAGCGCCTCAATGGCTTCCTCAGCTTGCCCTTCTTGATAGACACCAAAGGCAGCATTTAGGACAACGACCAGTAAGATGATGATAGCATCTGTTAAACCATGCATTCCCTCCGTAACAACGGACAAAAGCGCAGCAGCCAACAAGATGATAATCATCAAATCCTTGAATTGATCGATGAATTTCATCAAGAGAGTTCTCTTTTCACCCTCATCTAACTCATTGCGACCGTACTCAGTCAGACGCTTTTCGGCTTCGCTTGAGGTCAAGCCCTGCTCTGAGCTATCAACTTGGCGCAAAACTTCTTCGGGTGCCTGCGTGTGAAATGCTTCGTGTTTTTGTTCTTTTGACACGATGTAGTCCTCCTATATTTCCAAGGCATCTTTTTTATCCCAAAACTGTCTTTAGAATACAAAAAAGAGACCTGTTTGTAACAAGTCTCGCTATTTCATCCAAGGCCGGAAATTGCTTTCGTATTGACGACCTTGACGCGGATATTCCGCCAGCTACTCCCTTGAGTGTCTTTATTATAACGAAATTTCACTCAACTTTCAAGTGAAAATCCCTAATTTTTTAAGACCAGGAAATTTGTAGTTTGTAGTGGGCAAAAACCTGCTGGCTATCAATTGTGGTCAATCGGTAGTGCAAGTTTAGGGTTTGCTGGGGCAAATCAAGCGCGTAAAATTCGGTTTGCGTCAGAAAATGCTGGAGCCCCAGAGGCGTATGAATAGCTACCTGCGCAGCTTCATTTTTCAGAAAACGCATCATCGATTTGGGCTCAGAAAAGCGGGTCATAACGAGCTCCTGGTCGTTAAACTTGAGCACGACCTTCTCAGCCTCCTCATTTTGGTAGAGGAGATAGTGATAATCGCCCTTCTCCTTCCACTCGACCGGGTAAAGCTGGTCAATCAACTCGATTTGTCCGTCTAGTTCAATTTGATTTTTAATGCTGATTTTCATATTTGCATCCTTTGCTCTTTTCTTCTCTTCATTTTACCAAAAAAGTAGTGGTTTTTCTTGCTTAGTAAACTCAACTTTTACAGTTTTGTCCTCTTCTTATTTGTGTTATAATAGGTACATGATTGAAAAAGTTTTTCGTGACCCTGTTCACAATTATGTTCACGTCGAACATCAAGTCATTTATGATTTAATCAATACCAAGGAATTTCAACGACTACGCCGCATCAAACAGCTAGGGACTTCTGGCTACACTTTTCACGGTGGCGAGCATAGCCGTTTTTCGCATTGCCTTGGTGCCTATGAAATCGCGCGGCGGATTACCAATATTTTTGACGAAAAGTACCAGCAAGATTGGGACAATCACGAATCGCTCCTGGTCATGGTGACGGCGCTCTTGCACGATGTTGGTCACGGCGCTTATTCTCACACTTTTGAGCGGCTATTTTGCACCGACCATGAGGAAATCACGCGCCAGATTATCACCAATCCTGAAACGGAAATCAATCGGGTGCTAAGTCAGGTTTCGCCTGATTTTCCAGAAAAAGTAGCCAGCGTCATCAACCACACCTATCCCAATAAACAAGTCGTCCAGCTCATTTCCAGCCAGATTGACGTCGACCGCATGGATTATCTCCTGCGCGACTCCTACTTTACGGGCGCTAGCTATGGACAGTTTGATTTGACGCGGATTTTGCGGGTCATTTGCCCTGTGGAAAATGGCATCGCCTTCAAGCGCAATGGCATGCACGCGGTGGAGGACTACGTAGTCAGCCGCTATCAGATGTACATGCAGGTTTATTTTCACCCTGCTAGTCGAGCTATGGAGGTGCTTTTGCAAAACCTGCTCAAGCGGGCGAAATTCCTCTATGCCGACCACAAAGATTACTTTGCTTCCTCCTCACCCAATCTCTTGCCTTTCTTTGAAAAGCAAGTGACTTTGGCGGATTATTTGGCGCTAGATGACGGAGTGATGAACACCTATTTCCAAGTCTGGATGACCAGTCCTGACAAGACTTTGGCGGATTTGGCGCAGCGCTTCATCAATCGCAAGGTCTTCAAGTCCATTATTTTCTCTCAGGAAAGTGAAAAAGAGCTGGACACAATGCGTGATTTGGTACAGCAAGTTGGCTTTGACCCTCTTTATTATACTGCCATTCACCGCAATTTTGACCTGCCTTATGACTTTTATCGTCCAGATGTGGAAAAACCGCGCACGCAAATCGAGATTATCCAGAAAGACGATAGTTTGGCGGAATTGTCGACCCTGTCTCCTCTGGTCAAATCCCTAGCGGGTACGCGCCACGGTGACAATCGCTTTTATTTTCCCAAGGAAATGCTGACAGAAAGCAGTATTTTCAGCAAGCAAAATCAGGAATTTAAAAGTCATATCCGCAACGACCAATTTATCAAGTAAAGCTATATTTTATAGGAGAAAGCAAGAATGAGCATTAAACTAGTTGCCGTTGATATTGACGGCACTTTAGTTAATAACCAAAAGGAAATTACGACGGAAGTTTTCGAGGCGGTGCAAGAGGCCAAGGCTGCTGGCGTCAAAATCGTTATCGCAACCGGACGCCCGATTGCCGGCGTTCAAAACTTGCTGGCAGAATTGCGCCTCAATGAGCCCAACAACTATGTCATCACCTTCAACGGTGGGCTGGTGCAAGATACGGCAACAGGCCAGGAATTGATAAAAGAAACCTTGAGCTATGATGACTATCTTGACCTGGAATTTCTCAGCCGCAAGCTCCAAGTCCACATGCACGCCATTACCAAGGACGGCATTTACACTGCCAACCGCGACATCGGCAAGTACACGGTCTACGAGTCCAATCTGGTCAGCATGCCCGTTTTTTATCGGACACCTGAAGAAATGGCGGACAAGGAAATCGTCAAGGTCATGTTTATCGATGAGCCTGATATTTTAGACGCTGCTATTGCCAAGCTCTCTAGCGACTTGCACGATAAATACACACTGGTCAAGTCGGCACCTTTTTACTTGGAAGTGGTCAAAAAGACCGTCAGCAAGGGTGCTGCCGTTCTTCATCTGGCTGAAAAATTAGGTCTAAGCAAGGAAAAAACCATGGCGATTGGCGATGAGGAAAACGACCGTGCCATGCTGGAAGTGGTCGGCAATCCCGTTGTCATGGAAAATGGCAATCCAGAACTCAAAAAAATTGCCAAATACATCACCAAATCAAACGACGAATCTGGCGTTGCGCATGCCATTAGAGAGTGGGTATTAGACTAATGTACAGCTATAAAATTGGAATTTCAGCTCAAGAGCACGATGATTTTGTCAAGGCAAGTCCGCAGACCAACCTGCTTCAGAGCTCGGCTTGGGCAAAAATCAAGGATAATTGGGCTAACAAGCGCATCGGCTTCTATCAAGATGAGCGCTTGGTGGCTTCAGCCAGCATTCTCATCAAATCACTGCCTTTGGGCTTCACCATGCTCTACATCCCGCGCGGACCAATTATGGACTATGCCGACGACAAGCTGGTTGCTTTCGTTCTCCAGTCGCTCAAGGATTTTGCCAAGAAAAAACGGGCGCTCTTTATCAAATTTGACCCTAGTCTTTTTCTCAACCAAAGCCAAATCGGACAAGAAACGATAGACAAGCCCGAAACACTGACCTTGATTGACCATTTGCAAAAGGCAGGCGCCGTCTGGGTCGGTCGCACCGAGTTGCTGGATGAAACCATTCAACCTCGCTTTCAAGCTAACATTTATAAGGAATTTTTCACCGAAGAGCAATTATCCAAAAGCACCCGCCAAGCCATTCGTACTGCTCGCAACAAGGGCATCGAGGTACAGTTTGGCGGCGCAGAATTGCTAGATGACTTTGCTCAACTCATGAAAAAAACCGAAGTCAGAAAGAGCATTTCCCTGCGTGGCAAGGACTATTACCAAAAATTGCTGGCGACCTATCCCGAGCATTCCTACATCACCCTTTCGACCTTGAATGTAGAAAAACGCTTGGAAAGTCTGCTCCAGCAAAAGACCAAAGCTGAAAAAGAAGCCGAGAAATTTACCGAAAAGACCAAGCCCGGCAAAATCGAGAACAACAAGCAAGAACTCAAACGCTTGACCGAGGAAATTGACTTTCTGCAAGACAAAAGCCGAGAGGGCGCTCACATCGTTCCCCTGTCAGGCACCTTGGTCTTGGAATTTGGCGACACTTCCGAAAATATCTATGCAGGTATGGATGAGGAATACCGCCGCTACCAGCCAGCGATTATCACTTGGTATGAAACTGCGCAGCACGCTTTCGAGCGCGGTGCCCGCTGGCAAAATATGGGCGGTATCGAAAACGATTTGAACGGTGGACTCTACCATTTCAAATCCAAGTTCAATCCGACAATCGAAGAGTTCGTTGGCGAATTTAACCTGCCAACCAATCCACTTTATCACCTGTCCAACCTCGCCTACACCTTGCGCAAAAAACGGCGCAGCAATCATTAACCACAAGAAAGGAAACGCATGACTTTCAAACTTCTCAGCCAAGAAGAATTTCTTGAGCACAGCAATTCTTGCCCCCAACGCTCCTTTATGCAGACCGTGGAAATGGCGGAGCTTCTGAGCAAGCGCGGCTTTCAGACCCAATATGTCGGCTACACCGAGCAAGGTCAGGTCGTCCTGTCCGCTGTGCTTTATAGCCTGCCCATGACTGGCGGCTTACACATGGAGATTAACTGCGGCCCTGTCACGAGCGACCCCAAGTATCTGGCTCCTTTCTATCAAGCTCTGCAAAAATATGCCAAGGAAAATGGTGCCTTGGAGCTGATTGTCAAGCCTTATGAGACCTACCAGACCTTTGACAGCGACGGACAAGCGATCAGTCCTGAGCGAAAAGAGCTGATTAGCCAGCTGACAGATTTGGGCTACCAATTTGACGGCTTGCAGACTGGCTACCCTGGGGGTGAGCCCGACTGGCACTATGTCAAGGATTTGGCAGGGCTGACCGAGAAAAATTTACTCCAATCTTTCAGCAAAAAAGGCAAGCCCTTGGTTAAAAAAGCTAATACCTTTGGTATCAAGCTGAAAAGACTAGAGCGCAACGAACTGGATATTTTCAAGGAAATCACGGCTGCTACTTCTGATCGCCGCGAGTACAGTGACAAGTCGCTGGACTACTACCAAGACTTCTACGATGCTTTCGGGCAGCAGGCTGATTTTATGGTCGCGATCCTGAATTTCCCAGAATATCTGGAGCATTTGCAAAAGGCGCAAGACCAGCTCAAGGCTAAAATCGAGAAATTGGAAACTGATTTGGAAAAAAATCCTCAGTCCGAGAAAAAGCAAAATCAGCTGCGGGAATTGAGCAGCCAATTTGAAACCTTTGAAACTCGCAAGGCAGAGGCGCAGGAATTTATCGATAAATATGGCGAAAAAGACCAAGTTTTGGCGGGCAGCCTCTTCATCTACACGCCGCAGGAGGTGACCTATCTCTTCAGTGGCTCCTATCCTGAGTTCAACAAATTCTACGCGCCAGCACTGCTGCAAGAATATGTGATGAAAGAAGCCCTAAAGCGCGACATTTCTTTCTATAATTTCCTTGGAATTATGGGTATTTTTGACGGTTCAGACGGCGTTTTGCGCTTCAAGCAAAATTTCAACGGCTACATCGTCCGCAAAATGGGCACCTTCCGCTACTATCCAAAGCCGCTTAAATTCAAACTTTTAAGCACTCTTAAAAAAATTCTAGGACGCTAAAAAGAGTCTGGGACAACAGTCCTCAGCCTCTAAAACAGATTCGAATTATCTGCAAGACGCGGTAGCCTTTTGACTTCTACGTTCGTCTTTACAGACTCCGTACAAGCCTAATAGGCATCGCGGGGGTAGGACAACGAACTATTCCTTTATAGGAAATAGTTCTGTCCCACTCCCTTTTTCTTATACTTTCGTAGCTTGTCCCATATCTAGCCAGACATTACGACTTCCAATGCGGACATAAATACCATTGGACGGACGATCCACTTGCAAGACTTTATATTGACCTGGCACGATAAAGTAATTTCCTGGCAATAAAATTTGATCGCCTGAGCGATTTCCTGCGGCATCAGTCTCTACTAACGGTCCTGGATCAATAATATTCAGATTTCCTGGTGTACCACCAGCTAGCTGACTGCTGGTTACCTGACCAGCTAAATTATTGTAAACTTTATAAACCCCTTTGAAAGCAACTGTATCTCCGACATTAATGTTTGCAGTTTGTGTCTTAGTTGTCTGTTGAGTCTTGGTAACCGTCGTTGTTGTCCCACCTGCCCCAACTAATTTCCCGTCATCTTGTACATAGTAAAGATGGACATTATATTCCCCTAAAGAATTTTTATGTTTACTTGAATCCACATGAAGTTTATAACTACCGTCCGCTTGACGAGGGGCGCTGTACCAAATGATATCATCTTGACCATTTTCTGTTGACCAAGTTGGTAGCTTAACCTCTTTTACTCCGCCAGGGCTGACCATATCTGTGACGGTCACATCAAAACTACCAGTTTGATTATTAATATTACTAATGGTTAGCTTACCTGAGGGGTTAGATGAGGCCAATTTTTGCACAGGAATGTAGCGACGAAGACCACTTCCTCCAATGTAGGAAATCCACTTGTATCCATCTGCTTCTACCACCTTATCATAAGTCACTGACTGGCCAGCACTGTATGAAGCCACTTCTTGACTGGACATATTTGCTGCTGCTTTAACTGGTTTTGTCTGGTCAAAACGATAGGTTCCACTAGCTGCTAAAGTTCCTGAAGGAACTGAATTATTTACACTACTTGAATTTGTCCCACCAGCCATATCTTTAAAATGGATAAATCCGCTAACCTGGCTTTTATGAATTGTTCGACGGGAATATCGATGAGGTCCTTGTCCTATATTGTAATTATATTCCTCTAACTCCACTTGATCACCATTAACATTTGCTACCCAAGAAACATGACCAGCTGATCCTGAATAACCAACGTAAGAATCAAACCAAGCGATAGAACCTACAGCTGGATTCATATCAACTCGATACCCCTGTTTTCGAGCAATGTGTCCCCAAGTATTTGCATTGCCATAGCCAGCAGGTAGATTGAACCCATTAGCAGAACTGAGCCTGAAAGCTGCAAAAGATGTGCATTCCCGATTATACATTGTCCATTTATCTACAAGCGTATCTGCTGCTGCATTTTTCCAACTGCTAGGATAATCATCTCCTAAAACAGCTGCGGATACTGACGGCGACACTGCACCAAATAAACTTGTCGCTACAGCCACTGCTGATACACTTTTTACAAAAGACTTCTTCATAAATCTCCTTTTTAAATATAATATTAACCAAGATTTCTCTTGGTCACTATTATTATTCGAGAGAAAAAAGAAAAAGTGGGAAATTTTTGAAAAATAACAATCAAATAATGAATTTGAAAGAATATTTTCAATACAGGAACAATAATAACAATAACAACTATAGCTATATAAAATAATATTTTAAAAATTCTTTTAATCACTTACTGCCCCACTAATAAATTCACACATTATCCCACAAAACCCAAGCAAGTTTTTGCTTGGGTAAAGAGTTCTTTTATTTCAACCTCCCCATTTCCGCAATGCGAGCCTGGGTGGCGTCGTATTTGGCTTGATAATCGGCTTGTTTTTGGCGTTCTTTTTCAACGACTTCTGGCTTGGCATTGGCGACGAACTTTTCGTTAGCGAGTTTTCGTCCGACCATATCCAGCTCTTTTTGCCACTTGGCAAGCTCTTTATTGAGGCGCGCCAATTCTTCGTCCACATTGAGCAAATCAGCCAGCGGTAGGAAAATCTCAGCGCCCGTGATAACCGCTGACATGGCAAGGTCTGGCGTCGCTAGGTTACCATCAATCTCCAGATGCTCTGGATTAGTAAAACGCTTGATATAGTTGATATTTTCCTTGAAAAATGCCTCCAAATCGCTATCGCTCGGCTTAATCAAGAGCGTAATCGGCTTGCTTGGAGCGACATTGACTTCGCTGCGCGCATTACGCACCGCACGAATGACATCCTTGAGCGCTTCCACACCAGCCGCTGCTTCCGTATTCTCAAAGTCCGCACGAACCAGCGGATAGCTAGCTGTCACAATGCTGCCCTCTGAAATTTGTCCAAAGATTTCCTCGGTCACAAAAGGCATAATCGGATGAAGCAACCGCAAAATCTGATCCAGCGTGTAGAGCAAGACAGAACGCGTCACAACTTTCTCCGCTTCGTTGTCGCTGTAGAGCACTTCCTTGGTCAGCTCGACATACCAGTCGGCAAACTCGTCCCAGATAAAGTTATAGAGGATATGCCCCGCCACACCAAACTCAAATTTATCAAAGTTTTCAGTGACTTTGGCAATGGTTTCGTTGAGATTATGTAAAATCCAGCGGTCAGTGACATTCCCAGCTTGATTAGCCGCAACCGCAGCCACGTTTTTCTGCGCTTCCTCAAGCGTCAAGCCTTCATTATTCATGAGAATATAGCGGGAAATATTCCAAATCTTGTTGATGAAATTCCAAGAGGCGTCCATTTTTTCGTAGCTGAAACGCACATCTTGCCCCGGAGCAGAGCCATTTGACAAGAACCAACGCAGAGCGTCCGCTCCGTACTGGTCGATAACGTCCATAGGGTCAATCCCATTGCCCAGAGACTTGGACATCTTGCGCCCTTCTTCGTCCCGAATCAGCCCATGAATAAGGACATTTTCAAAAGGACGGCGTCCAGTAAACTCTAGCGATTGGAAAATCATGCGCGATACCCAGAAGAAGATAATATCATAGCCCGTCACCAAGGTTGATGTTGGGAAATAGCGCTCAAAGTCGGCATTCTTCTCATCTGGCCAGCCCATGGTCGAAAACGGCCACAGAGCTGAGCTGAACCAAGTGTCCAGCACATCAGGGTCTTGCACCCAGTCATCGCCCGCTGGCGCTTCCTCGCCCACGAAAATCTCGCCTGCACTATTGTACCAAGCAGGGATTTGGTGACCCCACCAGAGCTGACGAGAGATTACCCAGTCGTGGACATTTTCCATCCATTGGAGGAAGGTATCGTTGAAACGAGGCGGGTAGAATTCCACCTTATCCTCTGTGGCTTGGTTGGCAATGGCATTTTTCGCCAATTGATCCATCTTCACGAACCATTGGGTAGACAAGCGTGGCTCAACAACAACACCTGTACGCTCTGAGTGACCAACACTGTGGACACGTTTTTCGATTTTAACCAGGGCACCGATTTCTTCCAATTTAGCAACGACTGCCTTACGAGCTTCAAAACGGTCTAACCCTGCAAATTCAAAGGCCAAGTCATTCATAGTTCCGTCGTCGTTCATAACGTTAACTTGTGGCAAGTTGTGGCGTTGACCAACTAAGAAGTCGTTTGGATCGTGGGCTGGTGTGATTTTCACGACACCTGTACCAAACTCAGGATCGGCATGTTCATCCGCCACGATTGGAATGAGTTTATTAGCGATTGGAAGGACTACGTTTTGACCAATCAAGTCCTTGTAGCGTGGGTCTTCTGGATTGACCGCAACGGCAACGTCCCCAAACATCGTCTCTGGACGAGTTGTCGCAACTTCAAGGGCGCGTGAACCATCTTCTAGCATGTAGTTCATGTGGTAGAAGGCACCTTCAACATCCTTGTGAATCACCTCGATATCAGAAAGGGCTGTACGAGCTGCTGGGTCCCAGTTGATGATAAACTCACCACGGTAGATCCAGCCTTTCTTGTAAAGGTCGACAAAGACCTTGCGAACGGCTTTTGACAAACCTTCATCAAGAGTGAAACGCTCACGAGAGTAGTCTACAGAGAGCCCCATCTTGCCCCATTGTTCCTTGATGGTAGTGGCATACTCGTCTTTCCATTCCCAGACTTTCTCGAGGAATTTTTCACGACCCAGGTCATAGCGGGAAATGCCCTCACCACGTAAGCGTTCCTCGACCTTAGCCTGAGTGGCAATCCCAGCGTGGTCCATCCCTGGCAGCCAAAGCGTGTCAAAACCTTGCATGCGCTTCTGACGGATGATAATATCCTGCAAGGTCGTATCCCAAGCGTGACCAAGGTGGAGTTTCCCAGTCACGTTTGGTGGTGGAATCACGATTGAATAAGGCTTAGCCTTTTGATTTCCTGAAGGCTTGAAAACATCAGCATCAAGCCATTTTTGGTAACGACCAGCCTCAACCTCGGCTGGATTGTATTTAGGTGAAAGTTCTTTAGACATTATTTTTTCTCCTTAATTATTTTTATTTACAATATTTACCAAACCAATTTTTGATAATTCAATATAAATTTCATCAATTTCTGCAAATGCTACAAGTGGTGACATAGTATAATTTTCAGGATTATATTTGAGATCATACTTGCTTATCTTTGAAATATAATATCTAGAGTGTTTCAATTTTAATGATTCCAACTTTGATTTAATATCTACTAATGTATTATGGTTTAACTTTAAAAACAACTTGTTATAATTACCATAGAGCTCTGTAATAGCATTAAAGTATTCTTTCACTAGATCTATAGCGTCAATCTTAGATGTTTTTCTGCTTAGTTCTATCAATTCCGTTTCCAATTTTTTCCATTTAAAGTTGGAATTTAAAAGATAATCTAAATCAATATAGAAATCTATTGTAACAGTCTCATCATCTGGGCTAACAGCTTTTACTCCATTTATTGGTAAGTCAATACGTTGCGAATAATTTCTCAAAGAATGACAAAATCGATAAGCAAAGTTCGTATCATACTGATAGCTTGCGAAACTATGTATACAATCAAATTCCTCACTATCCTGGGAATATTTTTGTTTGATTTGATTTTCATTAAAATCGACAAACAATTTTCCACTGGATAATAAATGAATCATGAAACGATTCACGTCTGCCTCTTCAATTTTCAATTCCTTTGACTCAAGTTTATTCTTAATACTTAAAAAATCCGATACATCTGAAATAAACAATTCGAACATATTCTTGATTTTTTGAAAATCCTTTTGAATCTCAAAAATTTGGTTCGAAACTGACATTATTTCCTTGGTTGGTTCAATATCAGAGATGATAAAACGTTTTTCATTGTTGTTAATTTCTAAATATGCTAATCGCTCGATAATATCATTATCATTTAATTCAGCATACTCCACATCAATTTGACGTAACTGTTCCTCAGATAAAGAGCTTACTTCCTCTTTTACATCGCTCATCTTATTCCCCCCACTCACTCTTCAACAAGCCATATATCAGACTGTCGCAGCGATTGCCTTGGGCATCCTTGCGATCTCGGATGCGAGCTTCAAGGGTGAAGCCAAGCTTCTCTGCGACTCGTTGACTTTGTATATTGTAGCCAAAGCAAGTCAGTTCTATCTTGTGAAGACCAAGTTGTTTAAAAGCCACATCTATCAAGGCACGCGCGGATTCTGGTACATAACCTTGGCCCCAATAGTCTGGGTGCAAGGTATAGCCGATTTCTAAGACATCATCTTCGTGCCGATGGTTGAAATCCACAGATCCGATGATCTTATCCGTTCCTTTGACGACAATCCCATAACCTGATGGGAGGTTCTCCTTTTGATTGCGCTCAGGAAGGATATGCTCCAGATAATAAATCTCATCTCCCAAGGTCTTGACGGGCGGAAAGCCTGCTGGGTAGGAGACTTCTGGCAAACTGGCGTAGGCATGGATATCCGCGGCATCCGCCACTGTTCGGACTCGTAAGACGAGGCGCTCCGTTTCTAATCGTTCTGGTAATTGTGCTTGCTCCATCTTCCTACCTCACTTTCCATAAAAAAAAGTCCCTGCCATATCCATGACAGGGACGAATCAATATCCGCGGTACCACCCAGATTCGGGCGATTGTCACCCGCAACTTTATTTTCTATTCAAATGATGATTTAGCAACTAGTTTTGTCGTCTGTGTGGATTTCTCAGCACCGCCACTTTCTGTATCAGACTTTTATCAAAACACCTCTAAACTTCTCCCATTTTATCAAAAGCAAGCAAAAATTGCAAGAGAGCTAGATAAAGTCTTGGTAATCTCAATTTTATCTCATATTATACTGCTTCATAGTTCGAGCAATATCGCGGTTTTGCTCGCGCCGCTTGATTGATTCCCGCTTGTCATAGTCGTGTTTCCCTTTGGCAAGCCCCAAAAGGAGCTTGGCAAAGCCGTCTTTCAGGTAGACCTTAAGCGGCACAAGGGTCATTCCTGTCCCTTTCAAATCATTTTCCAACTTTTTGATTTGCTTCTTATGCAGCAAGAGCTTCCTGCGACGTTCAGGCTCTTGATTCCAGATATTTCCCTCTTCATAAGGGGCAATGTGAACGTTGCTCAGCCAGACTTCGCCATTTTTGATTTGAGCAAAGCCGTCTTTGAGGTTAATTCTGGCTGCGCGGACGCTCTTTATCTCCGTCCCCGTCAAGACCAGACCCGCCTCAATCGTATCCACAATGCTATAATCGTGGCTGGCTTTCTTATTTTGTGCGACGACCTTTCCGTCTCCCTTTGCCATGCTTTCCTCCTTTTTTAGCTACATCTTTGTAAAATGCCTTCTTATTTTTAGGCTTCTTGTTCTTGCTTGACTTGTCCTTTTTGCTGCCAGCTGCTTTTGCCTTTCTGTCCCTTGGCTTGCGGCTAGGCTCTGCTCCTCTTTGTGTTTTTTTCCTTCTTTTTTCAACCACATCAAGCTCACTCGGTAGGTAGGCAAAGTCAATTTCGCCCGTCATCTTGTCTGCGCGAACCAGTTTGACCTTGATTTGCTGACCGACGCGGAAAAGCGTACCTGATTTTTCACCTTGCAGGGTCAAGTTGCGCTCATTGTAATTGTAAAATTCTGGTAGATTGGTCACATGGATGAGCCCCTCAATGGTATTGGGCAATTCGACAAAAAGACCAAACTTGACCACGCTTGAAACCACACCTTCAAACTCCTGCCCAACAAATTCTTCCATGTATTCTGCCTTTTTCATGGCTTCCACTTCCCGCTCAGCCTCAATGGCACGGCGTTCTCGGCTGGAAGACTGGCTGGCAATCTCAGGAATAACTTGCTCAAAATGCTCTGCCATTGCCTTAGAACGACCATAATCGCGCACCATGCGGTGGACTAAAAGATCAGGGTAGCGGCGAATGGGACTGGTAAAGTGAGTGTAAAATTCAGCGGCTAGCCCGTAGTGACCGTGATTGTGCTCGGAATAGCGAGCCTGCTGCATGGAGCGCAGCAACATCATAGACAAAACTTCCTCATAAGGCTGGCCTTGAACGGCTTTCATGATGTCTTGCAAGGCTGCCTGCTTGATAGAGTTAGCCGTCCCATAGATAGACAGCCCAAATGTGCTGGCGTAGTCGATAAATTTCTGGACTTTTTCCGCCTTGGGCTCCTCGTGAATGCGGTAGATGAAAGGCAAATCCAAACGTGCAAAATGTTCGGCTACCGTTTCATTTGCAACCAGCATAAAGGACTCAATCATACGCTCGGCGATTCCCCGCTGCCGCAAAACAATATCAACCGGCTTGCCATTTTGGTTGACCATGATTTTTGCTTCGCTGGTATCAAAATTCAGGGCTCCGCGTCTAAAACGCATGCTTTCTAAAATCTTATGCAGGGAAACCATAGCCTCAATACTAGGTACAATCTTCTGAAATTCCTTACTTTTTTCTTGATTGCCTGCGATGATGTCATTAACATCGCTGTAAGTCATCCGAAAAGTAGTATTGATGACGGTTTGCTCCAGTCGGTACTTGACCACTCGCCCTTTTTGGTCAATTTCCATGAGGGCAGACTGGGTCAGGCGGTCGACATTGGGATTGAGCGAGCAGATACCGTTGGACAAGCGCTCAGGCAGCATGGGTACTACGCGGTCAGTCACATAGACAGAGGTGGCGCGGTTGAGCGCTTCCTTATCCAGCTCCGAACCTTCTTTGACATAGTAGGAGACATCGGCGATATGCACGCCCAGTTCAAAATTCCCATTTTTCAAGCGCTTGATATGGACGGCATCGTCCAAATCCTTGGCGTCCGCACCGTCAATGGTAAAGGTGATTTCCTCGCGCAGGTCAAGCCGTCCCTGATAATCCTGCTCGGATAGATTTTCTGAAATAGCATCCGCTTCTGCCAGCGCTTTTTCTGGAAATTCGGAGACGATGTCCATGGACTCCAAGACTTCCAAGACATCAATGCCAGGGTCATTGACATGACCAACCACATCTAGAATTGTCGCCACAAAGAAATTATGGCTGCGATTAGGATATTTGTCAATCTGTACCTTGAGCACTTCTGTCCCGTCCAGCACCAGAGCAGGCTTTTTGACATAAATCCGCTGGTCAATCTTTTGGTTTTTAGACTTGATGTAGCCGACATACTTGGGCTTTTCCTCATCCAAAACTAGCTGTCCGACTGCTGTTGTTAGACTGTGTTCCAAGACATCGATAATCTTGGCTTCTGCCGCAGTGCCTTTGATCCGGTCAGCGACCTTGGTAATCACGACTTCAACCATATCCCCGTCAATAGCGTAGTTGACATCATTGCGACCGACAAAAAGATCATCTTCTTGGTCATTGAGGGTCACAAAACCAAAGCCATTTTTATGGGCATGAAAAATCCCCTGCAAGGTCAGGCGCTCCTTTTTCTGGGAAAGGCTAATCAGCCCCTCGTCGTCAAAGCGCAGCTGGTGTTTTCTCTCCATTTGAGAGACTGTTTTAATCAAATCGCGAAAATCTTTAGCGGATTCCTTGTCCAAATCACGCGCCAACTGGTTCATACTGACCTGTTTTTTCGCTTGTAAATAGTTTAATATTTCTGTTTTCATAGATTCCTTTATAATAAAAAATAGGCAAAGACAATGTCAGAGCCCATTTTATCGACTTGATATGATAACGAGTAGGAAAGCGATTAGCAACCAGAAAAAGACAAGTACACCTGTCAGGCTCTGCATTACGGCTTCAAAACCGCGTGCCTTAGGACGTTCAAACAAATCCCCCGAGCTGCTATCAAAAACATTACTTGACTGGTTTTTTGTCGGCTGCATAAAAATAGCAATCACTACAACGACTGATAAAATTAATAAAATGGTTAATAACGTACTATACATGAAAAAACTCCTTAAAATCTTATTTATTTTACCATAAAAATTATTTTGTTTCAAGATGTAAGGTTACTTTTCTTTCCTTGGGACAATACTTGAGCACCTCGATTTTCTCAGGATGGGTCTTGGTATTTTTACTGGTTAGATAATTCTGACTGCCACAAGAGCTACATTTTAAATTGATTTTTACCCGCACGGATTTCCTTTACTCCTAAATATTTTCTAAAACTAATGAACAAAAAGATAAAATTGATAAGCACCAGCCCCGCCGTTCCGTAGAAAACCCAGTGATAGCCGAGGCGAACCGAGATAGCAGAGCCCATGAGCGGCCCTAGAACGCCACCGATGTAAAAGAAGGTTTGATTGTAGCTAAAGATGCGCGAAATCCCCTCTTTTGGTATTAGTTTATTGAGAAGAGAGCTGACGCCAGGAAGCAGCGCGCCCGTTCCCAAACCAAAGAGGAAGCGAAGAATGCCTAACTCCAGCGGACTTGTAGCTCTGGCGCACAAGATATAAATGATGAAACTGTAAACCAAGGCGATGAGTAAGAGACGGTGATTGCCAATTTTATCGCCCAGCTTTCCCATCCAGCTCGAGGAAAGAATGCTAGACACTCCCATAGCAGAAACAATCATGCCCGATACCAGGATAAGATTGTCCCTTTGTCCTAACTCCCTGATGTAGAGGGTGAGGATAGGAGCAATCGACTGCGCCACCATTTGGATAATCATGCTGGTCATAAAGAGCCCAATAAGCATGGACTTATGAGGAAGACTTTGCCAGAGTTGCTTGCTGGAAAGCTGATTTTCTTTGGACAGCGGCTGAAAATCTTCCTCGATACCGAAAATCGTCAGCAGGGTGACAATGAACAAAAAGAGGCTGACTAAGAGAAAGACATTGCGGATGCCCAGACTTTGTGCAATGATACCGCCGAGAAAAGGCCCCATAAGAGTACCTGCTACAACGCCCGTTGACAGCGTTCCCAGAGCATAGCCCGAATGCTTCTTGGGCGCTTGACTGGCAATCAAGGCTGTACTATTTGGCACATAGCCTGAAAAAACGCCATTCAAGAGCCGCAAAAAGATGAGCCCAAAGACATTGGGCACAAAGGCTAAACCGCCCATGGTAAAGGTCATGGCAACCGCCGCCCGAATCATCATCGGCTTGCGCCCGTATTTGTCAGCCAGAGCTCCCCAGACCGGCGACAAGAGGGCAGCAGTAAGCGCCGAGCTGGACACGGCTATTCCCGCATAGAGATCCACCAAGTGCCCTCTAATTCCCAACTCCTCCACGTATAAGGACATAAAGGGGACAACCAGAGACAAGCTCGCTCCCACAAAAAAGTTGCCCAACCAGGCTATCCATAAATTATGCTTCCACTTTTCTTGACTGTTGATAAAATCATCTTCTTTCTTTTTCTAAAAGGGCTGCGACTTGCGCCAAAGTCTCGTCCACTGAGCCGTTATTGTCGATCAGGACATGCGCTTTTTTTCTCTTTTCGGCAAGCAATAGCTGCGCTTCTATCCGCTTTTGTGCCTGCTCACGGCTGAGATGATTTCTTTCCATAAGACGTTTGACTTGCACTTCTGCTGAAACATTGACCAGCCAGATTTGGTCAAACCAAGACTCATAACCCAGCTCAAATAACAGTGGAATGTCCATAAAAAAGAGCTCTTCTTTTTCTTTCAGCTGGTCGCGCAAGCGAGCCAATTCCTCACGAATAATCTCATTTTGCAGCTGGCTGGACTTCCTCATCAAGTCAGGATTTTCAAAAAACATTTGCCCCAATTTCTGCCGATTGAGCTGACCGTTTTCCTGCAAAATTTCTGAGCCAAACTCAGCCACTAAGACTTGGTACAAAGCACCCTGAGGCGCCTGCAAGTCATGCACGACTTGGTCGGCATCAATCACTTGATAGCCTTGCTCCCGTAAAAATTGACTGACGGTTGATTTGCCCGAAGCGATACCGCCTGTGAGACCGATTATTTTTCCCATTAGAGCACCTGACAGGTCGGACATAGATGTGTCCCTCGCCCAGCCAACTTGATTTTTTCAAGCTCGCCACCGCAACGCGGACACTTCTGCCCTGCCTTTCCATAAACTTTTAGATGATTTTGCATAGTACCGTCCTCCCCCAAGGCATTGCGGTAGGTACGAATGGTCGAGCCTCCTTTTTCAATGCCCAGCTGCAAGACAGCGATAATCTGCTCATGCAAAAGTGCCATTTCTTGGTCGGACAGGCTGGCTGCCATTCTTTTCGGGTGCAGCCCAGCTCGCCAGAGGACTTCGTCCACGTAAATATTGCCCAAGCCCGCAACCAAGGTCTGGTCTAGCAAATGCGGCTTCAAAATTTTTCTTGATTTTTTCAAAGCGGCCTTAAAAGGTTCCAGCTGAAAATCGGCTGGATTGGGTTCAGGCCCCAGCTTTCTGGCTGCAAAATAAGGCTGGACTGCTGATTTTTCCAGCAATTCCATGGTGCCAAACTTCCGCACATCCTGATAAATCAGACTGGTTTTATCCGTGAAATCAAAACGAACATGGCTGTGCTTGTCAAGAAGCGGCTCCCCTGAAAAATAAAGGTATTTGCCCTCCATGCGCAGGTGAGAAATCAGACTCCAATCTGTCAGCTGGAAAATCAGATACTTGCCCCGCCGCTCGATTGCTTGGATTTCCTGACCTGGGAGAGCCTTTTGGAACTCTTTCGTACCGCTGATAATCATCTTGGGATAAAAAAGGCTAACCGCCTCAATCTTTTTGCCGACAACCAAGCACTCCAAACCACGCCTGACCGTCTCCACTTCTGGTAATTCTGGCATACCTCTCTCTTTCTACCTTCTATCAATGTCCCAGCTCAAAGTGACCAGAAAAATATTCCGCTAGCATGAGGCGATGCTTAGCAGAAACACTCGCTAGCTGATCAATTTCTTCTTCTGAGAAGAAACGCAAAGCCTTAGTTTCCTCATTGTGAAAATCCTTGATAGCAAATTCTGCGTCAGCCTTGACCTCATAGAGAAAAACAACCGTCTGCACCTTATCACCATTGGGATAGATTTCTTCAAAATTTGTATAGACATTGAGCAAGCGCCTAGCCTCAACCTCAATCCCTGTCTCCTCAAAAAATTCACGTTGACAGGTGTCAAGGGAGGATTCTCCAAACTCCATAGCACCGCCTGGAATTGCCCAAGTCTCCTTATCACTGCGAAGTTGGAGCAGCACACGCCCCTTCTCATCAGCCAAAATGCCGCCAGCAAAGGTCAGAATAATCTTGTCATGTCCCACCTTGGAACGAATATAGGAAATGTAGTCTTGGGTCATGTTTGGCTCCTCTCTTTTTCAAATCTAATATTCCTTCCTATTATAGCCAAAGTCTGCCAAGTCGAGCTTCTTGTCACGCCAGTTTTTCTTGACCTTGACCCAGGTTTCTAGGAAAATCTTATCGCCCAGCATGAGCTCAATATCGCGCCGCGCAAGCGAGCCGATTTTCTTGAGCATGCTGCCTTTTTTCCCGATAATAATACCTTTTTGGCTGTCGCGCTCAACCATAATGGTCGCTCGAATGTGGATTTTTCCCGTCTCCTCGTCGCGCTTCATGGAGTCGATAACCACTGCCACCGAATGCGGAATTTCTTCCCGCGTCAGCTGCAAGACCTTCTCACGAATCATCTCCGACACCAGAAAACGCTCAGGGTGGTCGGTAATCTGGTCGGCTGGGAAATATTGGAACCCTTCTTCCAAATTGTCACTCAAAATATCAATGAGACGAGAGACATTATTGCCTTGCAGAGCCGAAATGGGCACGATTTCCTGAAAATCCATTTGCTGACGGAAGTCATCAATCTGCGCCAAAAGCTGGTCCGGATGCACCTTGTCAATCTTATTGACCACCAAAATAACCGGCACCTTAGCAGCCTTGAGCCGCTCTATAATCATATCATCGCCCTTGCCGCGCGCTTCATCCGCTGGCACCATAAAGAGCACCGTATCCACCTCGCGCAGGGTGCTGTAAGCCGACTCGACCATAAAATCGCCCAGCGCTGTCTTGGGCTTATGAATGCCCGGCGTGTCGATAAAGACAATCTGTTCCTTGTCGGTCGTGTAAATACCCATGATTTTATTGCGCGTGGTCTGCGCCTTGTCGCTCATAATGGCAATTTTTTGCCCCATAACATGATTTAAAAAGGTCGATTTTCCCACATTGGGACGACCTAAAATTGCTACAAAACCTGATTTAAACGTCATATTTTTTCCTCTTTTTTAAAAAATCAACTGCCAAATTTTCGGCACAAAGATAATGAGTCCTGTCAAGAGCGCAAAGCCCGATACGATGAGCACAGCTCCTGCCGCCATATCTTTTGCATTCTTGGCTAGCATAGAAAAGTGATAGTCGCTCGCCAAATCGACGACATTTTCGATAGCTGAGTTCATGACCTCAAAAGCTATCACCAGAAAAACGCTCAAGAGCAAAAAGAGCCATTCAACCTGTGATACACGAAATATCAAGCCTGCAATGACTACCAAAACTGCTGAAATTGCATGTTTACGCAGATTACGCTCTTCTTTAAAAGCCGTTAAAACCCCTGTCAAGGCAAATTCAAGGCTAGCTATTAACTCGCGATTTTTCCATTTGCGTTTGTCGTTATTATTGTCTCGTAAGTCCATAAGCTGTCAAAATCTCTTCCTGTAAACCAAACATTTCTGCTTCTTCCTCTGGGCTATAGTGGTCATAGCCGTTAATATGCAGAAAACCATGCACCGCAAGAAAGCCCATTTCCCGCTCAAAACTGTGTCCATAATCAGCCGCCTGCTCGCGCGCCTTGTCCACAGAAATATAGAGCTCACCAATATAGGCGTCAAAATCCTCCAGCATATCAGCCAGCTCAGGATTGTCCGCCAAGTCCTCCTCGTCAAAGGTAATCTCGCCCTCTGGCTTGTACTCGAGGCTGACAACATCGGTCGGCTTGTCCATATCGCGATAAGCCAGATTTACCTGATGAATTCTCTCATTATCCACGAAAGTAATCGCCATTTCCTTTTTTTCTTTGCCAATCTTTTGCGCAGCAAAGTCCAACAAATTCACTATATCCTGCTGCATTTCCTGAGAGACTTGCCCCGTCTCATCCACCATTTCAATATACATATCTCACCCTCGTTTGTTTCTTACTTCCATTATACCATAAATCACGAACCTTTAGCTGAGAATGAGTGAGAAAAGAAAAAGCCTGATTTACAGGCTTTTCTTTGTCTGTTCTATGCTAATTGCCGGGATCGAACCGGCGACCTCATCCTTACCATGGATGCGCTCTGCCAACTGAGCTAAATCAGCATTACTTATCTACTATACCATGTAGATAAGCTATTGTCAATACCCTATAAAAAATTGTATGTGTCTAAATTTTCCTTATCATGGGAAAAATAGTCTCCCTTAATCAGACCATACCACATTCTTGTCACCAGCCGGTCTGGCTCCTTTTCATCCACTGCGGCATAAGGTTCTGCATGGGAAAAGAGCATGCCCGCCTTTGCCATGACCCGACCCGAAGCAGGATTTGCTTCATCGTAGCAAGCAACCAGCTTGTTCATGCCTACTTGCTCAAAAGCACAAGCCAGCACCGCCTTCAAGGCTTCTGTCGCATAACCTTGATTCCAATAGTTTTTATTGAGGCAATAGCCAATGGCAGCTGTTTTCAACAGGTCGTCTATTTTATGTAAATCAATGCTGCCGATGAATGTCTGACTTTCTTTGATTTCAATGCCGTAGTTGCCTAGAGGTCGTCTCAAAAAATACCGAGCAATCTGGTTTCTAGTATCTTCCACACTGCTATGCCGCGCAAAAACAAAGCGCGTATTTTCCTCATCACTGGCATAGTCAAACATCGCCTCTGCATCATCCAAAGTCACAGGACGCAACAACAAGCGATCGGTTTCTATAATCATATGCTCTGCTAATAATTGATAAATATTTTTCATTCGTCACCTTTTTTAAAATAGTCTTCCTTAGTGAGTAGATAATGTTTCAAAGTCATGATACGATTTTCCTGATTTTTATTAAGCATTGCATAAGGCTCTTTGTGTGAAAAGATAAAACCTGCCTTTTCCAATACTCTACCAGAAGCTGGATTTTCAATATCATGTCGAGCTATCAGGCAATTTAAATCCAATTTATCAAAAGCCAGCTGAACCATTGCTTTTAGCATCTCTGTCGCATAGCCCTGGTTCCAATAATCTTTGTTAAGACAGTAACCTATTTCTGCTTTTGCAACATCCTGCTTCAAATCCACAAATCCGAATGTTCCGATAAATTTTCTATCACTTTTTACTTCAATACCATAGGAACCCAGAGGATAATTTAAGAAAAATTGAGCAATTTGATTTCTGCTATCTTCTACTGATTGATGAGGCAGAAAAGTCACATAACGAACAGTGTCCAAATCCGACGCATACTCAAACATATCTTCCGCATCGTCCAAAGTCACGGGACGCAGCAGCAAGCGGTCGGTTTCTAAAACGCGGTGTTGGGCTAATTTAAGATAAATATTTTCCACAGGAGTCTCCTTTTTTGTCTAACAGAATAGCATAAATCAAGCTTGAAATCAATCTTATTTGGTTTTTTATTGATTTTTAAAACGTTTTCATATAAAATGAAAACATCAAAAGAAAAGAGGTTTTTCTATGCTAATTGGTATTCCAAAAGAAATTAAAAACAACGAAAATCGAGTCGCTCTGACTCCTGCTGGCGTGCAGGCCTTAGTCGCTCAAGGACACAAGGTCGTCATTGAGACAGGCGCAGGTCTCGGCTCAGGATTTTCCGACCAAGATTACGAAAAAGAAGGCGCGCAAATCTTGCCTACAGCAGCCGAGGTTTGGGCGAGTGAGCTGGTGGTCAAGGTCAAAGAACCGCTAGCAGCTGAGTACGGCTTTCTCCGTCCTGACCTGACCCTCTTTACCTATTTGCATATGGCGGCAGCGCCAGAATTGGCAGACGCCATGACAGCAAGCAAGGCAACAGGGATTGCCTATGAAACTGTGACAGACAGCGACGGTCATCTCCCGCTTTTGGTGCCTATGAGTGAGGTCGCTGGGCGCATGGCCGTGCAAATCGGTGCTCACTTCCTGACCAAGCAAGAAGGCGGCTCAGGTGTTTTACTTGGTGGAGTGCCGGGCGTGCCTAAAGGAAAAGTCACCATTATCGGTGGCGGTGTGGTGGGAACCCATGCTGCGCGGATTGCCCTTGGACTTGGTGCCCAAGTAACCATTTTGGACATCAGTGCCAAACGCCTGTCACTCTTGGAAGATGTCTTCGGTCATCAAATCCAGACCCTCATGTCCAATCCATTTAATATCGCTGAAAGCGTCAAAGAAGCTGATGTGGTGATTGGAGCGGTACTCATTCCGGGAGCCAAAGCGCCTAAGCTCGTAACAGAAAGCATGATTCAGCAAATGCGTCCAGGGTCTGTTATTGTCGATGTGGCAGTCGACCAAGGCGGTGTTATTGAAACAGCTGACCGCGTGACGACCCACGACGAGCCTGTTTATGAGCGTTACGGTGTGCTCCACTATGCTGTTGCCAACATCCCAGGAGCCGTTGCTCGCACCTCAACCATTGCCCTGACCAATGTCACTTTGCCTTATATCGTCGCTCTTGCCAACAAAGGCTTCAAAGAAGCTGTGCTGGACGACGCTGGTTTCCGCCAAGGGGTGACAACTTATCAAGGTCACATCACAAGCGAGCCTGTGGCAGTCGGACTGGAAAGAAGCTACACGGATATTGACCAACTACTGTAAACAAAATAAAAACTGAGCTCTTGAAAAGAACCGCTTATAATGGACAGTATAAAACATGTATGCTACTGTTCTATAAGGAGGTTCTTTTGTTATGGCTAAAAAAGGGAGTCGCTTTACAAGGTATTCACCTGAGTTTAAGTTACAGGTAGTGGAAGACTACCTCAGCGGACAAAGTGGAGGGATGTCCTCTATCGTGAAAAAATATGGCTTAAAATCAGATAGTCAAGTTCGGAATTGGACGAGGAAATATAGAGAAAATCCAACCTTACTCAAGCGAGACTTA
>NZ_KB904441.1 GCF_000380065.1 Streptococcus massiliensis DSM 18628 | reverse complement strand
TCCTCATCGCTTTAAATATCAAAAAGGAGAGAACCAATTCGGTTCTCTCCAGGGTATGACTTTGCGTTAACCCACTACAGTTGACAAAGAGCCTTATTTTTTATCTTGTCGGTCGCCACATTCGTCCCAAACCATTTTTGAGATATTTTTTGAAATTTCTCTGTTTTGTATAGTTTGCGAAAGGCAGTATTTATGTGTTCTACCAGTTTTTTATCATTTTTGCGTGCCCCTACAGCAAAGGATTCACTATTGAAACCAGCTGGAAAGACATTATAATCTGGTAAAATCCCTTCTTCTTGCAGATAGTAATTGGCATAGACGCGGTCAATCAATAAAGCATCAATACGATCATTTTTCAAATCAATAAGTGCCTCATTAAAGCTTGAATACTGTGTTGCTTTTTTATTTTTAACCCGATTTTTTAAAAGTTCAGGATTTGCCTCAAAATCCAGATAACCCGAAGAACCAGCCTGAGCACCAAGAACTTTCCCATTCATCTGGACCGGAGTCGTGATATTCTGAGCTTTTTTGCTGACAAGAACTTGCTCATTTTTCATATAAGGCACTGTAAAGGCGACTTTCTCGCGACGTTCGTCAGTCGCAGAATAACCGTTCCAAATCAAGTCAATCGTACCATTGTTCAGTTCTGTTTCTTTCATATCCCAGTCAATAGGCTGCCATTTGACCTTGATACCATACTCTGCAAAAACCGCATTTGCTAAATCAATATCAAACCCTGCATACTGACCGTTTTTTAACTCGAAGCCCATAGGGACAAAAGTGTTATCAAAACCGATAGTAATCGTTTTTTGCTGTTCAAATTTAGCCCAGTTATCAACTTTGGGGTCGCTGACACTACTGCTACAGGCAGTTAAGAAGATAGAAAGAGTTAAAAATACAAGGCAGGGGAGGAATTTTTTTAATTTCATAGAAACCTCCTTATTTGGGTTGTACTTCTAAAATTTCGTCAGCAATATCTTGAGCGAATTGCATATCGTGAGTTACAACGATTTGAGTAATCCCCATTTCTCGATTTTGAACAATCAACTTTTCGACTTCCTGGCGAAGTGCAGGATCAAGAGCACTTGTAGGTTCATCATAACCGATGATTTGGGGTTCAATCATCATAGCCCGAGCCAAAGCAACACGCTGTTTTTGGCCACCCGACAAGGAAAATGGATAAGCATTGACATGTTCCGCTAGATTTAGGCGCTTCAAAAGTTTCAGGGCTCTTGTCTCCGCATCTGACTGACTGAGCTTCATCGTCTGAATAGGTGAAAGAGTTAAATTTTCCATAACAGATAAGTGTGGAAAGAGCTGAAAATCTTGAAAAACGAAACCAAGAGGACTACGATTTTCAAGTTCATCCAAGGGTAACTCTTCACCATTAAAAAATACTTGACCACTATCAATCTTTTCTAAACCTGCCAACATTCGAAGCAGTGTCGTTTTCCCACCGCCGGAAGGTCCAACAATGGCAAGAATTTTGTTTTCTGGCACAACAAGATTGAAATTTGTTAAAATTTGTTTATTGCCAAATTTTTTACTAATATTTCGCAATTCTAACATGGGACGACCTCCTATTTGTAGTAAGAAAATTTCTTCTCAACTTGTTTAGAAATGATGGTAACAAGACCAATCAAAACCAGGTAAATAGCTCCAGCTAAAAACATCGGTGCCAGACTAGCATCACGGTTTGCTGCTGTACGACTAGCCAAGATTAAATCACTTACTCCTAAAGCATAAACCAATGAAGTATCTTTAACTAAGGTCATAACTTCGTTAAAGATACTTGGCAGCACCACTTTTATTACCTGAGGTAGGATAATAAAACGAATTGTTTGAAACGGTGTTAACTTAAGAACTTTTGCTGCCTCATATTGACCTTTAGGAATAGTTTCGATTCCTCCGCGGAAAATTTCTGCAAAGTAGGCAGCGTAATTAAGTGTAAAAGCGATAATTGCTGCCGGTAAGCGCTCAAAACGAACTCCAATGCTGGGCAAAACATAATAAATAAAAATTAATTGTAAAAGCAAAGGTGTCCCGCGCATAATCCAGATATAAAGATGAATAAGCCAATTTAAAGGTTTTATATGTAGCCGTAATAAGAAAGCGACTATAACCCCAAAAGGGATGGATAAGATTAACACTAATGCAAAAACCTGCAAGGTAACACTAGCACCATTCAATAAACTAGGTAAAATCTCTATAATATATGACATAGATAACACCTCCCGATAAATATTTATCCATTATATCTGAAAAAAAGTATTATTTCAAGAGGAAAACGAATAAAAATAAGAAAAAACGATATTTTTATGAAAAGAACCGCTTATAATGGACAGTATAAAACATGTATGCTACTGTTCTATAAGGAGGTTCTTTTGTTATGGCTAAAAAAGGGAGTCGCT
>NZ_KB904440.1 GCF_000380065.1 Streptococcus massiliensis DSM 18628 | reverse complement strand
TTTTCATTATAGGTCTTATGGGACTTTTTTTCTACAACAAAATAGGCTCCATAATTCCTAAAGTGATTTTACCCACTACAGAAATTATAGAGCCTCTTTTGAACTTTTCTTGATTGAGTTACTAAAAATTACTAATCTTTTTTCTAGGTGCTTAAAAAGGTGATAGCAGAAGGTTAGTTCAGTATCTTCAATGACATCATGAAGATAAGCGACCGCTTTTTCCTCATCAGTTTTTACAAAACTAGCAACTGTCTCAGGGTGTTTAATATAGTCAACACCTGCTTTATCAACCTGTCCGAAGTGAGCTTTTTTAGCTTCTTCATAAGCTCGTTGGCTTACTGATTTTTGTATTTTATCCATATCTTTATTCTACATTTTACTTTTTAAAAACTCAAGTTACTTCACAATAAATCATCTAGTTTGTCTGCTAGGTCTTTCTGTTTGCTTGGATACAAGTGAGAATAGGTATCGATTGTAGTGGTTATAGAAGCATGTCCTAGGCGCGTTCTTTAACGACTAGGTATTGATTAAAAGAGAAGCATGTGAGTGCTTAAAATCATGTATGCGTATCTTTTTTAGTATTACATCACGTTCAAGGATTTTCTTGTATTACTTTTCTTCATACGTTCAAGACGCTGTTCTTGTTCTTTTGGTGTTTGTTCATCAAAAGTTCTTCGCTGTGCTTTTACTTTTTTCTCAGTATTAGTATCTAATATAGACTTTCCTTTTGAAAATATTGGGTTTTAAATTACCTAAATTTTACATTATTTTTCCAAATATTCTCACAATTCTCGCCGAAAATATGGTATCATGGTAGATATAGCATGAAAGGGAAAGAAATTATGACCTTAGTTTATCAATCAACGCGCGATGCCAAAAACACGGTGAGTGCCAGTCAGGCGATTTTGCAGGGCTTAGCGACCGACGGTGGGCTTTTCACGCCTCTGACTTATCCAAAAGTGGATTTGGACTTTGAAACTTTGAAAAATGCCTCTTATCAAGAGGTTGCCAAATTGATTTTGTCAGCTTTCTTGGATGATTTTACCGAGGAAGAGCTGGATTACTGTATCGAGCAGGCTTATGACAGCAAGTTTGACGACGAGCGCATTGCGCCCTTGGTTAAGCTAGACGGGCAGTACAATCTGGAATTGTTCCACGGCTCAACCATTGCTTTTAAAGATATGGCTTTGTCCATTTTGCCGCATTTTATCACGACGGCGGCGAAAAAGCACGGCTTGGAAAATAAAATCGTCATTTTAACCGCAACTTCTGGCGACACTGGAAAGGCTGCTATGGCGGGCTTTGCCGATGTGGTGGGCACGGAAATTATTGTCTTTTATCCTAAGGACGGTGTCAGCAAGGTGCAGGAGCTGCAAATGACGACGCAGACCGGCGCCAACACGCATGTGGTCGCTATTGACGGGAACTTTGATGACGCACAGACCAATGTCAAGCACATGTTTAACGACCCAGCTCTACGCCAAAGGTTGGCAGAGCACAAGATGCAGTTTTCATCGGCTAATTCCATGAATATCGGGCGTTTGGTGCCGCAGATTGTCTACTACATCTATGCCTACGCCCAGCTGGTCAAGACTGGTCAGATTGCGGCGGGCGACGAGGTGAATTTCACCGTTCCGACGGGGAATTTTGGAAATATCCTTGCGGCTTACTATGCCAAGCAAATCGGCTTGCCAGTAGGCAAGCTCATCTGTGCTTCCAATGAAAATAATGTCTTGACCGACTTTTTCAGGACGCAGGTTTATGACAAAAAGCGGAGCTTCAAAGTTACGAGCAGTCCGTCTATGGATATTTTGGTCTCTTCAAATTTGGAGCGCTTGATTTTCCACCTCTTGGGCAATGACGCAGAAAAAACAGCAGATTTGATGCAGGCTCTCAACCAGCTTGGGCAGTATGAATTGACCGATTTTGACCAAGAAATTTTAGAGCTCTTCGCTGCCGAGTATGCGACCGAAGCGGAGACGTCAGCCGAAATCAAACGGGTCTATGATGCCTCGCACTATATCGAAGACCCGCATACGGCAGTCGCGTCAGCGGTTTATCAAAAATACCTGAGGGAAACGGGCGACCAACGTCCAACGGTCATTGCTTCCACAGCTAGCCCTTACAAATTCCCACGGGTGGCAGTTCAAGCGGTGACGGGTGCTAGCGATTTGACCGACTTTGAAGCCTTGGTGAAATTGCAGGAGCTCTCTGGCGTCAGTCTACCGACAGCTGTAGACGGTCTGGAAACAGCGCCGGTTCTCCACAAAACGCAAGCTAAAGCTGACCAGATGCAGGCTGCGGTTGAAAATTACTTAGGTTTGTAAAAAGTGACCAATAGCATAAAAAAGTTGAGATAATGTCAAGCCCCAACTAAAATAGACAGTAAAAAAGTGTATTAGTTATGAAGATATGCTTCCCGATATTGCACGGGGGTCATGCCTTTTAATTT
>NZ_KB904439.1 GCF_000380065.1 Streptococcus massiliensis DSM 18628 | reverse complement strand
AAGAGAACGACTCAAAATTAAAAAGCTAGAGTTCCGCAATTGGGAAGCTCTAGCTTTTTTTGTGGCTGAGAATTATTTTGTCCCAGGCTCTTTTTACAACTCCGCAATCTGGCTGAGGTTGACTTCTGCCACGGTATCGTTACCGAACATGGAGATAATCATCTTGACCTTGTTGTTGTCAATTTCGGTGATTTTACCAGTGTAGTCAGCAAAAGCTCCGTCAATAATCCGCACGGTGTCGCCAACCTTGACATCAATATCAAACTCTTGTACCGTTTGTCCCATAGAAATGAGAATGGCGCGGATTTCTTCTTCCAAGAGCGGGGTCGGTTTTGAGCGGTTCCCGTGAGAGCCGACAAATCCTGTAACGTTTGGAGTGTTCCGCACGACAAACCAAGCCTCGTCGGTCATGACCATTTCCACCAAAACATAACCCGGAAAGCGATTTTCTTCGATTTCTTTTTTCTTGCCGTTTTTCTCCACTTGCACGGTTTGCGTTGGGATTTCCACGCGCAAAATATTTTCCAGCATATTGTAAGTCTGCGCCCGCTGCAAGAGATTTTCTTTTACTTTATTTTCATAGCCTGAGTAGGTTTGTAGGACAAACCAGCCTTTGTCAAAACTGTCCATGAGTCTTCCTTTCAACATAAAAAAGCCTGTGGGCTTTTTGTTTTTTATTTCTAGCCCTATTATAGCATAAAATTTACAAAAAAAGACGAGAAATTATCTCGTTTTTAAAATAAATTGAGCACACGAAGAAGCCCGTGTGAAACAATTTGGTCAAAAATATAAATAATGACTGCAAAAAAGGCAGTATATTCCATTACAGACCAAAAATTTTTCCAACGTTCTTTTTTCGTAGGCCAAGTTGTTTGTTTTAAAAGTTGAATTGTTTCGCTGATAAATTTCACAACTCTCTCCTATCTAGTTTCTTTGTGGACAGTGTATTTACTGCAATGTTTACAAAACTTATTTACCTCTAGACGCGTTGGTTTTGGCGTACTACTAAGTTTAATTGAGTAGTTACGGGATCCACAAACCGTACACGCCAGACTTGCTTTTTTTAATGCCATAACGCCTCCATCATTCACATTATATCAAGATTTATTTGATTTTACAAGCCCAGAGCCATACAAATACTCGTGCCAATTATAAAGGTGACAATATTCTTAATAAAAAAGAGAGGTCTAAACCTCTCTTTGCTTATACTCAATTATTTTGCAATTTTTGCAAAGTATTCAAGAGTACGAACAAGTTGTGCAGTGTAAGACATTTCGTTGTCATACCAAGATACAACTTTCACCAATTGTTTTCCATCAACGTCAAGAACTTTAGTTTGAGTTGCATCAAACAACGAACCGAATGACATACCTACGATATCTGAAGAAACGATTGGATCTTCAGTATAACCGTATGATTCATTAGCTGCTGCTTTCATAGCTGCATTTACTTCATCAACAGTAACGTTCTTTTCAAGAACAGCAACCAATTCAGTAACTGATCCAGTTGGAGTTGGAACACGTTGAGCTGAACCATCAAGTTTACCGTTCAATTCTGGAATAACCAAACCGATAGCTTTAGCAGCACCAGTTGAGTTAGGAACGATATTTGCAGCACCAGCACGAGCACGGCGAAGATCACCTTTACGATGTGGACCGTCAAGGATCATTTGGTCACCAGTGTAAGCGTGGATAGTAGTCATCAAACCTTCAACGATACCGAAGTTGTCTTGAAGTGCTTTAGCCATTGGAGCCAAGCAGTTTGTAGTACATGAAGCACCAGAGATAACTGTTTCAGTACCATCAAGAACATCGTGGTTAGTGTTAAATACAATTGTTTTAACGTCACTTCCACCAGGAGCAGTGATAACAACTTTCTTAGCACCACCTTTAAGGTGTTTTTCAGCAGCATCTTTCTTAGCAAAGAAACCAGTTGCTTCCAAAACGATTTCTACACCATCAGTAGCCCAATCGATTTGTTCTGGGTCACGTTCAGCAGAAACCTTAACGAATTTACCGTTAACTTCGAATCCACCTTCTTTAACTTCCACAGTACCGTCGAAACGACCTTGAGTTGTGTCATATTTCAACAAGTGTGCAAGCATTACTGGATCTGTAAGGTCGTTGATACGAGTAACTTCAACACCTTCTACATTTTGGATACGACGGAAAGCAAGACGACCGATACGACCGAAACCGTTAATACCAACTTTAACTACCATTCGTGATTTCCTCCTTATGAAAATCAATAAAATTTTTATGTGAAAAGAGTAACTTGAAATGTTACAAATCACCTTTCAACAGTATTTATTATATAACTATTTTAGTGAAAATGCAAGCAGTGACCCTCTTTTATATAAACTTGTTTCTCATTTTTTCAAAAGACTTTCATGAAAGAAAATAAAAACTGCAGCCTTCTTTTTTCTTTGAAATAATACAGAGAAACCATTCCATTTTCAGAACTCTAGACTATATAAAAAGGCTCTATAATTTCTGTAGTGGGTAAAATCACTTTAGGGATTATGGAGCTTATTTTGTTGTAGAAAAAAAGTCCCATATGACCTATAATGAAA
>NZ_KB904438.1 GCF_000380065.1 Streptococcus massiliensis DSM 18628 | reverse complement strand
ATACCAAGTTTTTAGAACTTGGGCGCGTAGCTCAGGTGGTTAGAGCGCACGCCTGATAAGCGTGAGGTCGGTGGTTCGAGTCCACTCGTGCCCATATATATTTGGAGAATTACTCAAGAGGCTGAAGAGGACGGTTTGCTAAATCGTTAGGTCGGGTAACTGGCGCGGGGGTTCGAATCCCCCATTCTCCGTAATAGTTTAAAAAGTTAGCTTAGGCTAACTCTTTTTCATATTTTTAGTGTGCCTGGAAATGAGGATGAAAATGAAGAGATTTAAAAAATCAAAAACAATAGTCATAACAATACTAGTTTCATTGTGCCTGTCAATTTTATTGATGACAACTTACACTAATCAAATAGTGGGTTATATTGCCAATGGTGTATCTTGGGTTGATCGGATAGTTGGTGCGCCTTTTTCTTGGTTTAATGATGGAAAAGAAAATATATCACATTTGATAAAAACTTATGAGGAAAATCGAATATTAAAAGAGAAAACTTATCGTCTGGTGGATGAAGAAAGCGAGTTAAATGCTCTAAAAGAAGAAAATCAGCAGTTACGAGAGCTTTTAAATATGAGGAAACTTTATGAAGGAAATGTACAAGTAACAGCAAGTATCCTTAATCGAGTTCCTGCTACTTGGAGTGATGATGTGACTGTTGATAAAGGCTCTAATAGTCAAGTGACAAAGAAAATGTTGGCCGTTGTAAACGAAGGCTTAGTTGGAACCGTAGAACGAGTTGAGAAAGATTCAAGTCGTGTTCGATTATTGACAAGTCAGGAAGAATTACATCCAGTGGCTGTAAAGATTAAAACCTCTACTAGCGAGATTTTTGGAATTTTGACAGGATACGATCGCAAGAGAAATGCTTTTATTATCAGTCAGCTTAATAGTAATGAGAGCATTGACAAAGATAGCACGGTTACAACAAGTGGCTTAGGGGATTACAATATTGCAAATATTCCGGTGGGAAAAGTTATTTCTGTCAAAGAAAACAGCAATAATTTGTCACGAGAAGTATTTGTCAAACCAGCAGCAGATATGACGAACATACGTGCTTTGACCTTAGTGGGGAAACAGCCATGAAATCAATAAGAAGAAATATATCTTGTTTTTTACTTTTGTTTTTATGTATGCTGCTAGACGGTCAACTTTCAACTTTTTTCTCTGACCTTTTACCTTCACAGTTACATATTTCAAGCCACCTTCTTTTAATCGCTTTTCTATATTTATCTATGGAAGTCTCAGAACAAGCCTTTTTAATTATAGCTTTTATGATTGGTCTTCTTTATGATAGTTATTATTTGAACCTTGTTGGGATTACCATTTTACTATTTCCAATTTTCAGTATGGCGATTTCTTCATTAAATGATATTTTGCTATATAATTATTGGACGCGGTTTTTGTCTATCCTAATCTTAGTTTTTACGTTTGAAATGATTTTCATGGGAATTGGCTTACTAATTTTTGCCAATCAAGTGACCTTTGATCTATTTGTTGTCTATTCTTTGCTTCCATCTCTAATTTTTAATCTATTACTCTTTTTAATCGTCCAACCATTGTTTAATAAAATTCATTTGATATAAAAAAAGGAAATAGAAATGTAACGTTCTTGTAATATAGTGCTGTTATACTTATAATTGTCTTATTGGAATAGGAGTTTACTCAATTTATGAAGAAAAAAATTATCACATCATTAATGCTTAGCACAGTACTTCTTGCACAAAGTGCCAGCCTTACCAGTGTAAAAGCTGATACGACTGATAGCAAAATTGCTGCACAAGATAGCAAGATTAATAATTTGACTACTCAACAACAAGCTGCACAAGCTCAAGTTGATGAAATTCAAGGGAAAGTTTCAGCACTTCAAGCAGAACAAGCAAAATTGAAAGCTGAAAATGAAACATTAAATGCTAATTCTGAAAAATTACAAGCAGAAATCAATGAATTGTCAGCAAACATTGTTGCTCGTAATGAATCTTTGAAAAAGCAAGCTCGTAGTGCCCAAACAAGTGGTACAGCGACTAGCTACATTAACACAGTGGTTAATTCTAAGTCACTAACAGACGCTATTTCTCGTGTATCTGCCATGAGTGAGATTGTTTCTGCTAACAATAAAATGCTCGCTGAACAAAAAGCAGATAAAGAAGCAATTGTTGAAAAACAAGAAGAAAACCAAAAAGCTATTAATACCGTCCTTGCAAATCAACAAACTCTTGCAAGCGACGCTGAGACTTTAAAAACTAAACAAGCAGAATTGCAAGCAGCTCAATTAAATCTAGCAGCTGAGAAAGCAACTGCTGAAAATGAAAAATCTGCTCTTCTTGAGCAAAAAGCAGCCGCAGAAAAGGCAGCCGCAGAAGCAGCTGCAGCTGAGCAAGCTGCTAAGGCACAACGTGAAGCTCAAGCGCAAGCGATTGTGAATTCTGGTCAAACAAACTTTAATGCACAGGTTCAGGCAGCAGCATCAACTCCTGCAAATACTACTTCAGCACCAGCAGCATCAACAGATGCGCCTTCAGCTTCTACAATTACACCTTCTTATTCATCAGCAGGTAATACATACCCTGTTGGACAATGTACTTGGGGTGCTAAAGTATTGGCTCCTTGGGCTGGAAACTATTGGGGTAACGGTGGACAATGGGCTGCTAGTGCAGCAGCAGCAGGTTTCCGTACAGGTTCAACTCCACAAGTTGGAGCTATCGCATGTTGGAATGACGGTGGATATGGTCACGTTGCAGTTGTAACTGCCGTACAATCTACTACAAGTATTCAAGTATCTGAAGCAAATTACGCTGGTAATCAAGCTATTGGTAATTACCGTGGTTGGTTTAATCCAGTTAATGCACAAGGTTATGTAACTTATATCTATCCAAATTGATTAATATGATAAAAGGCTCTTTGTCAACTGTAGTGGGTTGATGTCAGCTAAGATCTGGAGAGAACCGAATTGGTTCTCTCCTTTTTGATATTTAAAGCGATGAGAA
>NZ_KB904437.1 GCF_000380065.1 Streptococcus massiliensis DSM 18628 | reverse complement strand
TATTTTACCAAGACTATCGCAACCATGCAAAAAAGCAACGGATTTGCCGTTGCTTTTTTTGGAGATAAGGGACTATTGTCCCAGGCTCTTTTTTATTTTCAAATGCTGATAGAGCATATGTTATCCCTTTGATGTTAAAAATGGAGGATAAAACTGCCAATTCTGTTTAAAAAATAGCAAAATGAATAAAGTTTCCTTTTAAATAAAAAAAGATGATAGACTAAAGAAAAAATAAAGGAGATCTTAATGTCTATCGTTAAAAATTTGTATCTTGAAATGAATTTTTCTCATGCAACTTGCCAAAATCAAAAAGAAGTTCGTGAGCTTATTCTTTATCATTTGTTGTTAAAATTTCCTCAACTTGTTCATTATCCTAAAATTTTGTCTGCAATGTGTGATGCTCAGTACTATAAATATTTTTCTAAATAATAAAAACTCTATAATCTTTGTAGCAATGAACGCTAAGGATTATAGAGTTTTCTATTTAAAGGTTATTTCTTTAGGAGTTTCACAATGGCTTCTGTTCGAGCAGTGTGTGGGAACATATCCACTGACTGGATATAAGCGACCTCATAAACCTTGCTTAGCTCTACCAAGTCGTGCGCCAAGGTCGAAACATTACAAGACACGTAAACCATTTTGGACGGTGCATAAGAAACAATGGTTGCAAGCAACTTGTCATCCAGCCCTGTCCGCGGTGGGTCAACAATCAAGGCATCCGCTCGATAGCCCTCCTTGTACCAACGCGGAATAATGGTCTCTGCCGCCCCTGCCTCATAGTGAGTATTTGTAAAGCCCATTCGCTTGGCATTGCGCTTGGCGTCCTCAATCGCCTCTGGTATAATATCCATGCCTCGCAAGGACTGGACTTTGTTGGCAAAGGCAAAGCCAATCGTCCCGACACCACAGTAAGCATCAATCAAATGGTCTGTTGCTTTCACATCCAGCGCTTCGACCGCCTGACTGTAAAGGATTTCGGTCTGCTCAGGATTCAGCTGGTAAAAAGCGCGCGGTGACAAGGAAAATTCGTAGTCCAATACACCTTCTTCAATCGCCTCTTGCCCCCAGATGATTTCCGTTTTATTGCCATAAATTTCGCTGGATTTGCTGGTTTGGTAATTGACCGCCACCGTTTTGATTTGTGGAAATTCAGCCACCAAATCCTTGACCAAATCGGTGAAATTCAGCCTGCGACTGGTTACAAAAATCAGCTGAACCTGCCCCGTCTTTCGAGCCCGCCTAACCATAACGGTTCGTACCCCAGCAATCTTGCGCTCATCATAAATGGGCAACTGGTAAAAAGTCAATAATTTAGCCACCCGATTGATAATCGTCTGCGTCTCCTTATCCTGCACCAAGCAATTCTCCAAAGATACCAAGTAATGAGAATTTTGAGCGTAAAGTCCCGCCTTGACCTGCCCTTTAAACTTCCGCGTCTGAAATTGCAGCTTAGCCCGATAATGCTGGGGCTCTTTCATGCCAATGGTCGGACGGATTTCATAGTTTTCGTAGCCCTCCGGAGCAAATTTTTTCAGCGCCTGCCGCAGCAAATCTTCCTTAAAAGCCAGCTGCTTATCGTAGCACAGGTGCATAATTTGGCAACCACCGCAAGTATCGTAAATGGCACAGGGAGCCTGAACTCGAAATTTAGATTTTTTATTGATTGATAGAAGCCGTGCCTCCACAAAATTGCGCTTAACACTAGTCACTTGGCAAAAGACTTCCTCGCCTTTGAGTGCGCCCGGCACAAAGACCAAGGTTTTCTTATAAAAACCAATGCCCTCGCCATTGATTCCCATACGTTTGATTTTTAGGGGAATTCTTTGTTTCACTTTCACATTCATACCCCTATTTTACTACATTTTTTAGTATAATGATAATATGAAAATTACCAAAATCGAAAAGAAAAAACGACTTTACTTGCTGGGGCTTGACCAAGACCAGCAACTCTACATCACCGAAGACACCATTGTACGTTTTATGCTGTCCAAAGACAAGGAAATTACTGCCGAAGAATTGACCGAAATCCAGTCCTACGCTCAGTTTTCCTATGGCAAAAATCTAGCGCTCTATCATCTCTCCTTTAAGCAACGCACGACCAAAGAAGTCCGCGATTACCTGACCAAGCATGAGATTGATGAGACGATAAGAGAGCAAGTCATTGACAATTTGCTAGCGGATAACTGGCTCAATGACCGCAAATACGCAGAAACTTTTATCCAGTCCAATCTTCTTTCTGGCGACAAGGGAGCTTATGTTCTCAAGCAAAAATTAAGTCAAAAAGGCATCGCCGCTAGTATTCTTGAGGAACTTTTGCAAGATACGGACTTTAGCTCGCTCGCCCAAAAGGCTGCCCAGAAATTATTAAAAAAATATGAAAATAGGCTGCCCCAGAAGGCCTTGCAGGACAAAATCATCCAAAATCTCATCAACAAAGGATTTTCTTATAGCGAAGCCAAGGAGGCTTTTCAACATCTAAATATCGAGCAAGACGAGGAAGAGCAAGAAGCGCTTCTATTCAAAGAACTGGACAAGCAGTATCAAAAATACAGTCGCAAATACCAAGGATACGAGCTCAAACAACGATTAACCCAAGCCCTAGCCCGCAAAGGCTATGATTTTTCTGACATCGCCAGTGCCCTCAGAGAATATTTCTAAAAAGAGAGAAAATTTTCCCCATTTTTCTGAAAATATGGTAAAATATAAGCGGTAAACTTAAATTGTAGAAAGTTGGTAGGTTATGAAACTTCCAAAAGAAGGCGACTTTATTACAATTCAGAGTTATAAGCATAATGGCAATCTTCACCGGACTTGGCGAGATACCATGGTACTAAAAACAACAGAAAATGCACTTATCGGAGTCAATGATCATACATTGGTAACCGAAGGAGATGGGCGCCGCTGGGTGACACGCGAGCCTGCTATTGTTTATTTCCATAAGAAATATTGGTTTAATATTGTTGCAATGATTCGGGATACAGGGATTTCTTACTATTGCAATTTAGCTAGCCCTTATTATCTTGACTTAGAGGCGCTTAAGTATATTGATTATGACTTGGATGTCAAAGTTTTTGAAAGCGGGGAGAAGCGGCTTTTAGATGTTGAGGAATACGAGCGCCATAAACGTCAAATGCAGTATTCAGCAGAGTTAGACTATATTTTAAAGGAAAATGTCAAAACTTTAGTTGACTGGATTAACAAAGAGCAAGGCCCATTCTCTCAAGCTTTTGTGGATATTTGGTACAAGCGCTATTTAGGATTGAAAAAGCAGTAAAGTTGTCAAAAGAAACTGGGAAGCCAGTTTTTTTTGCTTGTATTAAAAAAATAATTGAAAAATCCTTGCATTTTATGTAAGAAAGTGTATAATATATTTATAACAATTGAATATGTTTTTGCACCCTTAGCTCAACTGGATAGAGTACCTGACTACGAATCAGGCGGTTAGAGGTTCGACTCCTCTAGGGTGCATTTTTTATTACTCTGAGGAGGTGAACCATGGCATTTACAAGTACTCGTGGGCGGTATGCCTCTTTTGGAGTGGCCTCTAGTTTACCGAGTGAGGTTATTGAGGCTCTTTGTCAACTGTAGTGGGTTGATGTCAGCTAAGATCTGGAGAGAACCGAATTGGTTCTCTCCTTTTTGATATTT
>NZ_KB904436.1 GCF_000380065.1 Streptococcus massiliensis DSM 18628 | reverse complement strand
GCGGCTGGATCACCTCCTTTCTAAGGAAATTAAGTTACGAAGACGTTAAGAAAAACGTATCATTTTAGGAAACTGTCAAGAAATCCTGATTTCTTAGACAGTTTATCTAAATGACTAGTTTTTTAGTCTGAGTACAATTACGGAAGCACATTGGGTCTTGTTTAGTTTTGAGAGGTCGTGGGGCCTTAGCTCAGCTGGGAGAGCGCCTGCTTTGCACGCAGGAGGTCAGCGGTTCGATCCCGCTAGGCTCCATAGGATACTGAAGACGGTTCGCTTAAGCGAAAACTTCTGTAGGAAATTAGGAAACCGACGTTGTGTGTCTTGCACACCAGGAGGTTTCTCTATTTTCCTAAGAAGTTAGTCTGAAGTTCAACTTTATTCAAAGTTGGAAGTGGTATCCTCATGCACATTGAAAATTGAATATCTATATCAAATAGTAACAAGAAAATAAACCGAAACGCTGTGAGAAGAGTTTTAAAAAGAAGTTTTCTTTATTAAATTTAATGAAATAAGGTTAAGTTAATAAGGGCGCACGGTGGATGCCTTGGCACTAGGAGCCGATGAAGGACGTGACAAACGACGAAATGCTTTGGGGAGCTGTAAGTAAGCCTTGATCCAGAGATGTCCGAATGGGGGAACCCGGCAGGTAATGCCTGTCATCCAACTCTGTTAAGGAGTTGCGAAGGAAGACGCAGTGAACTGAAACATCTAAGTAGCTGCAGGAAGAGAAAGCAAAAGCGATTGCCTGAGTAGCGGCGAGCGAAACGGCAAGAGGGCAAACCGAAGAGTTTACTCTTCGGGGTTGTAGGACTGCAATGTGGACGTAAAGAGTATAGACGAATTACCTGGGAAGGTAAGCCAAAGAGAGTAAAAGCCTCGTAGTCGAAATAGTCTTTATACCTAGCAGGATCCTGAGTACGGCGGGACACGCGAAATCCCGTCGGAAACTGGGAGGACCATCTCCCAACCCTAAATACTCCCTAGTGACCGATAGTGAACCAGTACCGTGAGGGAAAGGTGAAAAGCACCCCGGGAGGGGAGTGAAAGAGAACCTGAAACCGTGTGCCTACAACAAGTTCGAGCCCGTTAATGGGTGAGAGCGTGCCTTTTGTAGAATGAACCGGCGAGTTATGATATGATGCGAGGTTAAGTGGAAGAAGCGGAGCCGTAGGGAAACCGAGTCTGAAAAGGGCGGAATAGTATCATGTTATAGACCCGAAACCATGTGACCTACCCATGAGCAGGTTGAAGGTGCGGTAAAACGCACTGGAGGACCGAACCAGGGCACGTTGAAAAGTGCTTGGATGACTTGTGGGTAGCGGAGAAATTCCAAACGAACTTGGAGATAGCTGGTTCTCTCCGAAATAGCTTTAGGGCTAGCGTCGACATAAAGATTCTTGGAGGTAGAGCACTGTTTGGGTGAGGGGTCCATCCCGGATTACCAATCTCAGATAAACTCCGAATGCCAATGAATTATGGTCGGCAGTCAGACTGCGAGTGCTAAGATCCGTAGTCGAAAGGGAAACAGCCCAGACCACCAGCTAAGGTCCCAAAATAATTGTTAAGTGGAAAAGGATGTGGGGTTGCACAGACAACTAGGATGTTAGCTTAGAAGCAGCTATTCATTCAAAGAGTGCGTAATAGCTCACTAGTCGAGTGACCCTGCGCCGAAAATGTACCGGGGCTAAAACAATTTACCGAAGCTGTGGATACCTATTATAGGTATGGTAGGAGAGCGTTCTATAGGTGATGAAGGTGTACCGTGAGGAGCACTGGAACGTATAGAAGTGAGAATGCCGGTATGAGTAGCGCAAGACAGGTGAGAATCCTGTCCACCGTAAGACTAAGGTTTCCAGGGGAAGGCTCGTCCGCCCTGGGTTAGTCGGGACCTAAGGAGAGACCGAAAGGTGTATCCGATGGCCAACAGGTTGAGATTCCTGTACTAGTATGTATCGTGAAGGAGGGACGCAGAAGGCTAACTCAACCAGACGAATGGAAGTGTCTGGCTAATCAGTGAGGCGTGGTATGAGTCAAATGCTTATACCTATAACGTTGAGCTGTGATGGGGAGCGAAGTTTAGTAGCGAAGTGAGTGATGTCACGCTGCCAAGAAAAGCTTCTAGCGCAAAGTACATACTACCCGTACCGCAAACCGACACAGGTAGTCGAGGCGAGTAGCCTCAGGTGAGCGAGAGAACTCTCGTTAAGGAACTCGGCAAAATGACCCCGTAACTTCGGGAGAAGGGGTGCTGACTATAGTCAGCCGCAGTGAATAGGCCCAAGCAACTGTTTATCAAAAACACAGCTCTCTGCTAAATCGTAAGATGATGTATAGGGGGTGACGCCTGCCCGGTGCTGGAAGGTTAAGAGGAGTGCTTAGCGGTAACGCGAAGGTATGAATTGAAGCCCCAGTAAACGGCGGCCGTAACTATAACGGTCCTAAGGTAGCGAAATTCCTTGTCGGGTAAGTTCCGACCCGCACGAAAGGCGTAATGATTTGGGCACTGTCTCAACGAGAGACTCGGTGAAATTTTAGTACCTGTGAAGATGCAGGTTACCCGCGACAGGACGGAAAGACCCCATGGAGCTTTACTGCAGTTTGATATTGAGTGTCTGTGCCACATGTACAGGATAGGTAGGAGCCGATGAAAAGTGGACGCTAGTTTACTTGGAGGCGTTGTTGGGATACTACCCTTGTGTTATGGCCACTCTAACCCGCATAGGTGAACCCTATGGGAGACAGTGTCTGACGGGCAGTTTGACTGGGGCGGTCGCCTCCTAAAAGGTAACGGAGGCGCCCAAAGGTTCCCTCAGATTGGTTGGAAATCAATCGTAGAGTGTAAAGGTATAAGGGAGCTTGACTGCGAGAGCTACAACTCGAGCAGGGACGAAAGTCGGGCTTAGTGATCCGGTGGTTCCGTATGGAAGGGCCATCGCTCAACGGATAAAAGCTACCCTGGGGATAACAGGCTTATCTCCCCCAAGAGTTCACATCGACGGGGAGGTTTGGCACCTCGATGTCGGCTCGTCGCATCCTGGGGCTGTAGTCGGTCCCAAGGGTTGGGCTGTTCGCCCATTAAAGCGGCACGCGAGCTGGGTTCAGAACGTCGTGAGACAGTTCGGTCCCTATCCGTCGCGGGCGAAGGAAATTTGAGAGGATCTGCTCCTAGTACGAGAGGACCAGAGTGGACTTACCGCTGGTGTACCAGTTGTTCT
The DNA here is from genome assembly GCF_000380065.1 of Streptococcus massiliensis DSM 18628. Lineage (GTDB taxonomy): Bacteria > Bacillota > Bacilli > Lactobacillales > Streptococcaceae > Streptococcus > Streptococcus massiliensis. The sequence continues at coordinate 556 of NZ_KB904436.1, read as the reverse complement.
GCCAAGAGCATCGCTGGGTAGCTATGTAGGGAAGGGATAAACGCTGAAAGCATCTAAGTGTGAACCCCCCCTCAAGATGAGATTTCCCATGATTAAATATCAGTAAGAGCCCTGAGAGAAGATCAGGTAGATAGGTTAGGAGTGGAAGTTGTGTGAGCAATGGAGCGGACTAATACTAATCGCTCGAGGACTTATCCAAACTAAGTAATGAGGACGTGAAGAAAAGCGTATGATTTTAGGAGATAGCCGAGGTTTCGATGAAACCGAAGGATAGCTATCTAAATCACTAGCTTTTTAGTCCGAATACAATTTTAAGTAATGAGGACGTGAATCGTAAGGATTTAGCCCGAGTACAATTTGATTTCAAGAACAGAGTTTTAGTTTAGCACTTGTTAGCAGAATAGATATTCAATTTTGAGTGTTCATCGGACATTCAGCAGTTAAGTGACGATAGCCTAGGAGATACACCTGTACCCATGCCGAACACAGCAGTTAAGCCCTAGAACGCCGGAAGTAGTGGGGGGTTGCCCCCTGTGAGATAGGGGAGTCGCTTAGC
>NZ_KB904435.1 GCF_000380065.1 Streptococcus massiliensis DSM 18628 | reverse complement strand
TAAAAACTAAAGAATGTCAGGCGCTTTTATCTCCCCAAGGTAGACAGATTTTCGCTCAACGCAAGATTGATGTGGAACCTGTCTTTGGGCAGATAAAGGCTTGTTTGGGTTACAAGAGATGTAATCTGAGAGGGAAGCGTCAAGTGAGAATTGACATGGGATTGGTACTTATGGCCAATAACCTCCTAAAATACAATAAGAGAACGACTCAAAATTAAAAAGCTAGAGTTCCGCAATTGGGAAGCTCTAGCTTTTTTTGTGGCTGAGAATTATTTTGTCCCAGGCTCTTAGTTATTGAAAGAACAAGGATATTCCTACCAATAGAGCCATTGGAAGATTATTTAGCATATGAACGACTATGGAATCAAGAATATTATTTCTTCTTGCATAACTCATATATAGAAGGACACCCATCAAGAAATAAAGCGGTAGCTCAATGAAGTTGGTAATATGAACAAGTCCAAAAATTAAAGAAGTGACGATTGCTACAAGAATTTTACTCGTTTTTTCACTGAAAAGTACTATTTTTATAAAGCCACGGAAGACTAATTCCTCAATTATCGGCCCACTCACGCCAATCAACAACATAAATAAAATAATAAACATCGGGAAAATCCCTGTTTGTCCACCACCAACAGATTGGATGCCTGCATCGTTTGCCGTCGTAGTATGTCCGGTTAGTAAAAAATTAACATAAGTACCAACTATAGCTATAATTCGCCCTGCAAGGAAAAACAATAAAGCAATCCCGAAATCTTTCCAGCCAAATTTCAACTTATTTACTTCTTGGCTCTGATAAGAACGATATTTTTTCCATAAAAAGTAAATAACAAACCCTATCAGAATAACATAAGCAATGCTTAAAAGGATTTTCGCTACCATCGGTAGGAACTTATCCAGTTGAATAAACAGTATCGGAATAACATTGCAGACGACAACCAAAAAAATTAAAGCAATCACTTTTGCCACATTTAAAATAAATTTCATCATTTTCTCCTTAATATTCCATCATTTTCCATTCTTAAAAAGGCTTTTTATTACTCATTATTTATGACTTAAACTTCGTTTTAGTGATTTCCACACACCAAGATCATCTGTTTGTAAAATCAAACCTGCATAATGGTGAGCAATATAAATAGCCAATCCTAGTACAAAAAGAAGTAAAACTAAGAGTGAGATAAAACCTTCTAGGAAACCAGCTGATTCATTTATCAAACGAATTGGCATAAAGAACGTTGATGTTAATGGGAAATAAGAACCCACTTTTAAAAGTATAGAATCTCCTGCTTGCCCCAGTGCAATACCACCAAAGAAGCAAAACATAATTAAGTACATTACAGGTTGGACTGCTTTATTTGCATCTTCTGCCCGTGTTACAAGCGCTCCACAGAAAGCAGATAAAATAACATAAAGAAGCAAACCTAAAATAACAAAGGAAAGATTCAACCAACTAAATTGTGCAAGTACCTGACTTATCACGCCCTTAAAAGGAGCAAGAAAGGCAATGTCTGCTAAAAATGAAAAGGCCAAAACTCCTGCAACTACATATAAAGCAATATGTGTTACGATAACTGCCAATATTCCTAATATCCGACCATAAAAATAGTCTTTGGCTGGAATACTAGAAAAAATGACTTCCATAATCTTCGTACCTTTTTCACCAGCAATTTCTTGTGCCGTCATACTAGAGTAAATCAATAAAAGAAAATACATAATAAAAATCATGGCAAAAAGAGAAATTTGTTGGGCAATTTTATGTTCATTAACAGACTTATCTGCCAACTTTTCTTTAAAATCAATTTGGCGATTCAATATGGCAGTTTGTTCATTTGACAGTTGTGCTTGATTTTGATTTAGCTGATTTTGTAAGGCTTGAAGTCCTTGTAATAAGATAGCTTTGTCACTGTCTTTCATTGATGAGGTACCATAGTAAGTAGCCTCTAGTTGTCCATCTTTATTTTCAACCACTACATAAGCACTTAAAGACTTGTCATCAAACTCTTTTCGGGCTTTTTTCTCTATTAAAAAATTTTTGAAATTCTTTTGACTATTTAAAACTCCTTGTTCTTCTTTTGAAGCAACTAAACCAATTTCTGGTCCTTTTGTACTCCCAACCTGTCCCATCAAAACAGATATTCCAATAAAAAGGAAAGGGGCTAAAACCATGACCACAAAAGCCCATGATTTAATTTGTCGAAAATATGTCTCGAGCATTACTATCTTTATTTGTTTCATCATTCTACTCCTGCTACCATTTTAAAAATTTCATCTACTGTAGGTGGTTGTTGATCAAATGTTTGGATATATTGCCCATTTGTCAGTAGACTAAAGAGCTCTACTCCTGCTGATTCATCATCCAAAATCAAGCGCCAAGTTTCTTGCTTTGTCCGTGCGACTTGACTAACATGCGGTAAATTTTCAAGTTCTTCTTGGCTCTTATTTGAAGCGACAAAGAGACGGGTGCGACCATAGGAAAGACGAACTTCATTGACATTTCCTGAAATTGCAATTTCACCATCTCGCAACATAACCAAATCATCACAAATTTCCTCTACATCATTCATGACATGATCAGAAAAGATGATGCTTGCTCCACGTTTCTTCTCTTCCAAAATAACCTGCTTTAGAAGGCCACTATTAACCGGATCCAAACCGGAGAATGGCTCGTCAAGAATAATCAAATCTGGTTCATGTATCAAAGTTGCTATCAACTGCACTTTTTGTTGATTCCCTTTGGATAGACTTTTAATCTTATCTTCTATTTTCCCTTTGACTTGGAGACGCTCCATCCAAATTGGTAATTTTTTCTCTACGTCAACTTTTTTCATTCCCTTTAATGCCGCCAGATACGAAACCTGTTGAATAACCGTTTGTTTCGGCATCAAACTACGCTCTTCTGGCAGATAACCTACACGTGCAAAAGTTTCTTGTTTAATTGCTTTTCCATCAAATTGAATGCTTCCTGTAAACTGAACAAAATTCAAAATAGAATGAAATATAGTCGTCTTACCTGCACCATTTTTTCCAACTAACCCTAAAATATGACCCGGTTTGACAGAAAAACTGACCCCATGTAGAACTTCTTTTGTTCCAAAACTCTTTTTTAAATTTGAAATTTCTAACATCATTTTCTCCCTTTATATAAATATAAAATAATTTTTATTTTTAACGATAATAATGTTTAATACTTCGATATTCTTTAATATTGATGTATAGATGCAGGAAAACAAGTAATAGAAAAGCAAACCACTGAAATGTCCCTGTCAATGCAGATACAAGAATGGAAACTCCATAAAGACTTGGGAAAATAATCTGATTCAGTTGAAACATGATTCGATAATTTTCCTCAAATAGGATTTCTTTTTCAGCTTCATCATAGCTATTCAATAAATTAGGTGCATCCTTGGGCATAGCAAGAAGCGGATAATCGTAATTACGCAATAATTTAATCGTTTTTTTGTACTGTGGTAGTAATAAAAAATATACCATAAATAGAAAGTAATCCAATAAAAATAAAACGAGTGATAAGTGCGTGGTTAAATCAAGAAAGAGTGAGATAGATAGATTAAAAATCCCTAAAACCATGTAGACATTCATCAGCATTTCGCCAACCCCTAGTTTCAAAAATGCTTTTTTATATTGAGACTCAGACCGTCCGTCATCTTCTTCTATTTCTGATTGGCGAAAAAATCGGCGACTGTCTTTAAATATTTTAAATAGAAATAGAAAAAGAAGTACAAAAACTATCCTCAACGGCCACTGCAACCATTGAATCTTTAATTGGTCAAAAAAATGGAGTTTCCCTAAAGATATAAGCAGAGGTAAACAAGCTCCAAAAATCCCTCCTGATATGGTTAATAATAGTAATTTAGAATTTCTCTTCATGATTCTTCCTTCTCCCCTTCTAATCGAAAAACTGCTTCAACATTTTCACCGAAAATTTTTGCAATTTTTAAGGCAATAACAACCGACGGCGTATATTCGCCGCGCTCAATCAGGCTGATTGTCTGGCGCGAAACGCCTGCCTTTTGAGCCAACTCCGTTTGATTGAGTCCCTCTCTGGCTCGCAATTCCTTGAGCCGATTTTTCAGTCCCATAGCTATCCTCCTAGTCAATCATCCGCTTTCTTTTATAAGTTTATTGTAACATATTCTTTACTTTTTGACAAGTATAATTGTCAAAAAGTTTAATATAGTTGTCATTTTTTATCTCAAAAAATAAAATCGGTTTAATCTGAAAATTAGCGTCTATTGTTTAGCTCGCTTTATTTAGATAAATGAAAACCCCTAACCACCGCTTGACAGGTAGTTAGGGATTTATAAGTTCATTTACCTTTTCAAATTCTAAGTCATAAAATAGAGCCTGGGACAAAATAATTCTCAGCCACAAAAAAAGCTAGAGCTTCCCAATTGCGGAACTCTAGCTTTTTAATTTTGAGTCGTTCTCTTATTGTATTTTAGGAGGTTATTGGCCATAAGTACCAATCCCATGTCAATTCTC
>NZ_KB904434.1 GCF_000380065.1 Streptococcus massiliensis DSM 18628 | reverse complement strand
TCTTTCTGGAAGTCATATTTAGCCATTTGTCCTTGGCAGTGAGGGCATTTAGGAGCGGGATAATCTAGCTTAGCCATGATTTCTTTATGTGTTCCAGCATCTACATAATCTAAAATAGTGATGTTAGGGTCTTTAATTCCGAGTAAGTTTGTGATAAAATTTAATTGTTCCATAAGATTCTTTCTAATGATGGTTTGATCGCTTTTCATTATAGGTCTTATGGGACTTTTTTTCTACAACAAAATAGGCTCCATAATTCCTACAGTGGTTTTACCCACTACAGAAATTATAGAGCCGTTTTTGATTTTTGAAATCATTTCCTCCTAGTGCTATGTTATAATATCATTAGGAGGTTCAACATGAGAGAATTATTTAGTTTTAAAGGAACTTGGCGAACTTATCAGCAGGAAGTCCTCAAACAAAGTCAGGAATTTTTAAAAGATGGGAAATTTCATTTGGTGGCAGCGCCTGCATTACTATCGGTCGCCTTTAAATCAAATAAAGGATCTGGGTCAGGGGCTAAAAAATGCTTTGTCTAAACAAGGATATTTAAGTTCTGAATCTATAGAACATGGGCTACTAAGTGTCTAGAGTCTTGAGAAAGTCAAAAAGTTAAATATTTTAGTACGAGAATATGAGAAATCATGCTCTCGTTTTTTGGGGCTAGAAGAGGTTAACAATTATATCCAAGTTTATCTTAAAGGAGCGAACCAGCGAGAGTCACACCTATTTGCAAATTGCTTAGAGGAATTTTTCTCAGACATTGACAATCAACGCTATATTATAAAACAAGAAAGTGCGCAAGGCACTATCTATTATGCAGTTCCGTCTATTTTTGCAGGCAAAAAGCGAGAAGCTCAACTATTTCTGACCTATATGCAATCTTATTTAGGTAAATCAGAACTGATTTATACTCGAAATGAAGCCGGTCGTAAAGTCTTATTTCAAGCTCGTATGTCAAAGCGAAATCAAGACTTTGCCTTAACCAAAAAGCAAATACGTGTCCGAAAATAAAGTAAAACCAGCAGCGAAGTAGTTGAATTTTTTAGAAAAAAGGCTATAATAAAATAAAACGCTTTCAAAAAGGGATACAGTGGTATGGGGCAAGAAAAATCTGAAATTATAAAGGAAAAGTCTTTGCATTTATTGAAGGAATTGTAAGTTTCTCTCAAGCGAGGACAGACAGAGGCCTATCATGAGCTCAACAGACTTTTAGCTAAGGGAATAGCTGACTTGGAAAAACGAAGCGGTTTAGCTGCTGCGGTTTCTTTTAGTGAGCTTATTGGCTCAATCAAAAAGCATCTTTCAGAGTACCAAATGGTTCTTCTGCCTAGTGAGGAGAAGATGTTGCTAGAGTTCTCAGACTTAAAAGGTCAATTAAATAGTGCTAGCCAGCTTGGTTTTATGTTCTAGTTTTATGCGGAATACCTTTTATTTAGAGCAATCTTTACAGAGTGAAGATTTAGTTATTTTGTGGATAACTGAATCTCACTCTTTTTGTTTGGATTGACATTTACCTACCGCTATGCCAAAAAATTAGATGAAAATTTAAGATATAGTTTTAGACTATAACAAATCCGCTAAAATTCCAATTATACAGGGGGCGATTTTTCTGTTAAGATAAAGGCAAGTAAAATTTGGAGGATGATTATGACAACTACAATTATTGGCTTCCCTCGTTTGGGTGAATTTCGTGAATTGAAGTTCACCACGGAAAAATATTTTAGACATGAAATTTCTGAGGCGGATTTACTAGCAGCGGCAAAAGACTTGCGTGCCAAACACTGGAATATCGTCAAAGAAAAAGGCATTACGGAAATTCCGAGCAACGATTTTTCTCACTATGACAATGTTTTGGACGCGGCTTTCCTTGTGAATGTCATTCCTCAATCGGTACAAAAATTGGATTTGACAGACCTGGAGCGCTACTTTGCCTTGGCGCGCGGTTACCAGGGTGAAAAAGGGGACGTTCGGGCGCTACCGATGAAAAAATGGTTCAATACCAACTACCACTATATCGTTCCAAAATTTGAAAAAGACACGCAAGTCAAGCTGGCTGGTCACAAGATTTTTGACGAATTTGTCGAAGCAAAAGAATTTGGCATCTTGACGCGCCCAGTCGTTGTCGGACCCTTTACCCTGCTTCAATTATCAGACTTTGAAGAAGGCGTGGCATCAAAAGATTTCGTGGACAGCTTGGTTGCTGCTTATCAGGAAGTCTTTGCAAAATTAGCTGAGCTAGGCGCTAAGAAAATCCAGCTGGATGAGCCGAGCTTGGTTAAAGATTTGTCAACCGATGAAAAAGCACTTTTCCTCGACCTTTACAAGAAACTGTTGGCAGACAAGAAGGGTCTGCAAGTGCTTTTGCAAACCTACTTTGGCGATGTGCGTGACATCTATCAAGAATTGACAGAATTGCCTGTGGATGCGCTGGGTCTTGACTTTGTCGAGGGCAAAAAGACGCTGGAGCTAGTCAAATCTGGCTTCCCAGCTGATAAGACCCTCTACGCTGGTATTGTCAATGGGAAAAATATCTGGCGCAACAATTATGAAAAGAGCTTGGCTGTCTTAGAGCAAGTGCCGGCTGAAAACCTTGTTTTGTCAACCTCTTGCTCACTTCTCCATGTGCCGTTCACGACTGCAAATGAAGAATTTGAAGAAGCAATTTTGGAGCACTTTGCTTTTGCGGTTGAAAAATTGGACGAATTGCGTGACTTGGAAGCTATCCGCCAAGGTGAAGACGACTTGCTGGCAGCAAATAAAGCACTTTTTGCTAAAAAACGGGTCGGTCAAAACGAAGAATTGGCGCAGCGTCTGGCAGGCTTGACCGAAAAAGACTATACGCGCTTACCAGCCTTTGCTGAGCGTGAAGAAATTCAACGCCAAGCCCTCAAATTGCCGCTTCTCCCAACTACAACAATCGGTTCTTTCCCACAAACCAAGGAAGTTCGTGCCAAACGCTTGGCCTTCCGCAAGGGCGAATTGTCCCAAGAAGATTATGACAAGTTCTTAGCCGAGCAAATCGATGACTGGATTAAATGGCAAGAAGAAGTTGGCTTTGATGTGCTGGTTCACGGTGAGTTTGAGCGCAACGACATGGTCGAATATTTCGGTCAAAACTTGTCAGGCTATCTCTTTAGCAAAAACGGCTGGGTACAATCCTACGGTATGCGCGGCGTGAAACCGCCAATCATCTGGGGAGATGTTACTCGCCTCAGCCCAATCACGGTCAAATGGTCTAGTTATGCGCAAAGCCGCACAGATAAGCCAGTCAAGGGGATGCTGACAGGACCGGTAACCATTCTCAACTGGTCTTTCCCACGTGAGGATATCTCTATTAAGGACTCAACTCTGCAAATTGCGCTGGCTATTAAGGATGAAGTGCTCGACCTTGAAGCGGCAGGAGTCAAGATTATCCAAATCGATGAGGCTGCTTTGCGTGAGAAATTGCCACTGCGTCGTAGCGACTGGTATGAAGACTATCTCGACTGGGCGATTCCTGCCTTTCGTCTGGTGCATTCTACCGTTGCGCCTGATACGCAAATCCACACGCACATGTGCTACAGCGAATTTACAGATATTATCCCAGCGATTGATAATATGGATGCGGACGTTATCTCCTTTGAGGCTAGCCGTTCAAACCTTGTCATCCTAGACGAGCTCAAGGCTAAAAACTTCCAAACAGAAGTTGGTCCGGGCGTTTACGATATTCACTCACCACGGGTGCCAGCTGAGGGCGAAATCGACCACACGATTGAAGCGATTTTGGCTAAGGTGCCAAGCAATAAAGTCTGGATTAACCCTGACTGTGGTCTCAAAACTCGTGGAATTAAAGAAACCAAAGAAAGCTTGGTTCGCTTGGTTCAAGCGGCGAAAGCAGCAAGAAAGGAATTATAAGCTATGGTCGGTCAAAGTCCGAGCCTCTCATTTGAAGTTTTTCCTCCTAATCCGGCAGTAGGCAATGAAAAAATTTTCCAGACTTTGAAGGAAATGCAAGACCTCGCTCCCCACTTTATCAGTGTGACTGCGAGCAATAATAAATTCAATATTGAGGAGACGACGGTTCGTTTGGCTGACTATATCCATAATGACCTCTCTATCCCGACCATTGCCCACTTGCCAGCGGTTTATCTGACCAAGGATATGGTGTCAAGCATTCTCCAAGCCTTGGATAGGGTGGATGTGCACAAGATTTTGGCGCTGCGCGGGGATATTATTCCTGATGTTGCACCCAAGAATGATTTCCGTTACGCGACGGATTTGATTGAGTTTATCAGGCAAGAAGCGCCGCATTTTGAGCTTATCGGTGCTTGTTACCCAGAGGGGCACCCTGATTCTCCAAATCAAATTTCCGACATTCAGTATTTGAAGAAAAAGGTTGATGCGGGCTGTTCCAGCCTCATTACCCAGCTTTTCTTTGATAATGAGCGTTTTTACGATTTTCAAGATAAGTGCGTCTTGGCGGGGATTGATGTGCCGATTTATGCAGGGATTATGCCCATTATCAACCGAAATCAGGCTCTGCGTCTCTTGAAAACCTGCGAGAATATCCACTTACCGCGCAAGTTCCGAGCAATTTTGAACAAGTACGAGAATGATGCTGCGTCCCTACGGGCAGCAGGGCTGGCCTATGCCATTGACCAAATCGTGGACTTGGTGACTCAAGATACAGATGGTGTACACCTCTACACTATGAACAATGTAGAAACAGCACATCATATTCACCAAGCAACCAAGGATTTGTTTCACAAATCAATCACTTAAACAGTTATTTCCGTGACCCTTCGGGGTTATTTTTATGGCTCTTTGTCAACTGTAGTGGGTTAACGCAAAGTCATACCCTGGAGAGAACCGAATTGGTTCTCTCCTTTTTGATATTTAAAGCGATGAGGATTCTAGTTTTAAAATTGTCAAAGTTCCGAAAGCCGAAAGCATTTCGCTTGATGACTTTGATGAGGTTGTTAGTGGCCTCTAGCTTTGCATTTGAGTAAGGGAGTTCAAGAGCGTTGATAATTTTATCTTTGTCCTTGAGAAAGGTTTTAAAAACAGTCTGAAAGAT
>NZ_KB904433.1 GCF_000380065.1 Streptococcus massiliensis DSM 18628 | reverse complement strand
AAGGCGTGGAAGTGACAATCCTCCAAAGTATTCACCACTTTTTCAATCGTAAAGACGAGATGGTCTTGTGGCAAGAAAGAACTGATTTCTAGTGGTAAAGTTGTTTGATTTGTGTTATAGTGAATATGCATGGGATAGCCTTTCTAAATGGTTTATTGTGCAATTCTATTTTACCAAGACTATCGCAACCATGCAAAAAAGCAACGGATTTGCCGTTGCTTTTTTTGGAGATAAGGGACTATTGTCCCAGGCTCTATTATTTACTCAACACGAGACTTATTAGCAATATCAGCTAAGATATGCTCAACAAATTCCATCATACTTTCAGTATGGGTTTCCTTACTACCATAGCGGCGGACATTGACCGTACCGTCAGCCATTTCCTTATCGCCGACAATCAGCTGATAGGGGATTTTATGGGTTTGGCTTTGGCGAATTTTGTACTGCATTTTTTCATTGCGCTCGTCCACATCAGCACGGACACCGCGATTGCGCAATTCTTTTGCAACTTCCCAAGCGTAATCTACATGGGCATCATTTGACACGGGGATGATGGTCACTTGGTGAGGGGCTAGCCAAGTTGGGAAGGCTCCTTTATACGTTTCAATTAAGTAAGCAGTGAAGCGTTCCATGGTTGAGACAATTCCACGGTGAATCATGACTGGACGATGCTCTTCCCCATCAGCTCCAATGTAGTGCAAGTCAAAGCGTTCTGGAAGTAGGAAATCCAGCTGAATAGTTGAGAGGGTTTCCTCGTTTCCTAGAGCAGTTTTTACTTGTACATCTAACTTCGGACCGTAAAAAGCTGCTTCTCCTTCTGCTTCAAAATAATCTAATCCTAGATCATCCATCGCACCTTTTAGCATGCGTTGTGCGTTTTCCCACATTTCATCATTGTCAAAATATTTCTCCGTGTCGTGCGGGTCACGATAAGAAAGACGGAAACGATAGTCTGTGATGTTGAAATCTTTGTAAACATCAATCATCAAGTCTAGCACGCGCTTAAATTCCTCTTGAATTTGCTCAAGCATAACGAAAAGGTGAGAATCGTTGAGGGTCATTTCCCGCACCCGTTGGAGACCCGACAAAGCGCCTGATTTCTCAAAACGGTGCATCATGCCCAGCTCAGCGATGCGAATTGGCAACTCACGATAAGAATGTACGTGGTTTTTATAGACTTCAATATGATGAGGGCAGTTCATCGGCCGCAGCACGAACTGTTCCCCATCGCCCATATCCATTGGTGGGAACATGTCTTCTTGATAATGCTCCCAGTGCCCAGAAGTCTTGTAGAGCTCAACGCTAGCTAGTGGTGGCGTGTAGACATGTTGATAGCCATCATTCACTTCACGATCAATGATGTAACGCTCAATTTCGCGGCGAATGGTCGCCCCGTCTGGTAGCCAAAATGGCAGCCCTTGCCCCACTTCTTGGCTAATCATAAAGAGGTCTAATTCCTTACCGAGCTTACGGTGGTCGCGTTCTTTTGCTTCCTCCCGCATTTGCAGATATTTTTTCAGGTCTTTCTTGTCAAACCAAGCCGTACCATAAATCCGCTGCATCATGGCATTGTCAGAATTTCCACGCCAGTAAGCACCTGCCACATTGAGCAAATGGAAAATTTGAATGCGCCCAGTAGACGGCACGTGCGGCCCACGGCAAAGGTCGACATACTCACCTTGGCGGTAAATGGTCAAGCCGCCCTCGTCTTCTGAATGCTCCTCAATTAGCTCCAATTTATAAGGGTCATCCTTGAAAATCTCGCGTGCCTCGTCCTTGGTCACTTCCTCACGAATGCTAGGGAAATTTTCTTTGACGATTTTTTTCATTTCTTCTTCAATGGCAGGCAAATCTTCATTAGAAATCTGTCCAGCAGCATTATCCGTATCGTAGTAAAAACCGTCTTGAATGGCTGGACCGACGCCCAGATGAATATCTGGGAAAAGCCTGCGCGCAGCTTGGGCAAAGAGGTGAGCCGCTGAGTGACGCAAGATAGCAAGAGCGTCCTCATGGTCAGGCGTCACGATTTCAAGCGAACCATCCTCCAGCAAAGGACGCGTCGTGTCCACCAATTTACCGTTGAATTTACCAGCAAGAGCTTTTTTAGCTAGGGAATTGCTGATAGATTGGGCAATGTCAAATGTTGTGCTGCCAGACTGATAATCACGAACAGCACCGTCTGGGAAAGTAATGTGAATCATATTTTCTCCTTTTTCTAATTCCTTAAAAACAAAAACTGCCTGCATCCCAAAGGACGCAAGCAGCGTGGTTCCACCTTCATTCATCCATGGCAAAAACCATGAACCTCATGTTTGGCTATATCGTGGCCACCGCTTTATGTTTTCATAAAAGCTAGTCGAGTAGTATCATATCAGGCTTTCTATGCGCTTGCAGCAACCGCGCACTCTCTCAAAGAAAGGAACTGACTGACTTGTCTCTGTTCATATTATAGCACGATTAGAGGAAATTTCAAGGCTTTTCCATAGACTTTTTGCGTAAATAATAAATCCCTTGTCCAAAACCATTTCCCAAAAGAGAGAAGAGAAAATAAACCACATGATAAAGTGGAATCCACTCTCCAAATGGAAAAACAGTCACTAGAAAACTCAAACCTGCCAGTAACGAAAAGGAAAATGAAAAACCACAACTCACTGCATAAACGAGAGAAACTAGAAAGGTGACCAGAGGTGAATAAAAGAGGACATTATTTACTATCAACCCTTTTTTCGTCAGTTCATCCACTGGTAAATATGGAACTAGTAGATAATAAATACTGTAGAAAAAGAGTAAAACGAGTACAAATCCCCAACTGCGTTTAAGAAGTTTCATGTCCACCTCCTAGAAATGCACGATCAATTTATTCTTCCTGATTCTTTCGGCGTAATTTTTTGATTTGTTTTGTTGAAGCCTTGATCATTCGAGCAGAGCCATTGACCGGTAGGGCAACAATTTTCTTAGGCAAATAAACGACAGATTTAGCAAAGCGGGCTGCTCGTTTTTCTTCTTGCCCTGTCAACTTTTTAAAGTTCTTTTCAGTTATTAAATCTTGATAAAACTCTGCGACTCGCTTGCCAAAGTTCTCTGCAGAAATCTCGTAAAGTTTATCTGCAAGAAGTTTTTCGTCCATATCTGGCGTTGCGACAATAGCTTCTAAAATAGCGCCCGCCAAATCCCACTTGTCATAGTAAAGGGTACCAAACATTTTATCTGTAATAACATTGTCTAGATAAGGATTTCCATGCGCAATAATCGGCGTGCCACTTGCAATACTTTCCAGATAAGTCAGCCCTTGCGTTTCACTGGTCGAAGCAGAAATAAAGAAATCAGCTGCCTTATAGTAAAGTGCCGTCTCACTCGGTGGGATCATACCTGTGAAAATGACATGATCTGTAATTTTCAACCGCTTAGCTTGCTCTTTTAAATCTTCCAGATAAGGACCATCACCAGCGACCACCAATACTACGTTTGCTTCTTCCTCTAAAACCTGAGGAAGGGCATCCAGCACTGCTTGGATATTTTTCTCGTAGGAAACCCGTGATAGGCTAAGCAGCATGGTTGTATCTGCTTTAATGCCTAATTTTTCTCTTAAGGCTAGGATATTACTTTCGGTAATCTCAGGTCGCTCAAACTTAGCCAGCTCAATTCCCGTTGGAATGACTCGTTTTTCAATCTTAATTTTGTATTTTGTTAAGAGGTCATAAACAATTTCGCTAGGACAAATGACCCCATCCAAATCACTCAAAAAACCACGCACCATGTATTTAACCATGCTAGGGCGGATAATCATCCCCTTGGCAATATAGCGGACATAATCCTCGTACTGAGTATGGTAGGTATGAACGACTGGAATTTTTAATTCTCTTGCAATCCAAACACCTAAAAATCCTAAAGAAAATTCTGTCTGGGTATGAATAATGTCCAGCTGATACTGGCGAGCGATTTCTAGAGCTGTCGAAAAACCACGATAAGCAACCCGTCGGTCTTTAAAAGCAAAGAAAGGAACGCTAGGAATCCGGATAATCTGCCAATCCTCATAACGATTGACATCTTTATCCGTGGTCGTAAAAATAAAGACCGTGTGCCCTTGCTTTTCCAGCTCTGTTTTCAACGTCCGGATACTGGTGGCAACGCCTGATACCTGTGGAAAATAGGTATCTGTAAAAAGACCAACTCGCATATCACATCTCCAATACTTTTCGATAAGCCTCTACCAACTGATGAGCAACATTGTCAATAGAACGACTTTGGGCTACTCGATAGCCTGCTTCTCGCTTGTCTACTTTTCCGTCCAAGATTGCTTCTATAGAATTAACAAACTCGTCCACATTATGGCAAAGCTCTGCTGACGATTCATCAATCCAGCCATTATAAACAGGAATATCACGCAAAACAACATGTTGCCTGCTGGCTAACGCTTCCAGAACAACAATTCCTTCCGTCTCTTCATAAGAAGGGAAAAAGAAGACATCGCTACCGCTCATTGCCCCCTGAAAAACGGCTCCCTTGAAATACCCTGGAAACTCGACATTATCAGGGTGGTCAAAGAGAACGATATTGCGGATTTTACGCGGAATAATCCACTTGCTGATACTGCCCAGCCAGATAAAACGGACATGAGGCATTCTGCGCGCCACTTCGACAAAATCCTCAATTCCCTTGCGCTTAAAATACAGCCCAGCACAGACCACCACTTTCTCGCCTTCCTTAATCTGGAAATGGTCACGAAAAACGGCTTCTTTTCTAAGATCCTTTTGGTATTTGTCCAAGTCAATCCCGTTTGACACTGCAACAATGGGCGTTGTCACGCCATAGCCTTGAATGAGCTTCTTGGAATATTCTGACGGCGTAATGATAAAGTCTGCTTTTTTATACATGGAAGCCAGATACTTACCAAACAGAGGCGCAAAGAAATTCGAGCCGATAAAGGAATTTTCAAAATCCTCCCGCGTCGAATGCCCGTGCATAATTACCTTCTTGCCCCGTCTCTTGGCAGCGTGGAGCAAAAGCCAGCTACGCGGACCATAGGTATTGATATGAACGACATCGTAATCGCCCAGAACGTCCGTCGTATAAGGGATACCAGCCAAGTCCAAGGCGTGCATTTGGTGCTGCAAAGCCCGACCAATGCCCGATTTCTCCAGAACTGACTTACCCTCTAAATAGAGTAATACTTTCATAGTTTAATTATACCAAAAATTAAGTGATTTTAACGAAAAAAACGTTATAGAAAAAACCGGCTCTATAATTTCTGTAGTGGGTAAAATCACTTTAGGGATTATGGAGCTTATTTTGTTGTAGAAAAAAAGTCCCATATGACCTATAATGAAAAGCGACCAAACCATCATTAGAAAGAATCTTATGGAACAATTAAATTTTATCACAAACTTACTGGAAATCAAAGACCCTAACATTACGATTTTGGATGTTCTAGATGCTGGAACGCATAAAGAAATCATCGCGAAGTTGGATTATCCTGCTCCTAAATGCTACAGCTGTCATGGTCAG
>NZ_KB904432.1 GCF_000380065.1 Streptococcus massiliensis DSM 18628 | reverse complement strand
CTAAATAGGGAATTTTTGATTCTTTTTGGAAGTCATATTTAGCCATCTGACCATGACAGCTGTAGCATTTAGGAGCAGGATAATCCAACTTCGCGATGATTTCTTTATGCGTTCCAGCATCTAGAACATCCAAAATCGTAATGTTAGGGTCTTTGATTTCCAGTAAGTTTGTGATAAAATTTAATTGTTCCATATGAGTCTTTCTAATGATGGTTTGGTCGCTTTTCATTATAGGTCATATGGGACTTTTTTTCTACAACAAAATAAGCTCCATCATTCCTACAGTGGTTTTACCCACTACAGAAATTATAGAGCCGCTTTCATTCTCTCTTTTTTATAAGGAATGTTTTTCATGATTTTTTATACGTTTGGATTTAGGATTTCAACTCCTTGACAAATCCCAAAAGAACTGGTAGTATAAAAAAGTAATTAACGGTTCTTTTTAAAAAAGAAGAAATGAGAAATATTATAATGAAGAGAATAACCAAAAAGTTTCTCCAGCTGTTTTTAACTGGTCTGACTTTTCTTTTTTTGTTCTTTTCTGGAACATCCGCTTATGCTGTTACAGAATTAACAGAAAATAGAGATCTATCCAAATTGCAGCTCTATCAATTTAGCTTGAAGCAAGAGAATATGGAAGTTCTTAGCCAAGGCGCTTCGGTTGTCAAGGCGAACATTCCTCCCAGTGGAAATTGGAAAGCTAGTACAGCTTTTTCTCTTGTAGTTAACAAAGCTTCACAAGCCCCGCAGAATTTTGATACCCCTTTGCAATTACGTTTTCGAAATGCTGGCGTTGTGTACGGAAAACCGGTAGATGTATATATCACCGTTAACAGAGTCACGACAACTTTGATTCAGAAAAATTCAGATTATTACAATGCACGTAAAACTGCGGTACCATTTCTCACCGTTGATGAGAACTGGGGGATTAAGTCTATTCAAGTGATGGACTATATCTATCCTCCACACCCCAGTATCACTTACGATATGTATGGGAGCTATGCTTTGGATGCAGATGTTACCGCTGAACTACGGTATCAAGATGGCACCCCAACCGACCTAAAGTTGGTCATGCTTCCTTCGGACATCGATGTGGTGAAGAATATCTTTGGCCGAGAAGAAACCTTCTCTATCTATGACAACGACACGGCTTCGAATAAAATTATTAAACATCCACTACAAAAACTGGACAAAACAGTAACAGGCAATAAAACGACTTGGCACTCAAAAATCGGGACAAGCGGAGCGTTTAATGAAGCGAATGTTTCGGGATTCGCAGTTCGCTCTTCAACGAATACGATGAAATTTGAATTTACGACAGCAGTTAGTGGAGGCTTGTTTGGCTTTTATGTAGAAAATCCAGATGTTCCTCAAAAAACTGTGTCTACGACAGCCATTTCAGCTCAAGCGGGTCAAGCCGTTGATTATACGGCAGTTTATAAAATGCCAACACCGGGAAAAAATGTCATTGGTTCGCTATCTTCTATGAAAATGATAGAAACTCTTGATAGTAGACTCGATTTCAAAAACTTGACTGTTCAGTTTAATGGTCGGACCTTGACGAATGGTTCCGATTATACTGTTGAAATAGATGGGCAAAAGGTAACGGTTACTATTGCGCAACAACATTTGGCAAGTAGCAATGCAGGGAAAGAATTTAAGATTGTCTACCAGACAGAAACAAATGCAACCGTCTTGGACAACCGAAATCCTATTGACAATCAGGTCACACAAGAGATTGATAATCTAATTGTTCCATCAAATACGGTTACGACGAATCTGTTATTTAAAAAGACCCACTCCTTTATTAGTGGAACAAATGGGAAAGAACTCCCGCCAGAAGTATTACAGTTACTGCCTCCAGAGCAAACCAATCTTGCAAATGGTACGACTGTAGCACCAGATCCTCCAATAGGCAATAAAACTCAAGTCAGCGTTGCTGAGGGAAATTGGATTTTTCAAAGTTATGACAAGCCCTCGGAAACCATTCAAGATCAAGATGTTCACTTTGTAGGGACATGGATTTTTCAAGAATATGAGAAGCCGACAAAGGAAGTTCTAAATAACAATGGGACGAATATTGACAATCAAGAGGTTAAGTCGGGAGATGTTTTAACTTATAAGATTACTTATAAAAATACAACTGATAGCAATAAACAAGTTACGATCACGGATGTTATTCCAAATTATACCGAATACGTTAGAAACTCGTCCAGCCGTTCGATCGTTCAGAATAAGAGATGGCTTAAATGGACAGCAACTGTTCCAAAGGATAAAACAGTCACAATCCAATTCAAAGTTAAAGTCGATAGTAAAGTAGATGGTCAAGAGCTAAATAATACAGCAACCGTTACATTTGGTAGCACTGCTTTAAGTACCAACACTACAAAAAATAAAACCCCTTTTAAAAAGTATGTCCTACCAGAAACAGGTGGACAGGGACCGATTTATTATCTATTTGGTGGTGCTGTTTTGACAACTATTTCAGCTCTTTGGTTGATTCGCCGTTTTAAACAAACGATGACCTCATAATGTAGAGACCATTTAAAGGCGGTGATGATAGAGTGTTGTGATGAGACAAGCCTTCCTATTTAAGGAAGGATAAATATAATTATTTCGTAAAAAATTAAAGGAGAATAAAATGAAAAAAATAAAACTTATGTTAACAGCCTTGCTGGCCTTGTTAATGACTTTTACAGGTATGCCAGTAGCCTCTGCGGCAACAACATATACGTTGAACCTAACTGGTACAACAACTGGTCACACATATGAAGCATATCAAATTTTTTCAGGAGATCTGAGTGGCGATACGCTTTCAAATATTCAATGGGGTTCAGGTGTTGACGCAACAGCAGCAAAAGCGGCTCTTGGCGAAGCTGCGACAAAAGCAGAAGCTTTAAATGGTAAATCTAATGATGCTGCAGA
The DNA here is from genome assembly GCF_000380065.1 of Streptococcus massiliensis DSM 18628. Lineage (GTDB taxonomy): Bacteria > Bacillota > Bacilli > Lactobacillales > Streptococcaceae > Streptococcus > Streptococcus massiliensis. The sequence goes on along the minus strand of NZ_KB904432.1, from coordinate 2,612 downwards.
TGCAAAAGCTTTTGCTCAAGCAGTTTCAGCTTATCTTCAATCAACACCGACAAAAACAGTTCAAAGTGCGTCTGGAACTACAACCTTTACTGGTTTGGAAGCTGGTTACTACTTGATTAAAGATAAGACTGCTTCACTTGCAGGAAAAGAAGGTGAATCTTATACTCGTTTCATCTTACAAGTTGTAAAAGACACAACTGCTACCGTAAAAGCAAGTGTACCAACTTTTGTTAAAGAAGTAAAAGATAACACAACTGGCAATTACACATCTGCAACAGACTATTCAATTGGCGATAACGTACCTTTCCAACTCACAGCGACTCTTCCAAGCAACTATGATGCCTATTCTGAATATGAATTGGCGTTTAACGATACTTTGTCATCTGGTTTGACTTATAAAAGTGATGCAGCGGTTTATCTAGTAAATGGTGGCGTAGAAACAAATGTTACGAACAAATTTACTATTACAGCTTCAGGAAATCTTTTGACAATTAAAGCAGCTGACTTAAAGACAGTCGTACCAGCTGCAACTTCTTCAAGTAAATTTGTTGTTCGTTACAGTGCAACCCTTAACAGCAATGCGGTTACTGGTATCGTTGGGAACAGCAATACCGCTAATCTTACATACTCAAACAATCCAAATACAACTGGCGGTAAAACGAAAGGTAAGACCCCTGAAAGCAAATCAACAGTTTACACTTACCAAGTGGTTATTAATAAAGTCAATGAATCTAATGCAGCTTTGCCAGGTGCCGGATTTACTCTCTACAAAAAAGTAAGTGGAAATTACGTTGAAGTGAAGAAAATCAATGCAGGTACAACAACAAGCTTCACCTTCAAGGGGCTGGATGTAGGAGACTACAAATTAGTGGAAAGCACTACTCCAGCTGGCTACAATACGATGGCTGATATCGAATTCACTGTTTCTTCAACGATCAATACAGCAGGCGCAAATCCTACTTTGACAGCTTTATCTGCGACATCAGCAAAAGCTACATTTACAACAACCCTATCTAGTGGAACGATTGCAACTAAGATTATCAATAAAAAAGGATCTCTCTTGCCAAATACTGGTGGTATTGGAACAACTATCCTCTACATCATTGGTTCTTGCCTTGTTTTGGGAGCAATTGTCTTATTGTTTGCTCGTAAGAGAGTAAATACAAAATAAGTTCTACTAAAAGAAAGAGGTAGATGATGTCTATCTCTTTTCCTTTATAGTACGATAGTATTCTTTTTATGAAAAAACATTTTACCAATATTTTATTTGTTCTTTTATTAATCAGTGGTATAGGATTATTGCTCTATCCTACTGTGAGTGATCTTTGGAATTCTTATCATCAATCTCAAGCTATTTCAACTTATCAAAAACAGGTAGAAAAATTAGATGCGACTGAGACAGAAAGTATGTTAGCTGCTGCTGAAGCGTATAATCAAGCTTTAGAAAAAGGAGTTGTACCGACATATCATCTTACAGAAGAAGATAAAAAAAAGTACAATAGCCTTTTAGATGTCACATCAACTGGAATTATGGGGCATGTGGAGATTCCAAAATTAGGTACAAAACTTCCAATTTATCATGGTACAGATGAAGCTATTTTGCAGGTGGCTATCGGACATATTCCGGGAAGTTCTTTGCCTGTTGGTGGTCAAGGAACGCACTCTGTTATATCAGGCCATCGCGGGTTGCCTTCAGCAAAGTTATTTACTGATATTGATCAATTAAAAAATGGGGACCATTTTAAACTCCATGTTTTGGGAAGGACGGTTACTTACCAAGTAGATCAAACTTTGACGGTAGAACCAGATGATGTCTCTTCTTTAACTATTGATCCAAATCAAGATTATTGTACTTTAGTGACTTGTACACCATATGGTGTCAATACTCATAGACTCTTAGTTCGAGGCCACCGCATTCCGAATGAAGAGGAACCAACCAAATCTGAAAATAAAACATCAGATTTTCTGCCGTGGCATTATATAATTCTACTTATTTGTTTTGTGTTCGTTTTATTTGTAGTTCTATTGGTGTGGCTTCTTAGTTGTAGAAGACGTAAAAAAAGAGCAGAGCTAAGAGGAAAAACAGGTCTACGCTCCGCTGGCTATCGCAGAAGAGTAAAAAAAGGACGTCACGCTAAATGATAAACCAGATTAGATACGAGGTTATCTTTCAACGTGAAGATCTTTGTATGATATTCTTTTTAATAATGACAAAGAAGTAGAAAGTTGTATTCTTGATTATAAAAACAGAGAGTGAAGAAAGATTGACATGAATGAGTCAGTTCTTTCTGGCTCTTTGTCAACTGTAGTGGGTTGATGAGAAGTTATAATCTGGAGAGGACTAAATCAGTCCTCTCCTTTTTGATGTTCAAAGCGATGAGAATTCTAGTTTTAAAGTTGTCAAAGTTCCGAAAGCCGAAAGCGTTGCGCTTGATAACCTTGATAAGGTTGTTAGTGGCCTCTAGCTTAGCATTTGAGTAGGGAAGTTCCAAAGCATTGATAATCTTGTCCCTCTCTTTCAAAAAAGTCTTAAAAACAGTCTGAAAGATAGGGTTTACAGAAGAAATTGTATCTTCGATGAGTCCAAAGAAATGCTCAGCTTGTTTCTCTTG
>NZ_KB904431.1:2899-47819 GCF_000380065.1 Streptococcus massiliensis DSM 18628 | reverse complement strand
GAATATTTCACCCAAGCTGCTTCTATATTGATTATAGATAATTTTTCGTCTATACTTAGGGGTGAACACAATGTGATATTTACAATTCCACTTTGTGTGTGATAAACTATGTGCTTTTTGAGCCATACTTTTCTCTTTTCGCTTTACAATAGGCTTGAACACCTTTATTGTATCGCGTTTGGAGTTTTTTGGTATAACCTGCGATGCGCACCCGCATAGCGGGTGGTTTATTTGTCTCGCACCTTCGAAGCGAGACGGACTAAAGTCACATAATAAAAAAAGAGCCTTTGGGCTCTTTTATTTATCAAACTTTACTTCGTCAATCAGATAATCAATAAAGCGCTCGCCCATTTTAGAAAGGCTGGCTTTTTCGTGCTTGATGTAAACCAGCTCAATCGGGTCGTCAATATCAAGCGGAATGGAGACGATATTGTCGCCGTTGAGATTGCTGTTGAGAATTCCTGTGGCAATGGTGTAGCCGTCCAAGCCAATCAAGAGATTGAAGAGAGTGGCGCGGTCACTCACCACGATTGATTTTTTGTGGTGCTCTTGGGACAGAATTTCCTCAGAAAAATAGAAAGAATTGTGCGTTCCTTGGTCGTAGCTGAGGTAGGGAAAAGCTTCCAAATCAGTCAACTGCACCAGCTCTTTTTTGGCTAGGGGATTGCTCTTACTCACAAAAATATGGGGCTGCGCTGTAAACAAATGCGTAGCAATCAAATGATTGTCGTCCAGCATTTTTGAGAGAACATCGCGGTTGTAGCTGTTGAGAAATAGAACGCCAATTTCGCTGCGGAAATTTTTGACATCATCAATAATCTCCCAAGTCCGCGTCTCGCGTAGGAAAAGCTCGTATTTTTCCATATCACTTTTTTTGAGCAGAGAGACGAAAGCATTGACCACAAAGGCATAGTGCTGGGACGAAACGCTGAAAAGTTCGCGATTAGCGACAGGATTTTTATAGCGTTCCTCAAGGAGCTGGGTTTGCTCCACCACCTGCCGAGCATAGGAAAGAAACTCCATGCCGTCCTTGGTCAGGGTAATTCCCTTGGGATTGCGGATGAAAATCTCGATGCCCATTTCATTTTCCAAGTCGCGCACGGCGTTGGAAAGGCTGGGCTGGGTGATAAAGAGCTGTTTGGCAGCTTCGTTCATGCTGCCAGTCTCCACGATTTTGATAATATAATGTAATTGTTGAATTCTCATAAGACTATTTTATCATATTTACCATTGACAAAAAAGTAGATAAGGTGTAAAATATTAAAAATTCAACCTTTAAGAAGTCCAGAGAGGCTACAAGGGCATAGATAAAATGGTGGTTTCTGCCTGCTTTTGTGTAGCCTTGTCCTTGGGACAGGGCTTTTATGATAGGAGAAAGTATGGTTAGTGAGACTTGTAAAAAACGCTTGGGCAGTATTTTGCTGGAGCAAATGGAGATTGTCAGGCAAAGTCAGATTGCGCCTCAGATTTTTTCGCTTGATTTAAAGGGGCAAATGGTAGAGGAAATGCAGGCTGGGCAATTTCTGCACATGCGAGTGCCCGATGCTTCTAAGCTCTTGCGGCGGCCGATTTCGATTTCTGAGATTGACAAGGAGCGGCAAATCGCGCGGGTCATTTATCGGACAGAGGGCGAGGGAACCAAAATCTTTTCGAAGCTCCCTGTCGGCAGTCGGATTGACTGCATGGGGCCGCAGGGCAATGGCTTTAATCTCTGCGGGCTTGGAAAAGGCGACCGTGTGCTGATTATCGGCGGTGGTATTGGTGTGCCACCCTTGGTGCAAGTGGCAAAAGAGCTGGCACAAAAGGGCGTAGCAGTTATTTCCGTGCTGGGCTTTGCGAGCAAGTCAGCCGTCATTTTAGAGGAAGAGCTAGCGCACTATGGGCAAGTCTTGGTGACAACGGACGACGGCAGCTATGGCAGGCAAGGCTATGTGTCTACGATTGTTGACGAATTGTCTGGCGAATTTGCTGCCATTTACGCTTGCGGAGCGCCGGGCATGCTCAAATATGTAGACCAGAAATTCAGCGAACATCCACGTGCTTACATTTCTATGGAGTCGCGCATGGCTTGTGGCATGGGGGCTTGCTATGCTTGCGTTGTCCATGTGGCCAATCAAGACCAAGCGGTCAATCAGCGTGTGTGCGAAGACGGACCAGTCTTTGAAACTGGAACGATTGTGGTTTAGGAGGGAAAATGAGTAAAAATCGATTAGCCATTTCTTTGCCGGGCTTGGAGCTGAAAAATCCGATTATTCCTGCTTCGGGCTGCTTTGGCTTCGGTCAGGAATACGCCAAATACTACAGCTTAGACTTGCTGGGTTCGATTATGATAAAGGCGACGACCAAGGAAGCCCGTTTTGGTAATCCGACGCCGCGTGTGGCTGAGACACCGTCGGGCATGCTCAATGCTATCGGGCTGCAAAATCCCGGTGTGGACGTCGTTCTTTCAGAAAAGCTCCTTTGGCTGGCTCAGCATTATCCACAACTGCCCATTATTGCCAATGTAGCAGCATTTTCTAATGAAGAGTATGCCTATGTGGCGGGCAAAATTTCCCAAGCGCCTAATGTCACAGCCATAGAGCTCAACATCTCCTGTCCCAATGTCGACCACGGCAATGCGGGGCTCCTCATCGGGCAAGTGCCAGAGCTGGCTTACGCTGCGGTCAAAGCGGCAGTAGCGACTTCCTCGGTGCCGGTCTATGTTAAGCTAACGCCTAGTGTGGCAGACATTACGCAGGTGGCAAAGGCGGTCGAAGATGCTGGTGCGGCAGGATTTACCATGATCAATACCTTGGTGGGCATGCGTTTTGATTTGAAAAGCCGCAAGCCGATTATCGCTAATGGTACAGGCGGCATGAGCGGCCCAGCTATTTTTCCGGTGGCGCTCAAGCTCATTCGTCAAGTCGCGCAGCATTCTAAGTTGCCCATTATTGGTATGGGCGGGGTGGACTCCGCTGAAAAAGCGCTGGAAATGTTTATTGCAGGTGCGTCAGCTATCGGTATCGGTACGGCGAATTTTACAGACCCATTTGCCTGTCCGCAGATCATCCAAGATTTGCCTCAGGTCATGGATAAGTACGGCATTGAGAGCCTTGAGCAGCTGAGAAAAGAAGTGCGGGAAAGTCTGTCTTAAAAAGGCAATATAAGATTCTTAAAATAGTTGACGGAAATGTTCGTTCATACCATCACAGATATATTTAAGAGAGAAATTTTAATAAAAAGATAGAGCCAACTACCAACATCAGACCGGTTATCTGTTGCCAATTTATCTTATTCACTTTGACATGTAAAAGTCCAAAATGATCAATGATAACTCCAGCCAGTAACTGTGATAATAAACTAATAATGACTGTTAAGTTGGGACCGATCAGAGAAGAAGCTAGGGCGTTTGTTGGCAAAATGAAAGCCAGCAAAATTCCACTTATATACATCCAATTAGGTATTTTTTCTTTTGAAAACAGAGCAACAGACTCTTTTTTTCTAAAATGAAAAGCCAAAAATACTAATAAGCAGAGGCTAGCCTCTATAAATGTAAACATAGCTGCATGAGGAGAAGAGTGCAATAATTGCCCCACTTTCCCAGTAATAATAAATTGCAGCGCCATGCTGATACCTGCGATAAATGCTAAAAAGTAATCTATTTTGTGTATTTCTGATTTCTGTTTTGTTTTTGTTTTAGAAGAAATGACTAGAAATACACCGACGAGTAAGCAGAGAACACTTATAAATGTGCTACTAGTGATTGCTTTGCGAGGAACGGAGAACAGACCCCAATGTTCAATCAAAATGCTGGTTATGATTTGACCTAACAGCGGGAGCACAACACAGAGCATTCCACCGATTTTGGGAATAACATAAATCAGCAAGGTTGTCCCGATAGCAAAGAAAACACCTGCAGTCCACAGTAATGAAGAAAATTGAACGAGTATATTATCTGGGATGAGAACGCTTCCCTTACTAATAAAAGTGATAACAAAGGCTGTAAGTGAAGCACATAGGCAAGAAAGAAATGAAGACAGGTATGAGGACTTTAGGCGTTGTCCTAGTCTGCCAGCAATAGCTGATTGAAAAGGGATAATAAATCCCATTGTACTAACGAGTAAAAAGATCATAAAAAGTTCCTTTCGTATATATTAAAGATGTTTAATATCTGTAATTAAAAGTAAGAAGAAAGACTTATCTGACTAAGTCTTTGAGTGTTGGCTTTTTTAATACAGTTTCTATCTCTTTTTCGACATTTGAAAAGATTTTGAAAATTTGGCATTGTGAACCATGGTTAAAACTGTCAAATAGGGAATGTTTATCTCCCTCAATGGCAGTTATGACATCATAAAAACTAATCTCTTCCCAATTTGGGATTAATGAATAACCGCCCTTAGCCCCACTGCCAGCAGAGAGGTAGCCGCTCTTGGTTAAGCTTGTTAATATTTTTGAAAGGTAAGTGGGTGAGATATCCAGATATTCGGCAATTTCGCTGACACGAATAGGATGTCTATCTTGATGTTTAATCAAGTACTGCAAGCTGTGAAGAGCATAGTCAGAGCCTTTGGAAAATTCCATTTTTCATTTCCTCGCTGTTCAAATATTCGGTTATTACCTACCCATTATATCTATAATTAATGCTTTTATCAAGTGAAAAGTATTTGTGTTTGGAATATTAAGAAAATCTATTGGTAAATCCTTGACAAATAAGTCTGCAAACTATAAACTATAAATTGAAGTAAATAAACCTTTAAGCAAGTCCAGAGAGGCAGGCAAGGGGCACAGATAAAAAAGGGTTCAGTGAGCCTAATTTTTGTGAAACCTTGCTAGTTGGCAAGGTTTTTATTTTACAATTTTTAACAGGAGAACTAGAAAAACATGCGCGAAGAACGTCCTATTATTGCCCTAGATTTTCCCTCTTTTGAAGATATTAAGCGCTTTTTAGCACTTTTCCCTGAAGAGGAAAAACTTTATGTCAAAATTGGCATGGAACTTTTTTATGGAAATGGTCCAGAAATTGTTCATTATGTGAAAAGTCACGGCCATAGTATCTTTTTAGATTTGAAACTTCATGATATTCCCAATACAGTCCAATCAGCTATGGCTATGCTGTCAGCATTAGATGTAGATATGATGACGGTACATGCGGCTGGTGGTGTGGAGATGATGCGTGCAGCAAAAGCAGGGCTAAGTAAGCCGGCAAAGATTATTGCGGTGACCCAGCTGACCTCAACCAGTGAGGAAAATATGCGTGATTGGCAAAATATCCAAACGAGTTTGCAAGAGTCTGTAGTGAACTATGCTAAATGTGCAGCAGAAGCGGGGCTTGACGGTGTCGTTTGTTCGGCGCAAGAAGTGGAGCTCATCAAAACAGCTACTAGCAATGACTTTATCTGCTTGACACCAGGAATTCGTCCCAAAGGTTCAGCAGCTGGTGACCAAAAGCGGGTTATGACACCGTATGACGCTCATCAGATTGGCAGTAATTATATAGTGGTCGGTCGTCCGATCATTCAGGCGGAAAACCCAGTTGATATGTACCATAAGATTAAGGAAGAGTGGAATAGCTAAGAAGTGCCAGGCTCTAAAGCGCTAGCGCTTCTACGGGAGCTCCGATGTTTCGGACTCTCCCTAAGCTATTCACTAGATTTTAGGAAATGGTGGTATCGACCAAAAATCGTCGGAAGTGCCGCTAAGAATTGCTCGACTCTAAAGAGCCAGCACTTCTACGGGAATTTTGTTCGATAGAAGATAACATTTGATAATATAAAGGAGAAAACATGACTTTAGCAAAAGATATTGCGCGCGATTTATTGAAAATTAAGGCGGTTTATTTGAAACCAGAGGAGCCTTTCACTTGGGCTAGCGGCATCAAGTCGCCGATTTACACGGACAATCGTGTGACCTTGGCTTATCCAGAGACGCGCACTCTGATTGAGGACGGTTTTGTGGAGGCTATCAAGGCAGAATTTCCAGAAGTGGAAGTCATTGCGGGGACGGCGACAGCGGGTATTCCTCACGGTGCCATTATCGCAGACAAGATGCAGCTGCCATTTGCCTATATTCGCAGCAAACCCAAAGACCACGGAGCTGGCAATCAGATTGAGGGGCGTGTGCCAGCGGGACAAAAAATGGTCGTTGTGGAAGATTTGATTTCAACAGGTGGTTCCGTCCTAGACGCCGTAGCAGCGGCTAAGCGCGAAGGGGCTCATGTCCTTGGTGTGGTGGCGATTTTCACCTATCAACTCGCCAAAGCGGATCGACGCTTTGAAGAAGCGGGAGTCAAGCTCGTGACCTTGTCCAACTACAGCGAATTGATTAAGCTGGCGGAGCAAGAAGGCTATGTCAGCGCAGAGGGCTTGGCACTCTTGGAACGCTTCAAAGGAAACCAAGAAACCTGGCAGGAAGGTTTGTCGTGATTGATTATACAAATCAGAAAAAAATCACCGCTCAGCAGTTTGCCCATGTCTTGGAGCAATCAGGCATTCACCGCCCGACTAAGGATTTGTCGCGTTTGCAGAAGATGCTAGACGAGGCGGATATTCTCTGGACGGCTTGGGACGGGGAGCGACTAGTCGGTGTGGCACGTTCTTTGACAGATTTTTCCTATGCTTGCTACCTATCTGACTTAGCGGTCGATGAAAGTTATCAAAAGCAGGGGATAGGTAAAATTTTGGTTGAAAAAACGCGTCAGCAAATTGGAGAAGAGGTGGCTCTCATCCTCCTTTCAGCTCCAAATGCTATGGACTATTATCCCAAAATCGGTTTTGAAACAGTCGACAATGCCTTTATCATTAAACGCAAGCCTTTTTGAGGCTTGTTTTTTGAATATTCGCGAAAATCTCAGTCTTTTGTTATAATAGTTTCATGAATAAATTGTATCAGTTTGCTTTTTCTGTACTTCAGAAAGTCATGCTTATTTTAGCTCTTCATTGGGTCTTTTCAGCTTTTTGGCAACTTTCCAACATCGTTAGTTTTATAGGGAGTTTACTGCTAGTTTTACTAATATGTCTTTTATTTTGGAAATTTCCGGCCTTCTTTAAAAAGTCGTATGAATGGCTAATGCGACATAAATTAGGTCTTATGTTTGCGGTAGTTATTTTCCAAGTGGCGGTTTTGTTGTCGGCTGAGCTCTTGATTAGACGTGATGCAGCAGTCGTCTTTACAGGAGCTTTTGGTTATCTTAAAGAAAGTTCTATTTCCAGTTATTTGACCCGCAATCCAAATAACATTCCTCTTTTTTTATACGAGCGTTTCTTTTTTAAGCTCTTTGGTGCAACAGGGCTTTGGGTTATGCAAGGACTCAATATTTTTTATGCGGATATAACCGCAGGCATTCTTTACTGGGGGACGCGGAAGTATTTTAATCAACAAGTAGCGAATAAAGTTTTTAGCTTTTATATCCTACTTTTAGGATTTTCCCCATTTTTCATGGCCATGTACACGGACATTATGATTTTACCTTTGGTCAGCTCACAACTATTTTTAGCTCTTGCACTTTTAAAAGAAGAGAAGACATTGGATTTGTCAAAAGCTGTTCTTTTGGGTCTTGTTACAGCTTTAGCAATGATTTTTCGTCCGACTGTTCTCATTGTCCTCATCGCCCTTTTTGTCATTCTTTTCTTTATCAAATCCTGGAAACGATGTTTGTTGACAATGGCAATAGTGGGACTAGCGTTTACAATTCCATATGGGGTTGCTCGTTATGCAGTTAAGCACCAAACAGAGATTCCTTTGGTGGAGGGAAAAGGCTTGGCTAAGGGACCGCTACTTTTTATCAATTTGGGATTGACAGATACGGGAACCGATCAGGAAGATATGAAAGACGGCTTGCTCCAGTATATTGATCCTGAACAGCGAAAAATTTATAATAATGGCATGTTTGCAACGGAAAATGTGATTAAAGAAATTAAGCGTCGTTTGTCAGAATACACTCCTTGGACCTTTTTTCTTCACAGTGAATACAAACAACGTTGGAATGTTATGGATGGAACGCTAGATTGGATTTATTACGAGAATGCCAAAGCAGAGAAGACTCCTTATATTTCTCCACTTTATCCCATGATTGAGGGAAATCCGGTGACTGACTTCATTCGTAGCCATTTTATCAGCTATGATGATTCTAATTATGTTCCTTTTGCTGCGGTGAAGCAGCTTGTTTGGATTTTGATGAGTGTCGGTTTGGTCTTTGCACTTTGGAAATTTCGTCCAGAGGATAAAGAGCTGAACTTCCTCAGTCTAGCAGTTTTTGGAGGTCTGTTATTCCTAACTATTTTTGAAGGTGGGAAAACGCGCTATCTGATTCAATTTTTACCACAGATTTTACTTTTGTCAAGCTTGGGCTTGACCTACTATCCTATCAAATGGCAAGGAAGCAAGAGAAAAAATAGCTAGGAAAGGACGAAAAGTCAGTTCTCTTTAGGATTTGACTTTTGTCTCCTTTCCTTTTTTGTTATAATAAAAGAAAGAATAAGAGTGGAGTGAGGTCAAGATGCAACATTCAGCATGGCACAGCCTAATCAAGGAACAGTTACCAGAAGGCTACTTTGCTAAAATCAATCATTTTTTGGACGATGTCTATGGCTCAGGCACTATTTATCCGCCGCGGGACAAGGTTTTCAACGCTATTCAGACCACGGATTTGTCTGATGTCAGGGTGGTGATTTTGGGGCAAGATCCCTACCATGGGCCAAGGCAAGCGCAGGGCTTGAGTTTTTCGGTGCCAGATGACATTCCCGCTCCGCCGTCTCTGCAAAATATCCTAAAAGAGCTCGCAGACGATGTGGGAGTCAAGGAATCTCATGATTTGACGGCTTGGGCAAAGCAGGGCGTGTTGCTGCTCAATGCCAGTCTGACCGTGCCTGCTGGGCAAGCCAATGCTCATGCGGGTCTGATTTGGGAGCCTTTTACTGACGCCGTCATCAAGGTGGTTAATGAAAAGGACAGCCCAGTGGTCTTTATCCTTTGGGGGGCTTATGCGCGCAAGAAAAAGGCTTTGATTAGCAATCCCAAGCATTTGATTATCGAGTCGCCGCACCCTAGCCCGCTCTCAGCACATCGTGGATTTTTTGGTAGCAAGCCTTTCTCACGAACCAATGATTTCTTGGTGAGCAAGGGGCTCAAGCCTATTGATTGGCTGCAATAAAAAGGAAGTACTATGGTAAAATTAGCAACGATTTGTTATATTGATAATGGCAGGGAATTTCTCATGCTCCACCGCAACAAAAAACCGAACGATGTTCACGCTGGCAAATGGATTGGCGTGGGTGGTAAGCTAGAAAAGGGTGAGACGCCGCAAGAGTGCGCGGCTCGCGAGATTTTGGAAGAAACAGGGCTGCGCGCCAAGCCAGTGCTCAAGGGGATTATCACCTTTCCAGAATTCACCGTCGGTCACGATTGGTACACCTATGTATTTAAGGTAACGGAGTTCGAGGGGCAGTTGATTGACTGCGACGAAGGGACGCTGGAATGGGTGCCCTATGACCAGGTCTTGTCCAAGCCGACTTGGGAGGGCGACCATACTTTCGTTTCCTGGCTTTTGGAAGATAAGCCTTTCTTTTCAGCTAAATTCTCCTACGAGGGAGACAAGTTGCTGGATAGACATGTTGATTTTTATGAATAAGAGGAATATATGACTTATAAAGGATATTTAATTGATTTAGATGGAACGGTTTATCGAGGAAAAGAACGGATTCCGACAGCGGAAGCTTTTGTCGCAGAGCTGCAAAAGCGCGGTCTTCCTTATCTGTTTGTGACCAATAATACGACCCGCCGCCCAGAAACGGTTCAGTCCATGCTTGCTGAAAAGTTTAATATTGTTACACCAGTTGAGACTATTTACACAGCAACCTATGCAACTATTGACTATATGAATGACAAGGGATTGGGAAAAACTGCCTACATCATCGGTGAAGGCGGGCTCAAAACTGCCATTTGTGAGGCAGGTTATGTAGAAGATAGTGAAAACCCTGCTTATGTAGTAGTAGGTTTAGATTCGCAAGTGACCTATGAAGAGTTTGTTTTAGCAACACTAGCTATCCAAAAAGGGGCTCATTTTATCGGAACCAATCCTGACCTCAATATTCCAACGGAGCGCGGTCTTTTACCGGGAGCGGGTTCTCTAGCTCAGTTGGTGGAAGCAGCGACGCGAGTTGAGCCAGTTTATATTGGTAAACCTGAGGCGATTATCATGGAAAAAGCATTGAAACGCCTAGGTGTAGCACGTGAGGAAGCACTCATGATTGGTGACAATTATCTGACAGATATCCATGCAGGGATTGATAATGGAATTGATACGCTTTTGGTATTGACCGGCTTTACCAAAAAAGAAGAAGTGGCCGACCTACCAATTCAGCCAACTCATGTAGTTAATAATTTATCGGAGTGGAATTTTCATGCGGATTAAAGGATTATTTGGGTTGAGTATGCTGTGGATCTTGTCAGCTGCTATTCTTGCTACAATTTATCTAGCATGGATTTTCTACCCTTTGGAAATTAGCTGGCTGGGGCTGGAAAAGGTTGTTCACTTGCCTGCGACAACCATTTCACGAAATTTTGAAGTGCTGATGGACTATCTGACCAATCCTGTTGACTGGACTTTGAAAATGCCGAATTTCCCATCTTCACAAAATGGGTTGCATCATTTTCAAATGGTGAAGTATCTTTTTCATGTTACACAGGCGATTTTTATTGTTACTTTGCCAGCATTTGTTCATTTTTGTCGAACAATTATTGCTAAAAAATATTTACATCTCTTTCGGCATGGTCTGCTCTTTTTGATTTGTTTGCCACTTTTGTTTGGTGGAATGGCATTTTTAGTTGGCTTTGATCAATTTTTCATTCTCTTTCACAAGATTCTTTTTGCAGGCGATTCCACATGGCTTTTTGATCCAGCAGTCGATCCAGTGATTTGGATTTTGCCGGAAAATTTCTTCATGCATACTTTCATACTTTTCTTTCTTCTATTTGAAGGAACTTTAGCGGGTCTTTATATCGTTAGTTGGTTGGAAATTTCTAGGCAGAAAAAATAAGATTAAACATATACAAGGAGGATATCTTATGGAAAGGACATTATTTATTATTAAGCCTGATGGTGTAAAGCGGGGGATAATCGGACAAATTTTATCGCGGATTGAACAGCGTGGTTTTCACATTGAGCAGATGAAAATGGTTGAGCCAAATCAAGATCTGATTGATTTACATTACCAAGCTTTGCTGGATAAGCCTTTTTATCCAGCTGTCCGTAATTTTATGCTTGATGGGCCAATTGTTGTCGGCGTACTTGCTGGAGAGCAAGCTATTAGTGGTTGGCGTACGATGATGGGAGCTACTCGTCCTGAAGAAGCACTGCCGGGGACGATCCGTGGTGATTTTGCCCAAGCGGCAGCTCCAGGACAAGCAATTCAGAATATTGTTCATGGCTCGGATTCACCAGAGTCAGCTGAGCGAGAAATCAGGATCTGGTTTGGTCACTAAGATTTGAAAACAAGGAGGTTTGCGGCTTTGGGCAATCCTCTTTTATTTCACTTATCTATTGAACGAGTTTGCCTTTATATTTTTTCTTTGTTATACTTTTATTAGGTAAAATTGAAAGGAAGATAGAATGATTCGACTAGTAGAGACAAGAGATGCACAGCGGCTTAGCGAGCTTTTGTATCAGGTACATGCAATTCATGCGGATTTGCGTCCGGATTTGTTTGTTCCAGGGGAAAAGAAGTTCTCTGACCAAGAGATTATAGAGCGGATTGAGGATAAAGAACATCCTATTTTTGTCTACGAAGACGAGGCGGGACTTGTGCAGGGCTATGTTTTCTGCAATTATATCGAAACCAAGGACAAGCCTAATCTAGTGGCTCGCAAGGAACTCTTTATAGATGATTTGTGTGTGGACGCGTCGCAGCGCGGCAAGGGCGTAGGTGAGCTCCTCTATCGGCATGTTGTCAAGATTGCCAAAGAAAATGGCTGCAAGAGTGTGACTTTGCATGTCTGGAGTGACAATGCAGGTGCAGTGCGCTTTTATGAGCGCCTCGGCATGCAGGCGCAGTATGTGCAAATGGAGCAAGTATTAGAATAAGAAAAAGTACTGCAAGGTGCTTTTTCTAGTAGTAGTAGAAGTTTAGAAGGGAGAATTATGAAATATATCTGGTCTTATTTGAAGCGTTATCCTAAGTGGCTTTTGTTAGATCTCGTAGGTGCCTTGTTTTTTGTAGTCGTCAATCTTGGCTTGCCAACGGTTTTGGCAAGAATGATTGATGAGGGCATCAATACAGCTGACACTAGCCGTCTTTATATGTGGGCTGGTGTTATGTTTATCATTATTGTTCTTGGTGTATTAGGGCGAATCGTTCTGTCTTATGCTTCAGGGAAGTTAACGACAACCATGGTGCGGGATATTCGAGCAGATGTTTATGCTAAACTGCAAGAGTATTCACATCATGAGTACGAACAAATCGGTGTTTCTTCGCTCGTAACGCGAGTAACTAGTGACGCCTTTGTCCTCATGCAATTTGCTGAACAATCCCTACGGATGGGGGTTGTGACGCCGTTGATGATGATCTTTTCGATTGCTATGATTTTTTTGACAAGCCCATCTTTGGCTTGGATCGTTGCTGTGGCAGTACCTTTTCTTCTCATTGTAGTATGGTATGTGGCAGTCAGAACTCGTCCGCTTTCAGAAAAGCAGCAGAAGACCTTGGACAAGATTAACCAATATGCGCGAGAAAATCTAACAGGACTTCGTGTTATTCGTGCTTTTGCAAGAGAAGATTTCCAAGAGGGACGTTTTTCAGAAGAAAATAATATTTATGCTGAGAATTCCACTCGTCTTTTTAAGTTAACAGGCTTGACTGAGCCACTTTTTGTTCAGATTATTGTAGCGATGATTGTGTTGATAGTCTGGTTTTCTTTAGAGCCACTACGTAACAGTCAGCTTAAGATTGGGGATTTAGTAGCTTTTATTGAATATAGTTTTCATGCGCTCTTGAGCTTTCTTTTCTTCTCCAATCTTTTTACCATGTATCCACGGATGGCTGTTTCAAGTGAACGTCTACAAGAAGTCGTGAATATGCCTATTTCTATCAATACCAACGAAAATGGTGTAACCGAGACTGAAAGTCATGGTTATTTGGAGTTTGATAATGTTACCTTTGCTTATCCAGGCGAAACAGAAAACCCAGTATTGCATAATATCAGCTTTTCTGCTAAGCCGGGTCAGACCATTGCTTTTATTGGGTCAACTGGATCGGGGAAATCATCTCTGGTGCACCTTATTCCGCGTTTTTATGATGTAACTTTGGGTAAAATTCTTGTTGATGGCGTAGATGTGCGTGACTACAATCTGAAAGCTCTCCGTAAGAAAATTGGTTTTATTCCACAAAAAGCTCTGCTATTTACCGGAACTATCGAAGAAAATCTCAAGTACGGTAAGGAAGATGCTTTGCCGCTTGAATTGCAGGAAGCAGCAGATGTGGCGCAGGCACGGGAATTTATTGAAAGCCGCGAAGAAAAATACCAAACTCACTTGGCGGAAGGCGGAAGCAATCTCTCTGGTGGGCAAAAACAACGCTTGTCTATTGCAAGGGCGGTGGTTAAAGGACCAGATATTTTCATCTTTGATGACTCATTTTCTGCCTTGGATTACAAAACGGACGCAACTTTGCGGCGGCGATTGAAAGACGTCACGGAAAATGCAACGGTGCTTATTGTCGCACAGCGTGTGGGGACAATTATGGATGCAGACCAGATCATCGTTCTGGATAAGGGTGAAATTGTCGGTCGGGGCAAGCATGAAGAGTTGATGAAGAATAATGACATCTACCGTGAAATTGCCAATTCGCAACTCAACAGCCAAACACTGACGGAGGAGGACTGATATGAAACAGACATCGTTTGGGCGGATGTGGACTTATCTTAAAGTCTATAAAACCGCGGTATATATGGCTATTGTCCTAAAAATCGTCAGTGTTATAGCTAGCGTCTTAGAACCTTTTGTACTTGGGTTAGCTATCACAGAGTTGACTAAAAACTTGTTGGATATGGCAAATGGCATAGCAGGTGCTGGTCTTAATACCGGCTATATTTCTGGGATTTTGGTACTATATTTGATTCGAGGGCTTTGTTACGAGTTAGGAGCTTATTATTCCAATTATTTTATGACCAATGCCGTTCAAGGTGCCACGCGCGACTTGCGTAATGAGCTCAGTCACAAGATTAATGGTATCCCTGTTTCCTATTTTGATAAACATCAATTTGGCGATATGCTGGGGCGCTTTACGAGTGATGTGGAAACCGTCTCTAATGCCCTTCAGCAGAGTTTTCTTCAGCTAGTCAATGCAGTTATGACGCTTATTCTGGTGATCGCTATGGTGCTCTATCTCAATCTAGGACTGGCGATGGTCGTTATCATTTCTATCCCTTTGACCTATTTTTCAGCTACGGCTATTTTGAAAAAATCCCAGCCTTATTTTAAAGAACAAGCTAATGCTTTGGGAGCCATGAACGGCTTTGTTCAGGAAAATTTGACGGGATTTAACGTGCTTAAACTCTATGGTCGGGAAGAGGCTTCCCAACGTGATTTTAGAGTGATTATTGATAATCTTCGAGAAGTCGGCTTTAAGGCTAGTTTCATTTCTGGGATTATGATGCCTGTTCTCAATGCTATTTCAGATACAACTTATTTGATTGTTGCGGTGCTGGGCGGCTTGCAGGTCATTGCTGGCAAATTAACCATTGGAAACATGCAGGCCTTTGTCCAATATGTCTGGCAGGTCAGTCAGCCAATCCAGACTCTGACCCAGCTTGCGGGACAACTGCAAAGTGCCAAGTCCTCGCTAGAGCGGATTTTCCAAGTGCTGGACGAAGCAGATGAGCCAAATCATGTGACAGAAAAGCTAGAGCACGATTTGACAGGGCAGGTTAGCTTCAACCATGTAGATTTCCAATATGTAGCGGACAAGCCTTTAATTCGTGATTTTACGCTGGATGTGGAGCCGGGGCAGATGATAGCGATTGTCGGTCCGACCGGCGCGGGAAAGACCACGCTTATCAATTTGCTCATGCGTTTTTATGATGTGACTGAGGGCAGCATCACTGTGGACGGGCACGATATTCGCAACCTATCTCGTCAGGATTACCGGCGGCAGTTTGGTATGGTGCTGCAAGACGCTTGGCTTTATGAGGGGACGATTAAGGATAATCTTCGTTTTGGAAATCTATCTGCCACTGATGAGGAAATCATCGCAGCGGCCAAGGCAGCAAACGTGGACCACTTTATCCGCACCCTGCCAGGTGGCTACAATATGGAAATGAACCAGGAATCAAGCAATATTTCTCTCGGTCAGAAACAGCTTTTAACCATTGCGCGCGCGCTTTTAGCCAATCCGAAAATTCTGATTTTGGACGAAGCGACCAGCTCGGTTGATACGCGGCTGGAGTTGCTCATTCAAAAAGCCATGAAAACCCTCATGCAAGGGCGGACCAGCTTTGTCATCGCTCACCGACTATCGACTATTCAAGAGGCGGATAAGATTTTAGTGCTCAAAGACGGACAAATCATCGAGCAAGGAACCCACCAGAGCTTTCTTGCCGACCAAGGTTTCTATTACGACCTCTACAATAGCCAATTTGCTAAGAAAGAAGACTAAAAAAGCCCTTAATCGGGCTTTTCTTGTTTTTGTTGGGCTCTTCTACGGAATATAGCACCTAACCACATCATTGTCCAAGTGAAAACGACAAGGACTGCACTGAGAAGTAAGAGAGAAAATTTGCTTAGCCAGAGTAAGCAGATACCAGCAGCAAGTAGAAGTAAGTAGCGACTAATTTCTTCTTTATCGTAGCGGAAAAGCGGTTTATTGTAGCGAGTGGTGAGTAGAATACTAGTATAATAAATAAGAATTCCTACAATAAAGAAAATGAAACCTAGGTTTGCATGATGTTGATTTGCCAACATTTCAATGCCTACAGTAAACAGATTGAGACCCATAACTAAAAAAAGATGAGTATAGATCAAAGGTTGAGTGCGAGCCACTTGATGATGATCAATATTGAGGTGAGTTTGTGTAATATAGCGGACAAAAAGAAAGGCCATGCCGACAAACAGCAAAATACTTTCAAGTGGATAGCTGACAAAAGGATAAGAACGGATGATAGCAATGACCATTTCGCCAAAAGTGATAATAGTAATAAGCTAGCAGCGCTCTAAAAGATGAGGAAAGTTGATGCTCTTGGTCATGTCCACATTGCGCAAAAAGAAGGGGATAAGCAGAGGGACAAAGGTCACAAACATAGCCCAGTTTCCTATTTTCAGCAGATTAGTTGCAGCTCCCACTGTTGTCAAAAGATAGAAAATTACAATAGCAACCAAGTTTTTCACATGAAAGAGAAAATCTGAGTTAAAGCCATCTTTTTTTCCACGCAGATAAAATTGAAGCAGGATAATGCCGTAAGCGAGAGCATAGAGAAACTGGAAAAGAGTCAGGGTTGCCTGAGTTGGTCTGCTAGTCATATTGACTGACATTTGTCCGATGACAAACATACCGGCGATAATCGTATAGATGTCAATTCTATCGCGCTCGCCAAATTTATTGAGGTAGACCGTTTCATAGTACCAAATGGATAAAATACCCACACTTGCAGAGATAAAGATAATCAAAGATTGCAAGGTAAAATGCTCATTGTGCAAAAGTCCGGTCAATCCTGATGTAGCAAGAACAAAGACCAGATCATAAAAAAGCTCATAGTTGGATACGCGTTTGGCGGTGATATTTGGCATGAAATTATTTCCTTTTAAAAATTATTAATTAATGATGAATAATATTAAAGATAAAGGGTGTAAGCAAGAAAAATAGAATGAGTATATGCCATTTCCAATACATAATAAAAAGTGCAACATTTTCTCGAATAAGTGCGCTAGGAAGAAAGTAGAGAGCGGTTTTAGAACCGATACTACGTCCCTTAATTCCGACACGCCGCATGTAAATGCCAGCTCGCAATGCATGGAAACTATTGGTTACAACGAGTGCTGTGCTATCTTTTTTCATCAGTTTCTTTGAGAATGTGAGATTTTCAAATGTAGTGGTAGAATGGTCTTCAATCAGAATATTTTCTGCTACCATTCCTTTTTCTACAAGGTAGTCTGCCATAGCAGCCGCTTCAGGAATTTGTTCATCCTTGCCTTGTCCGCCCGATACAATAATCATTGGTTTTTTTGCAAATTTTTTATAAAGTGCAAGTCCTTTATCTAAGCGTTGAGCAAGGAGTGGTGGAACCTTTTCTCCGATAAGCCCTGAACCTAGAATGACAATGTAATTAGGAGTATTTCGGATAGGCCAGTTATTATAAAATGCACTATAAAGTATATGCGATAAATACAAAGCGGTTCCGTAGAGTAGAAGTAGATCTAAAGGAGCAAGATAAATTCTAAAATGATGGTTTAATGTGAGAAAATGAAGACCAAAGTCAAGCAGGATTATAAGACCATAAAAAAGAGACAGAAGATTGACAAGTCTTCGCCCTTCAAAAGCCATCATTTGGCTCCCGTTGAAGATTAGATAAAGAATTGATAAGATGAAACTGAGGGGAATGAGAGAGGCGACAGCCAATAAAAAATAGATAGCAAGCTGTGTATTGTACTGTCCGATCTTTATGAACGAAAAGCCCGTTGCTGTAGCTAATAATGCCCCTAGGGCAAATGAAAAAAGATAGGCATTTATCATACGCCGCGGTTCCCATAAAAAGGAAAGGAAGAAAATAATTAGTGGGAATAACCAAAAGAGATGAAGTAACATGAGACCTCCTTTTCCATGAAAGACTATTTTTGATTAATAGTACCTATAAGTATAGCATAAAGAGTGAAGCTATAAAAGCAATCTTTGAGTTGATTTGCAAGATTTTATGAAAAAGTTGTATATATTTACAAAAGAGAGTAATTAAGCTATTTTTCTCAACCAGTTTATGTTATAATATTTCAATACTTAGACGAAACTTAATGATTAAAGGAAGATGCTATGTTTAAAAAGGGAAGCTTGATTGGAGTGCTTATTTTTGGTTTTTTCTTTGGTGCGGGAAATCTTATCTTTCCACCTGCCTTGGGGGCGCTTTCAGGAACAAACTATTTACCAGCTATTGCCGGCTTTGTCCTTTCAGGAGTAGGAATTGCTGTTTTGGCTTTGATTGTTGGGGCTCTCAATCCCAAAGGTTACCGCTACGAATTAGAGCAGAAGATTTCACCAATCTTTGCAACTGTTTTTTTGGTCGCGCTCTATTTGGCCATAGGCCCTTTCTTTGCTATTCCACGGACGGCTTCTACCTCATTTGATGTAGGAATCAAGCCTTTGTTGCCCGCCGAATGGGCAGGAATTGGGTTGCCAATCTTTACTTGTTTGTACTTTTTAGCGGCCTACCTGATTTCTCTCAATCCAACCAAGGTTCTTGATCGTATCGGACGTGTTTTGACGCCTATATTTGCTGGTTTAATCGTTCTTTTAGTTGTACTTGGAATCAGTCGTTACGGTAGCACAGATGTCCAAACTCCAGTAGCTGCTTATGCAAGTAACCCCTTTGGAACTGGTTTTCTTGAAGGTTATAATACGCTTGACGCTCTGGCTTCTGTCGCTTTTTCAGTCGTGATTGTTCATAGTATGCGACAACTAGGATTTTCAAGTAAGAAAGAGTACATCTCCATTGTCTGGCTGGTTGGTTTAGTAGTGGCTCTGCTTTTCAGTGTACTCTATTTAGGACTAGGATTTCTAGGCAATCATTTTCCTGTGCCAGCAGATGTAATGTCATCGGATGTCAACAAAGGTGTTTATATTATATCCCAAGCTACCCAGCAGATTTTTGGTCCAGCGGGTCAATTTTTCTTGGCGATTATGGTTGTGGTGACCTGTTTTACAACCACTGTAGGCTTGATTGTGTCCCTTTCAGAATTTTTCCATGAACGTTTTGAGTGGGTAACTTATAAACCCTGTGTAACTGCATTCACCTTAGTCGGCTTTGCTATTGCAAATATGGGACTCAATAATATTATCCAATTTTCAGTTCCTGTTTTACAAATTCTCTATCCGGTTACTATTGTTTTCGTAGCTATTCTTATGCTAAACAAGGTATTGCCCTTGTCAAAAATGGGGATGCAACTAACAATTGGTTTTGTAACTGTAATTTCTCTTGCAACTTCCTTTGCAGGAATTTTAAAATGGGGGTTATTAACAAATTTAATCAACACTTTGCCATTTGCTGCTGAGTCTTTACCTTGGCTTGTTCCTGCTGTTGTTGGGCTTGTTTTATCAATCTTTTTACCAGATAAGATGACCAGTGAAGATGCTGACCAAGAAATTTTTGAAGAAGACACAGCAGAGGGTCATGACTTGTTTGATTTGGACTAAATCATATTAAAATCAAGTTTTTTAAAATCGTCTCCCCTAGTTTTAGGGGAGATTTTTTTCTATACTAAGAATGTAAAAATCAATAAAGGTCTACTTCAAACCCTTATCTTTCAATGGAGGAACAGACATGACAAGTGCTCTATTTATGATTTCAGTCTTTTTAGCAGGAATTTTTTCTTTCTTTTCCCCTTGTATCTTACCGCTCTTACCTGTTTATGCAGGAGTGCTGGTTGACAGAAAGGAAGAAGAAAAGGAAGGAAAGTGGCATATCCCTTGGACCAGTCTTCTACAAACCTTATCCTTTATTCTAGGTCTATCTACAATTTTTGTCATTTTAGGCTTTGGAGCAGGATTTTTAGGGGAAACAATCAACGCAGATTGGTTCCGTTATTTGATGGGAACGATTGTCATCGTTTTAGGTTTGCATCAGATGGGAATATTCAATTTTCATCAACTACAAAAGCAAAAGAGCTTGACCTATAAACAAGATAAGAATCGCAATGCTTATTTTAATGCATTTCTGTTAGGATTGACCTTTAGTTTTGGTTGGACTCCTTGTGTAGGACCGGTTCTAAGTTCAGTATTAGCCTTAGCAGCATCAGGAGGTTCTGGCTCACTGACAGGCGGTCTTTACATGATAGTTTATACAATCGGTCTCAGCTTACCTTTCTTGCTTCTAGCATTGGCATCTTCTTTTGTACTCAAACAATTTAGTAAACTAAAACCCTATATGGGTATTATTAAAAAAATCGGTGGACTGTTGATTGTCCTTATGGGCATTCTCTTACTCTTAGGAAATGTGAATTTCCTCGCACAAATTTTTGGAGGTTAATACCATGCAAATGAAAAAAACAACTGTAACAATCGCACTTTTACTCAGCCTAGGCTTGCTTGGAGCCTGCTCTAGTCAAGAAAAAAAGATGGATAAAATGCATGATTCAAAGTCTAGTGTGACCAAGAAAGATGAAGTGAAAAGTGAAAAGAACATGAAAGACGACAAGAAGGATATGAAAGATGACAAGAATATGAAGGACGATAAAAACATGAAAGATGACAAGAATATGAAAGACGATAAAAACATGAAGGATGATAAAAATATGAAAGATGACAAAAACATGAAAGACGATAAAAAAACGAAAGAAGGAAACTAAATGAAAGCTAGGAAAAGTATTCCCCACCTGTTGGTGGGGTTGGCTTGTTTGTCTCTACTTGCTGCCTGTGGAAAAAATAATACTACAAACAGCAGTAGTAATACAAAAGCAGCCGAAAAAACAAGTGTAAAACAACTTAGTCAAGGACAAAAAGCAAATGACTTTACCTTGAAGGATGTAAATGGTAAGACTTATCAATTATCCAAGTTAAAAGGTAAGAAAGTATATCTTAAATTTTGGGCATCATGGTGTTCTATCTGTTTAGCAAGCTTACCAGATGCAAACGAACTAGCCGCTAAAGCTGACCCTGATACTGTAGTGTTATCAGTCGTTTCACCAAAACACAAGGGTGAAAAGTCGGAGGAAGACTTTAAAAAATGGTATAAAGGTCTTAATTATAAGTCTTTACCTGTTCTCATTGACCCAGAAGGAAAACTTCTTAAGGAATATGGGGTGCGCTCTTATCCAACAGGGGTTTACATTGGAACAGATGGCACTATAGCTAAAACTCACGTAGGTTTTTCAGAAAAATCAGAAATTGAGAAAACACTGAAAAGCATAAAATAGAGAGGTGATATCATGGAAAGCAAAAAATTCTGGCTCTTGATCCTCTTACTCGTCTTTGTTTTGGGTATTGTTTTTCTTAAATTTGGGGGCGGTCGAATTTTAGGTGACAGCGCAACAGTAAAGCAGATTAAGGAAGCATCCGTTAGCCAAGGTGCCAAATCTACCCAAAAAGAAAAGAAAACTCCTGTTGCAAATAAAGAAGACCTGCGGGAAATTTATTTAGCAGGTGGTTGCTTCTGGGGAGTGGAAGAATATTTTTCTCGTGTTAAGGGGGTTACTGATGTGACCGTAGGTTATGCTAATGGTCGTAGTGATACAACTAAATATGAGTTGCTTTCACAAACCGGACATGCTGAGACTGCACATGTTACTTATAACAGTAAGGAAACCTTTCTCCGCGAGCTTTTACTTCACTATTTTAGAATTATTGATCCAACCAGTAAGAATAAACAAGGAAATGATCAAGGAAGCCAGTATCGGACAGGAATTTATTATACGAACGCAGCAGATAAAGAAGTTATTGATCAAGTTATGGCAGAGGTAGCTAAAAAATATGATAAGCCATTGGCAGTTGAAACAGCTGCATTAAATAAATATATTTTAGCAGAAGAGCATCATCAAGATTATCTTAAAAAGAATCCAAATGGGTACTGCCATATCAATGTAAACCAAGCTTCTTATCCTGTCATTGATGCAGGAAAATATAGTAAACCGAGCGATGAGGAACTCAAGAAAAAACTATCTGCCGAAGAGTATGCTGTTACTCAAAAGAATGAAACCGAGCGTGCTTTTTCAAACCGTTATTGGGATCAATTTAAACCCGGTATTTATGTAGATATAGCGACCGGTGAACCGCTCTTCTCTTCTAAGGACAAATTTGATTCAGGCTGCGGATGGCCTAGTTTCACTCAGCCTATTAGTCCAGATGTTGTCAGTTACAAAGAGGATAATAGTTTCAATATGAAGCGGACAGAAGTTCGTAGTCGTGTGGGTAATTCTCATTTAGGTCATGTCTTTACAGATGGTCCAAAAAATAAAGGAGGACTACGCTACTGTATTAATAGCCTGTCCATTCGTTTTATTCCAAAAGAAGAAATGGAAGAAAAAGGATACGGCTATCTCTTAGACTATGTGAAATAAACCTATTATCGTAAAATTTGGTATAATGACAATAGGACAAGTCAGAGAGGAAATTAACCATGTATAAGATTATGATCGTTGAGGATGAATATTTAGTCCGCCAGGGAATTGTTTCTCTGGTGGATTTTGCGGCTTTTGACATGCAACTTACTTCACAAGCAGAAAATGGTCGAGAAGCTTGGAAAATTATTCAGGAAGAACCTGTTGATATTCTCCTGACTGATATCAATATGCCCATCATGAACGGAATTGAATTAGCACGCTTGGTGCATGAATCTTATCCGCAGACTCATATTGTTTTTCTGACAGGTTATGATGAATTTGACTACGCTCTTTCAGCCGTCAATTAGGAGCAGACGATTACCTCCTCAAACCATTTTCAAAAGATGATATTGAGGAAATGCTGAAAAAAATCCAAAAGAAATTGGTTAAAGAGCAAAAGCAGGAGCGAGTGGAGGAGTTGTTGTCAGAAAGTGAGCATTCGGATTTAGCCGAGGCTATCGCTAGTCAGTTATCAAATAGTCAGTTAACACTCAAATCACTGGCACAGGAGCTGGGCTTTAGTCCATCTTACCTTAGCGTTTTAATTAAAAAAGATCTTGGAATGCCGTTTCAAGACTATTTGATCCAAATTCGTATGAACGAAGCGAAACTATTACTTTTGACAACGGATTTAAAAATCTATGAGATTGCTGAAAGAGTAGGTTTTGAAGATATGAATTATTTTTCACAGCGCTTCAAACAAATAGTTGGTCTAACCCCACGTCAATATAAAAAAGGAGGACAAATGTGAAAAAACGTTTCTCACTCCTTATTCAACTGGTGCTCTATCTTTTTCTTCTTGTCTTAGGGCTTATAGGTGCAGTTGGGGCACTCTACTATCAAACGAGTTCCAATAGCATTAGTCAATTGACGGAGCAAAAGACTCGCGATACGATTGAGCAATCCAGTCAGTTTATTGCAGCTTATATTAATAAACTTAAGACAACGACCACGAGTTTGGCAGAAAATGCTCAGATTAAAGCTTTTGCAGGTAATTCTCAAGACATAACATCAGATACTGTAGTAAATCTTTTTAAGACGGTTTTGTCAACAGACAAGGATTTGGTTTCAGCAACTCTTGTGACCAAGGATGGACGAACTGTTTCTACTGACCCAAATCTTACAATGCAGACATCCAGTGATATGATGGCAGAAAATTGGTATCAACTTGCGATTAAAAATAGCAGCATGCCTGAGCTAACTCCTGCTAGACAGAATACTGCTAAAAACTGGGTCGTATCCGTTACACAAGAGGTTACGGATGGTGCGGGACACAATCTTGGTGTATTACGCTTGGATATTGGCTACGATACACTTGCGGGCTATTTGGATCGACTAAAACTTGGTAAAAATGGCTTTAGCTTTATTGTCAATAGTCAGCATCAGTTTGTTTATCATCCCAAGAAAAGTGTTTATTCATCGAGTCAAGAGATGGCAGCCATGAAGCCTTATCTTGGAGTTACTAATGGCTACACGAAAAAAAGAGCACAATTTGTCTACCAGCGAGTTATTCCTGATAGTCATTGGACCCTGATTGGCGTTGCCTCACTTGAAAGTCTTC
Source organism: Streptococcus massiliensis DSM 18628 (assembly GCF_000380065.1). GTDB lineage: Bacteria > Bacillota > Bacilli > Lactobacillales > Streptococcaceae > Streptococcus > Streptococcus massiliensis. The sequence goes on along the minus strand of NZ_KB904431.1, from coordinate 23,997 downwards.
ATCAATTACAAAATCAGATGATGGTCTCCTTTGTTGCTATTGGTCTTCTTGCTACGCTGCTTTGTGCTCTGGCCATCTGGTTGCTTTTGCGGAGGTGGATAAAGCCTTTGAGAGATTTACAACAGTTGATTTTGAAAATAGCTGGTGGTGAAAAAGGGCTTCGTGCTAAAGAACAAGGAGCACCTGAGTTGCTGGATTTAGCATGTGAATTTAACCGCATGTTGGATACTATTGATCAACTTATGCTGGATGTTACACAGAAAGAGCAAAAAGCACGTGAATATGAATTGAAGGCTCTAGCCAGCCAGATTAATCCGCATTTTTTATACAATACTTTGGATACTATTGTCTGGATGGCTGAGTTTCACGATAGCAGACGTGTGGTTGATGTAACCAAATCATTGGCAACTTATTTTCGACTTGCTCTCAATCAAGGGCAGGAGCAGATTAAGTTAAAAGATGAATTAGAACATGTTCGTCAATATCTTTTTATCCAACAACAACGCTATGGCGATAAATTGAACTATGAAGTAGCGGAAGCAGGGGCTTTTGCTGACTATCAGTTGCCTAAGTTGGTGTTGCAACCTTTGGTGGAAAATGCTATTTATCACGGAATCAAAGAAGTAGCACATCTAGGACAGATCAAAGTTATGGTTACTGAAGAGAAAAATCATTTAGTTTTATCTGTCTATGATAATGGTAAGGGAATGCCAAGTCTTGCCAGTGAGAAAAATGGATTACGTTTAGGTGGAGTTGGTTTGAGCAACGTGGATCAGAGATTACGGCTGCAATTTGGTGAAGCCTACCATATGGAAATTGAGTCAAAAGAAAATCATTTTACAAATATAAAACTATTTCTGCCAAAAGAAATCAAATAAAGGAAAAATTCCTCTGTTAATTTTAGAGGAATTTTTTGCTGATTTATAATTTTATTTTCAAACAAAATTTATATCAATTATTTAGAATAATGATATAATAGTTTTATAGTGAAAAACGACTATATTTTTGACGAAAGGATACAGATGGAAGGAAATTTCTTTTTTATATCAGTATTTTTGGCAGGTATCTTGTCTTTCTTCTCGCCTTGCATCTTTCCGCTTTTGCCTGTTTATATAGGATTGTTGTTGGATACAGACGAGCCACGAAGTATTCGGATTTTGGGACAGGAATTTGTTTGGTATGGCTTAGTTAAGACCCTTTGCTTTATTATGGGACTTTCAACTGTTTTTTTCATATTGGGCTTTGGAGCAGGAGCTATTGGAAGCTTTTTCTATGCAACATGGTTTCGCTATATGATGGGAATTATCATTATTCTCTTAGGGCTGCATCAGATGGAAATCCTTCATTTTCAATTTTTACAGTATCAAAAAACAGTTAATCTTAAGAGAAATGCTCAACGAAATGATTTTTGGACAGCTTTTTTACTGGGAATTACCTTTAGTTTTGGTTGGACACCATGTATTGGTCCAGTTTTAAGTAGCGTCCTTGGAATTGCAGCGTCTGGTTCTAGTGGGGCTATCCAAGGCTCTCTTTTAACCTTAATTTACACTGCGGGTATGGCTCTGCCTTTTCTTATTTTGGCTCTAGCTTCTAGTTTGGTTATGCGTTATTTTTCAAAAATCAAGCCATATATGGGTATTCTTAAAAAGATAGGAGGAGCACTCATTGTTTTAATGGGAATTTTATTACTCTTAGGTCAAGTAAATAGCTTATCGGGATTGTTTGGATAATGGAGGAATGTTATGAAATATCTTAAAGGTGTACTTATAGCTTTTTTGGCTATTTTTGTGTTGAGTGCTTGTGAAAGTGCCAGTCAGTCTAATAGCAATGACCAAACTCAAACTGGGCTAGTGGGGAAAGCTGCACCAGATTTTGAGTTGCAAGATTTAAATGGCAATATTGTTAAATTATCGGACTACAAAGGAAAAAAGGTTTATTTAAAATTTTGGGCGAGTTGGTGTCCACCTTGTATCAAGAGTTTATCTGAAGTTGAAGAATTAGCGGCTAAGAAAGACAAAAAAATAGAAGTATTGACAATTGTAGCACCTGAATTCAATCAAGAAAAATCAGTGGATGATTTTAAAAGTTGGTTTGCTCAACAAGGATACTCACATATTCCAGTCCTTTTTGACAATAAGAACGCAGATACACTCAGAGCCTATCAAGTTCAGGCCTATCCAACAGAATACCTGATTGACAGCCAAGGTAAAGTAGCCAAACGTTATATTGGAGCTGTTTCAAATAAAGTTGTTGAAAAGGATATCTCAAAGATAAAATAGTATGTGACAAAACAGTTTTTGTACTCAAATATTATTTTATTTAAATGAATTGATTTTAGTATATATTAAAAGCCAAGATAAAAATCTTGGCTTTTGTAATAATTTAATGGCTTGAAGCACCTGATGTAGCGTCGGCAGGTGCATTAGCTGGAGCTCCGCCAGCATCTGAAGCACCTGATGTGGCATCTGCTCCACCATGTGGATTGTAAGCAGTAGAAGCAGCGCCGCCAACTAAGCGTTGTCCGGTTGTTTGAAGATACCAGTCCAACCAAGGCTTGAAGTTAAAGACTATTTCATTGATACCAGCGTAAGAACCGTCTGGATAATACATAGCTTGGTAGTTGTGGGTGTTAATGACACCGTCTGGTGAGCCTGGAACAAGCGTTCGGACATATTCTTCGTTCCCATTGCGAAGGCTTCCGACTACCCATTCGACATTTTTCATGCGAGCGGCAGGCAGAGAATTATGCACCGTTGACAAGCGGCTGCCAGATTGTGATGGCACACGTTTGGCAAACATGGTGTCTGGGTCTTGATGAGCGTTATTATAGTAGAGGAATTGGTTGTTGTCATCGGCATAAGTCAGCTCAAACGGCATGGACTTGAGGAACATATCGATTTGGTTGACCGTGAGAATACCGTGGTCTAGCTTGACATAAGTATCGCCAGAGACGGCACCGACCAATTCGGCAGCTTTTTCAACCCAGTCTGGGTCGTCAGGGTCAACACCTGTAATAGTCGTAGCGATTGGACGCGTGACATCCAAGTCTTCTGGTTCGATTGGTTTTGGTTTTTTCAATTTTGAAACCACCTCTACATATTTAACAAAGTTATCCAAACAAGTTTCAAGGAAGTTTACCGTGCCTTCGTTGGTGATATTGCCTTGGTCGTCAAAGGCTTCCTTGGCTTTTCCAAGCAAAAATTCATTCCCTGGAAGCGTGTAGGCATTTACGCCCGGTGCATCGAGGATTTTGCGCAGATGAACTTGGGCGCGCGAAGTCCCTTGATCGTAGTAAGAAGCACCGACAATCATGACTGGCTTATTTTCAAAAGGGTGCACCTCGTAAGACAGCCATTCGAGAACGCTCTTGAGGGAAGCGGTAATGGTGTGATTGTGCTCAGGCGTTGCGATAATCACTCCGTCAGCCCGAGTGATTTTATTGTACAAGAGACGCAACTGGAAACTTTCGTCCCATTTCTCGTCCTGATTGAACATTGGAACATCGTCAATTTCCAACACTTCCAGTTCAAATTTTAGCTTGAATTGCTTGCGAATAAATTCTAATAATTTACGATTATACGATTGCTCATAGTTTGAGCCGACAAGTCCTACAAATTTCATGTTTGTTTCCTTTCTTTCCTATAAACTTTCCCAGTCAAAATCTTCCGCTTCCTTGTGCAAAAGCTCTTGTGCGCTGGACAATTTTTCCGTGATTTTGACAAAGAGTCGGAAGTCGTCAAAGAGGGCATCCAATTTTTTGATTGTATCTAAATCAATCAAGTCACCGTCCTTGTCAAATGCTTGGAGGGAATGAGAAAGCAGAAATTCAGAACCCGGCATGACTGTTGCTTTCAATTCGGGCGAATCGAGAATTTGCCGCAGTTGAAGCTGCGCCCGTGAAGATCCGAGTGTGCCGTAAGAAGCGCCGGTAATCATGACTGGCTTGTTGAGCATGGGATAAATACCATAAGAAAGCCAAGCCAGAGCGCTCATAAGCACGGCAGGAATTGAGTGGTCGTATTCAGGCGTTCCAATGATGACGCCGTCAGCCTCATCAATTTTTGCTGCGATGTCCAGTACGATTTCAGGAACCTTTTTGTCGGCAGGCTTGTTGAAAGTCGGAATATCTTTAATTTCGACGAGTTCGATTTCCGCCTTGTTTGCAAAATGCTTTTGCATATACTGCAAGAGTTTCCGATTGGTCGATTGTTTGGAATTTGTTCCAACTAAACCGATAAGTTTTAACATAATAAATATCCTTTCTTTGTTTAGAGTAGCTGTGACTGCAAGCCAGAGCTGTAGAAGTAGTGGTTGTCGTCTGTGATGATAAAGACTTCCAGTCCCTTTTGCGCCTCAATTTGCTGTAAAATAGCAGCAGGTTCTGCTCCGAACAAACGCGTCGTCCAGATTTCGCCGTCCACCGACTTGTCAGATACAATGGTCAAGCTAGCGACAGAGGTTTCCATAGGATAGCCAGTCCTTGGGTCAAGGATGTGATGATAGCTTTTTCCTTGAAAATCAAGGCTGCGCTCATAAACGCCCGAGGTTACCACCGACTGATTTTGAACGGTGAGAATGGCTAGATTATGCCCGCGCGGCAGCTGGGGATTTTGAATGCCAATCCGCCATGGACGCCCGCTGTCTTCGTTTATTCCCAGTGTCAGCACATTTCCACCCAGATTGATAAGGGCAGAAGTGACGCCTTCCCGCTTGAGAAAATCAATGATTTTGTCAGCGATATAGCCTTTTGCTAAAGCACCGAGGTCGATTTTCATGCCCTCTTTTTGCAAGTAAACGCTTTGTTGCTCCGCATCTAAGTCAATCAAATGCGGGTCTGTCAAGGCTAGCGCTTGCTCAATCTCAGCCTGGCTGGGCACTCTTGCGTCAGCAAAGCCAATCCGCCAAGTCTGAACCAAAGGGCCGATGCTAATATTGAGATGACTTTGGGGAGCTATGCTATGCTTTTTCCCCAGCTCAATCAGCTCAAACAAGTCTGGATGAACGCAAATCTTTTCTCTTCCCGCCCCATGATTGATTTGCATCAATTCAGAACGGTCATCATTGGCGCTGAAGCGCCTTTCATAAAGTACAAGCAGAGAGAGCATTTGCTCCAGCAGACTCTCAGCTTTTTGATGCACTAAAGAAATAGTAATCGTTGTTCCCATTAAACGAATCGAGCGAGAAGCCAGCATCAGAATACAACCTTTCTTGTCTCTTCTTACTATTATACCAAATAGATAACGTTTTCACAACTTTTTCTGAAAGGGAAAATGTTTGTATAATTAAAAAGTTCACTAGAATAAGTATGAAAGTAAAAAATGAGAAAATTTTTCTGTTCTTTCGATAAAAATCTGAAAGAAATTTATATTTTTTCAAATCGTGAGCATATTTCTTGTAAACGTTACCACCCTATGATATACTTGATAAGTAAATTTATTTGAAGGTAGGAATTTTCTTATGAGTAAAATTGTAGTTATTGGTGCGAATCACGCTGGTACGGCATGCATTAATACCATGTTAGATAATTTTGGTTCAGAAAACGAAATCGTTGTTTTTGATCAAAACTCTAACATTTCTTTTCTTGGCTGTGGAATGGCACTTTGGATTGGTAAGCAAATTGATGGTCCAGAAGGTTTGTTCTATTCTGACAAAGAAAAGTTAGAAGCAAAAGGTGCCAAAGTCTACATGGAAAGTCCAGTTCTTTCTGTTGATTATGATAAAAAAGAAGTGCATGCCTTGGTCAATGGTCAAGAGCATGTTGAGCCGTACGAAAAATTGATCTTTGCGACAGGTTCTACACCGATCGTCCCACCAATTAAGGGAGTTGAGCTGGTCGAAGGAAATCGTGAATTTAAAGCAACTTTGGAAAATCTGCAATTTGTAAAATTATACCAAAATGCTGAAGAAGTGATTGAAAAACTTCAAGATAAGAGCAAGCATATCGAACGTGTGGCAGTAGTTGGTGCGGGCTATATTGGCGTCGAATTGGCAGAAGCTTTCGAACGCCTTGGCAAGAAAGTTGTTCTTGTTGATATTGTTGATACTGTTCTAAATGGCTACTATGACAAAGACTTTACAGATGTAATGGCTAAGAACTTGGAAGACCACGGTATTGAATTGGCTCTTGGTCAAACAGTACAAGCAGTCGAAGGAGATGGCAAAGTTGAGCGCTTAGTAACTGACAAAGCCACTTTTGATGTGGATATGGTTATTCTTGCGGTCGGTTTCCGTCCAAACACTGCCTTAGCTGATGGTAAAATTGAACTCTTCCGTAATGGTGCTTTCTTGGTTAATAAGAAACAAGAAACATCAATGCCGGACGTTTACGCAGTTGGTGACTGTGCAACTATTTATGATAATGCTCGTCAAGATATGAACTATATCGCTCTTGCTTCAAATGCCGTTCGTTCTGGTATCGTTGGCGCCTATAATGCAACGGGTCATGAATTAGAAGGAATCGGTGTGCAAGGTTCAAACGGTATTTCTATCTACGGACTTCATATGGTTTCAACCGGCTTGACTCTTGAAAAAGCTAAAGAGGTTGGTTATAATGCTGTTGAAACAGGCTTTAACGATTTGCAAAAGCCAGAATTTATCAAGCACGACAACTACGAAGTAGCGATTAAGATCGTTTACGATAAGGACACACGTGTTATCTTGGGTGCACAAATGGTATCTTATGAAAATATCTCAATGGGAATTCATATGTTCTCACTGGCTATTCAAGAACAAGTGACGATTGACAAATTGGCATTGACAGATATTTTCTTCCTACCGCACTTCAATAAACCATATAACTATATAACGATGGCAGCTTTGAGTGCAGAATAAATTAAAAGTAGCTGGGTTTAACTTTAACCCAGTTATTTTTTTCTAAACTATAAGAAACCCTCTGCTCGTATTTTTACAAAATGTTGGACAAATGTTAAGATTATATTAAAATATTTGGAAGAACTTGTCTATCTTTATTTTTTCTGTTATCCTAGTCTTAAGAATATGCACAAAGTAATAATTATTCAGAAGGATAAAGAGATTATGAAAAGAAGAATGAAGAAGAGTCTTAAGAGAATTGCTGTTGCAACACTTTTTTTAGCGCCAGCCCTTATTGGAATTTATGGTTTGAGCCAACATCGTGAACCGAAAGTAGTGGCTGAAACACCTCAGGTTAACAGTCAGCAAGAATTTATCCAAGCTATTGCGCCAAGTGCGGTTGAAATAGCTAATGCAAACGACCTCTACCCAAGTGTTATGATTGCACAGGCCATGCACGAGTCTAACTCTGGTCAGTCAGGTTTAGCTGCACGTTATGGCAACCTTTTTGGAATTAAAGGTGCATACAATGGAAATGCTGTATCCTTAGAGACATGGGAAGATGATGGTCAAGGAAATGCTTATAAGATTATGGATAATTTCCGAGTTTATCCATCTTGGGCAGAGTCGTTACAAGATTATGCCCGTCTTCTTCAATGGAATCGTTATGCAGGGGTGCACCGTAGTAATACCTCTACTTATCAAGATGCAACAGCAGCATTGACAGGTACTTATGCGACAGATACCAGCTATGCACAAAAGTTAAATTATTACATTGAAGCATACGGTTTGACTGCTTATGATAATAACGACAGTCAAGCTACACAAACTGGATCTGGTGTCTGGAATAGTTACCGCGGTAGATACACAAGTCAGGAAATCTTAGATGAGGATCTTGCGTGGGCAAATCGTTTTAACCACTAAAAGTCAAGAAAGCAGCTGAATAGCTGTTTTTTCTTATTGCAAAATGTGGTAAAATAAATAGGAAGATTATGATAGAGGAGGAGACGGGATGACGAAGTCATCTGATCAAAAGAAAGAGTATGAATTTGCTGCTAGTTCCATTCTTATCCAAGTTTTACGTGGAATAGCTGTAGGTATCTTTGCAGGGATTGTAGTTGGAAGTTTTCGACTTCTGATTAGTGAAATTTTTAAGTTCTTTTTCAATGCATATCAAGACAGTCATAGCCAGTTTATTTGGTTAGGTGTGATCGGGCTGGCTTATTTGTTCATAGCTTGGATCAACGCAAAACTGATTCAATCAGACAAAGATATTAAAGGATCTGGAATTCCCAATGTTGAAGCAGAACTTAAAGGTCTTATGGGCATGGATTGGTGGGACATTCTTTGGAAAAAGTTTCTTGCAGGTGTTCTAGCCATCTCAAGTGGTTTGATGTTAGGGCGTGAAGGCCCAAGTATTCAACTAGGCGCTGCCGCAGGAAAAGGACTGGGAAAATATTTTAAACTTAGTCCACTAGAACAACGGACATTAATCGCCGCTGGAGCTGGAGCAGGATTAGCCGCGGCTTTTAATGCACCGATTGCGGGTCTCTTATTTGTTGTTGAGGAAGTTTATCACCATTTTACTCGTTTTGTCTGGGTAACAACACTAGCGGCTAGTTTAACAGCGAATTTTGTATCTCAAACCATGTTTGGGCTTAAACCAGTACTGGGTATGCCTGATGTTGTCGCACACCTAGATTTGACTCGTTATTGGATTTACTTGCTATTAGGAGTGGTCTTAGGTTTAGCGGGTTATGTCTATGAATGGGCTATTTTACGAATAGGCAAAGTCTATCATTGGCTGGGTGATAAATTGCATCTGAGTCCAAATTGGTACAGCCTCCTTGCTTTTGTCCTTATCTTACCCTTAGGTTATTTTTCGCCGCAACTTTTAGGTGGAGGAAATGAGTTGATTTTGTCACTCCCAATCCATCGTTTAACATTTAGTGTACTCGTTATTTATTTTTTTCTCCGTTTTATTTTTAGTATGATCAGTTATGGTAGTGGACTTCCAGGAGGGATTTTTCTCCCTCTTTTGGCATTAGGTTCACTACTTGGAGCAGTACTGGGACATTTATTTGTAGGATTGGACTGGGTGACTGATGCACAATTTCCACTTTTCATTATTTTGGGAATGAGCGGTTACTTTGGTGCTGTTTCTAAGGCGCCGTTGACCGCGATGATTCTAGTAACCGAAATGGTAGGAGATATCCGTAGTCTGATGCCTTTAGGCATAGTAACCTTAGTTGCATATACAGTGATGGATTTGCTTCACGGGGCTCCTGTTTACGAGGCTTTGCTTGAGCAAATGCTCCCTGAAAATCTAGTTGATGAAGGAGAAACAACTTTAATTGAAATTCCTGTATCAGAAAAGATTGCAGGACGTCAGGTTCATGAACTTGAGTTGCCACATGATATTCTCATTACAACACAAATACATGGTGATAAAGAACAGACTGTCAATGGCAGCACCAGACTTTATTTGGGAGATACGATTTTACTTGTGGTCAAGAAAAATCGAATTGCCCAAGTAAAAGAGCTTTTACTAGATAATTAAGCACTCGGTTTAGAGTGCTTTTTCTTTTATAAAAAAACAGTATTAAATTTTCAGATAATTATTGCTATTTAATAAAATTTTTGGTAAAATATCTAAGTTAGAAACTTTTTAGGAAATTGAGGGAAGCTCTCATTTCTAGTTAGGAGATTATATGAAAAAATCAGCTATTCTTATTTGTTCGTCTTTATTGCTATTAACAGCCTGTGCTGCAAATAATAGCAAGACAACCGGTTCTTCTTCAAGCGATGCTAAGATCACTCTGTCATCAGCGGAAAAGAAACAACTTGACCAAGCAACAGTTGATTATAAAGCATTTGTTCAAGAGCAAATTGATAAACTTTTGACCGATACAGAAGGTTTTCGCGATCTTTTGAAAGCTGGGAAATTGGACGAAGCTAAGAAAGTCTATCCTTTGATTCGTATGGCTTATGAGCGTTCAGAGCCGATTGCTGAGACCTTCAAAGAATCTGATGAAAAAATCGATCTTCGTTTGGTAGATTATAAAGAAGAGCATAAAACCGAGGAAGGTTGGTCAGGCTACCATCGTTTAGAACGTATTATGTGGGAACAAAACACCACCGAAGGTACAGAAAAATACGCAGATCAGCTGGTAGATGATATCAAGGAGTTGAAAGCCAAAATTGCAACAGTTGAGGTCACTCCTGAGATTATGTTGACAGGTGCTGTTGACCTTTTAAATGAAGTGGCAGATACAAAGATTACTGGTGAAGAAGAGTTTTATTCTCACACAGACTTGTATGATTTCCGAGCAAACATTGAAGGTGCAGAAAAGATTTTTGAACTTTTCAAACCATTGATTGAGAAAAAAGATAGTAAACTCGCTGAAGAATTGACCAAAGATTTTAAAGAAGTCAATACAAAACTTGACTCTTACATGACTGACTCTGAAAATTATAAATTCTACACAGAATTGACCGAAAAAGATACAAAATCTCTTTCAACTTCTGTGCATAATTTAGGTGAGTCGCTAGGTAAAATGGGTGTTATTTTAAACGGAGAAAAATAAGATGACAAATGACGAAAAATGGACTGAAAAGAAAATGGATCGTCGCGAATTTCTGAAAAAAGCAGGTATTGGAGGAGCTGGATTGGCACTGGGTCTCTCTGGTGCGTCTGCTTTTTTCGGTAAACAAGCGGCTGATGAAAGAAAGTTAGTTGTTGGTGACGAAAAAATTTCTTTTTATGGTGAACATCAGGCGGGGATTATCACGCCCATGCAGAAAAATATTTACTTTGTAGTTCTAGACCTAATATCAACGGACAGAGACGAAGTGATTGCTATGTTTAAAGAATGGACCAAGCATAGTCAATGTTTGGTGGACGGCGAATTAGTAGAAAAGGATTCAGACAACGTTTATTTACCACCCAATGACACTGGTGAAGTCGTTGGGCTCAATCCTCATCGTCTAACCTTGACTTTTGGAGTTTCAAATTCTTTTCTCAAAAAAATGGGATTGGAAAAGAAAAGACCCAAAGCTTTTCGAGATTTACCTCCATTTCCAAGGGAAATTTTACGAGAAAAATACACAGGTGGAGACATCGTAATCCAGGCTTGTGCCGATGATGAGCAAGTTGCTTTTCATGCTGTGCGCAATCTAATTCGAACAAGTCGCCGTATTGTAGCTATGAAATGGAGTCAGTCAGGTTTTGCGGCAATTGGAGACCGCATGGAAACTCCGCGTAACCTTTTTGGTTTCAAAGATGGAACAGCAAATGATACGACTGAAAAACGTTTTAATGAAGTGATTTGGACCGATGAGGCAGGCTGGATGAAAGGTGGCTCTTATATGGCTGTTCGTAGGATTCAGATGTTTTTAGATACCTGGGATCGAACAAGTCTAAAAGAACAAGAAAACACCTTTGGACGCTACAAGGAAAGCGGTGCACCGCTTGGACAAAAAAATGAGTTTGACCCTGTTGATCTGAATTTACGCGATGAAAATGGCGAGCTCTTTATCCCAGTTGATGCCCATGTTCGTTTAGCGAAAGAAGCAGGTGTGCCGATTTACCGACGTTCCTATTCCTATTCGAGTGGAATTGATGACGTGACAGGACAGTTTGATACAGGTCTTCTCTTTATTGCATTTCAAAAAGATCCTGAGCAGTTTATCAAGATTCAGACGAATCTCGGAAATGATGATAAGATGAATGAATATATTACCCACATCGGTAGCGGTCTTTTCGCTTGTTTTGCAGGTGTAAAAAAAGGAGAATATCTTGGTCAAGCCTTGTTTGAATAAATATATTTTTTCCTTATTAGTCATTATTTTTATGTTTGCTAGCCCTGCTTTTGCAGCAGAGTCTTATAGTTCGCTATTTATCAAAATAACAGATGCGACAACTGCAGTCAAAAATGGAGATCAAGCAAGAGCTAAAGAGCTTGTTTCTGAACTAAAGACAGAGTTTTCAGAGACGACTAATCATGACTCAAAAGCTGGCAAAAAGGTTAGTCAAGCCTTGGAAATGACTGGCGAGGTAACAGAGGAAAAACTAACAACGATTTCAGCTCGTTTGCTAGATTTTGAAAAAGAACAAAATCCTGTTGATGTCAATGCTGAGAAGAAAAAGTTGCAAGATAAAATGTCACCGACATTTAATCATTTGCAAGAAGCTATTAGCTCAAAAAATCTCCAAGCGACTCAAAAAGCTTTTAAAAATATGAACAGTACTTGGACGACTAATGAAGCAATTGTCCGCAGCAATAGTTCTGCTCACTATGGAAAAATCGAGACAGCGATTTCATTTTTACGTTCCAGCATTGAAACAGAACCGACAGATTTTGAAGCTATTCAAAGCTCTTTTGATGACTTAAAAAATGCAATTCAAAGTTTTGTTTCAGGTGAGAAAATTGCTGCTACAAATGAAAACCTCACTCTTAAAGATGGGATTGATTTATTAAAAAAAGCACAGGAGCAATTCAAAAATGGAGATAAGAGCAAGGCAGCAGCGACGATGAAGGAATTTATCACGATTTGGCCGACGATTGAAGGAGATGTTTCCACGCGCAATTCTAGCCTTTATACTCGTGTAGAGAGTGAAAGTCCTGTTATCATGGTGCGAGGGTCTGAAGCAGAATACCAGACAAAACTCCAAGCCTTGATTGATGATTTATCAGCTATTGATACGTCTGCGAGCTATAATTTCTTCGATGCTATGTTAATCCTCTTGCGGGAAGGTATTGAGGCGCTCCTTATTATCATGGCACTCGTCTCCACTCTGAAAGCTAGCAAACAAAAGAAAGGTCTAACTTGGGTTTATGCTGGTGCAGGTTTAGGGATTCTGGCAAGTCTATTGATTGCTTACCTTCTTCAAACGCTCTTTCCAACAATGGCTTCTGGCTCCAACCGCGAAATCATTGAAGGTGCGGTAGGGATTGTGGCCGTTATCATGATGATTGTGATTGGAATTTGGCTTCACTCAAAATCATCAGTCAAGAAGTGGAATGACTTCATGGAGCAACAGATGAAAACGGTAACTGCGACAGGATCGTTTATTTCGATGTTTGCCCTCAGCTTTTTAGCTGTTTTCCGTGAGGGGGCAGAAACAGTCCTCTTTTATGTAGGGATTCTACCTCGGATTACTTTGGGACAATTTTTACTTGGAATTACCCTTGCCATTCTTGTTTTGATTGCCATTGCGGTTGCGATGACCTTTATGACCAATCAATTTAAGCCTTATAAGATTTTCTTTTGGCTGACTTGGCTCATCTATGCCCTTGCCTTTAAAATGCTAGGGGTCAGCATTCATGCTCTTCAGTTGACCAATCTATTGCCAAATCATCTTGTGAAAGGTGTGCCAACCATTGATTTCATTGGATTCTACCCAAGTCTAGAGACGATACTTTGTCAGATAATTTTTGTTGCTATCATTATTTATGCAACTGTAAGGAATCGTCAACATGGATAAAAAAGAACAAACGGTAGTGGAGCACCTGACTGAGTTTAGAAGACGTTTTATTTGGGTTTTAGCTTGGTTTTTTGTAGTTTTTTGTCTGAGTCTGCTTTTTTCAGATAGCCTTTATCGCTATTTGACAGCAGGTTTTCAGCAAAAATTAATTGTACTTGGGCCAAATGATATTTTATGGATTTACATTAGTCTAGCAAGTTTGATGGCTTTTAGCTTGACCCTGCCGTTTACAGTTTATCAAATCTGGGCTTTTATCCGTCCAGCCTTGAAAGCGAGTGAAGCACGTGCTGTGTCAGGCTATATTCCTGCAACTTTTTTCTGCTTTGTTGCAGGTCTTGCCTTTGGTTATTATTTTGTCAGTCCAGCGATTTTACAAGTTTTGCTTTCTCTAGGACAGGGTCTGTTTGATACGCAGTTGACCGCGCAAAACTATCTGACTTTTTTACTCCATACAAGTCTTCCGATCGCTATTTTATTTGAATTACCTGTTTTAGTTGCTTTTTTGACCTCCATAGGCTTGCTAAATCCTAATTATTTGGTAAAATATAGACGGTATGCTTACTTTGTTTTGCTAGTCATAGCAGTGGTCATCACTCCCGCTGACTTTATCAGCGATTTAACTATGACGGTACCTCTGCTTTTAATTTTTGAGTTGAGTATTTTGATTAGTAAGCACATTTTTCATAAAAAAGAAAAGAGGAAATAAAATGGGAATTTTACGAGATATTGGTGCACCAGGCTTGATTATCTTGATTCTAGGAGCACTTTTGATCTTTGGACCTAAACGCTTGCCAGAGCTTGGTCAAGCAATCGGAAAAATGTTTTCTGAGTTTAAAAAATCAATGAATCAAACAGAAGAAAAGTCCGATGAAAAGAAAGATGAATGAAATTTGAACTTTATCTTCACTGGACTTGGTATAATAAAGTGAACACGCAATTAAGTGAAAACGAGGAAAAGAATTATGCCAAGAAAAACATTTGATAAAGCTTTTTCTTAGCTGCTGTTAAGCTTATTCTTGAGCTGTAAAAATCGTGGGAGAAACTTTAGGAGCTCATCCTAATAGCTTATATCGCTAGCTTCAAAAATACGAAAAATATGGTGAAAGTGCATTTCCAGGTCATGGAAGTGCACTTTGTCATGCTCAATTTGAGATAAAGAAGTTTGTAAAAGAAATAGATTGTTAAAGGAGGAGCTTGAGCTTCTAAGAAAAGTTCCAGGTCTTGAGAAGCCAAGCCGAAAATAAAGTTCCAATTTCTAAAGAAGAATAGCGCTAGCCTAACTATTCATCATGCTTGTCAAACACTCTAAGTATTCTGTTCAGGCTTCTATGCTTATTTAAAGCATCGCCCATCTCATCTTCAAGACAGGTTGAGAATGAGACCTTGAAGGAAATGATTAAAGCAATTTTCTATGAACATAAAGAACGCTACGAGAGTGTACGAATTACTCAGGAACGACTCATGTTAATCATAAACGTATCGGCAGACGGCTTCATGAGCTTTGTCTCTATGCCAAAGGAAGTCGCCATAAATATAAATACCCTAACCCTAAATGTCTCCATTCAGCTTTAGGGTATCAATCGCCTTTAGAATTTGAAAGAAAGAACCATTAATTCTCTTAATTTTGTGTCTATTTTTTCTTGACTTGTCCCCCCAATCGTTAGATTTTTCGTCTAACTTTTTTTGGGGGGGGAGTACACTTTAGAGTGCTTTTCTTTTGCGAAAGTTGATAATGTAACATTATCAATCTAAAAAAACTATATCATGAATTGAATATTTTTAAAATCATTATGTTAATATTTTTATTTTTTAAACAATAGGTATATACTTATCTTAAGCATATAATAATAAAAAGGAGACAAATATATGAACGGTTTAGTTCTTGGTTTAGATATTGGTGTAGCATCTGTTGGAGTGGGAATTTTAGATAAGAAAACAGGTGAAATTAAGCATGCTAATTCTAGGATTTTTCCAGCGGCGACAGCTGATAGCAATGTGGAGCGTCGCGGATTTAGGCAAGCAAGAAGATTGTCACGTCGCAAGAAGCACCGCGGAAAACGGCTACTTGATTTATTTGAGGAATACCAGCTTTTAACTGATTTTTCTAACCTTTCTCTTAATCTTAATCCCTACCAATTACGTGTTAAGGGGATGAGAGAGAAATTGACCAATGAGGAATTATTCATTGTGTTGAAAAATATCGTAAAGCATCGCGGAATTAGTTATCTAGACGATGCGGCAGAAGATGACAACAATTCCTCTAGTGAATATGGAAAAGCGGTTGAAGAAAATCGTAAATTGCTTGAAGATAAAACGCCGGGACAAATTCAGTTAGAGCGTTTTGAAAAATATGGACAAATTCGTGGTGATTTTACAATTATAGATGAAAATGGAGAAAATCATCGGCTAATCAATGTTTTTTCTACCTCAGCATATAAAAAAGAGGCGGAGAGAATTTTAAGAAAGCAACAGGAACTTAACGCAGCCATTACAGATGAATTTATAGAAAGCTATATCAAAGTTTTAACAGGAAAAAGAAAATATTATCACGGACCAGGAAGTGAAAAATCACCAACGGATTATGGTCTTTATAGAAAAATTAACGGGAAAACAGAAAAAATAGCAGATAATTTATTTGGCATTCTCATTGGAAAATGTAGCTTTTATCCCGAAGAGTATAGAGCGCCTAAAGCTTCTTACACTGCGCAGGAATATAATTTGTTGAATGACTTAAATAATCTAACTGTTCCAACCGAAACGAAGAAATTAAGTGAGGAGCAAAAGCACCAAATTGTTGAATATGCTAAAACGGAAAAGACTCTGGGTGCGAAAAAGTTGTTACAGTATATTGCCAAGCTCACAAATGGAACATTTGATGATATTAAAGGGTATCGGATTGATAAGAGCGATAAACCCGACATCCATACCTTTGAAGTCTATCGAAAAATGCAAACAATAGAAACCATTGATGTGGCAATTTTACCGCGCGAAACTATGGACGAACTTGCTCATATTTTGACTTTAAATACAGAGCGCGAAGGAATTGAAGAAGCGATAAAGAAAGAGTTTCTGAATCAATTTAGTGAGCAGCAAATTCTTGAACTTGTTCAATTCAGAAAGAAGAATAGTTCTTTATTTGCTAAAGGGTGGCACAGTTTTTCAATTAAGTTGATGAAGGAGTTAATTCCTGAATTGTACACGACTTCAGAAGAACAAATGACCATTCTGACACGTTTAGGGAAACAAAAGGCGAAAGAGACATCCAAGCGAACCAAATATATTGATGAAAAAGAATTGACGGGAGAGATTTATAATCCAGTTGCTGCCAAAGCTGTCCGCCAAGCCATTAAGATTATCAATCTTGCAACCAAAAAATACGGTATTTTTGATCATATTGTCATTGAAATGGCACGCGATAAGAATGAAGAAGACGAGAAAAAAGAAATTCAGAAGAGGCAAAAAGCCAACGAAGATGAAAAATCAGCAGCAATGAAAAAAGCCGCAACTCTCTATAACGGCAAAGTTGAGCTGCCTGACAGTATTTTTCATGGGCACAAGGAATTAGCTACTAAAATTCGTCTTTGGTACCAACAGGAGGAAAGATGTCTTTACACTGGAAAGAAGATTGATATTCAAAATCTAATTCACAATCAGCATATGTATGAAATAGATCATATTTTGCCTTTGTCTCTTTCGTTCGATGATAGTCTTGCCAATAAAGTTTTGGTTTTAGCGACTGCTAATCAGGAAAAAGGACAGAGGACACCTTTTCAAGCTATAGATACTATGGATGATGCTTGGTCATTTCGAGAAATGAAAGCTTATGTGAATGGTTTGAAAAACTTCAGTAAAAAGAAGAAAGAATATTTACTAACGGAAGAAGATATTAGTAAAATTGAGGTCAAACAGAGATTTATTGAGCGTAATCTAGTTGATACTCGCTATGCGTCACGAGTGGTTTTGAATAGTTTGCAAGACTTTTATAGACAGAATGATTTTGATACCAAGATTTCTGTTGTTCGTGGACAATTTACTTCGCAACTCAGAAGAAAATGGAAGATAGACAAGACACGTGACACCTATCACCACCATGCTGTAGATGCCCTTATTATTGCGGCATCTTCTCAACTGAGACTATGGAAAAAACAGGGCAATCCACTCATTTCATATAAAGATGGACAGTTTGTTGATCCTGAAACAGGTGAAATTCTATCTCTAACAAATGACGAATACAAGGAACTTGTTTTCCAGCCGCCCTATGAACATTTTGTAGAGACATTGAAAAGCAAAAAATTTGAGAATAGTATCTTGTTCTCTTATCAGGTAGATTCAAAATACAATCGGAAAATTTCTGATGCGACTATCTATGCGACACGCCAAGCCCAACTTGGAAAAGATAAATCAGAAGAAACTTATGTCTTAGGCAAGATAAAAGATATTTATAGTCAGTCCGGTTATGACGATTTTATTAAGCGTTATCATAAAGATAAAACTCAGTTTCTTATGTATCATAAGGATCCAGTCACTTTTGAGAAAGTCATCGAAAAGATATTGGAGGTTTATCCGGATAAAGAGCTTAATGAAAAAAATAAAGAAGTGCCCTGCAATCCTTTTGACAAATATCGTAAAGAAAATGGTCCTATCAGAAAGTATAGTAAAAAAGGAAAAGGACCAGAAATTAAGAGCTTGAAGTACTATGATAACAAATTAGGTAATCATATTGATATTACACCGAATAATAGTCAAAACAGGGTCGTTTTGCAATCTCTAAAACCTTGGAGGACAGATGTTTACTTTAATGGTCAAACTGGAAAATATGAGTTGTTAGGATTGAAGTATGCAGATTTGCAATTTAAACAAGGTGGTGGCTATGGACTTTCCTTAGAAAAATATAAGGAAATCAAATGTCGAGAAGGCGTAGCGGAACATTCAGAATTTAAGTTTACTTTACATAAGAATGATTTGATTTTAATCAAGGATACCGAAAGCGGGGAGCAGCAGTTGTTTAGATTTTTATCTAGAACAATGCCCAACCAAAAACATTATGTTGAATTGAAACCATATGACAAAGCTAAATTTGAAGGTGATCAAAAATTGATGAAGATTTTCGGCTCAGTGGCGAAAGGAGGACAATGTTTGAAAGGTTTAAACAAATCCAATCTCTCAATCTATAAAGTAAAAACCGATGTTCTCGGTGACAAACATTTCATCAAAAAAGAGGGTGAGCAAGCAAAACTCGATTTTTAAAAAATTTTTAAAAAAGAATTGCAAATAGCTCTGCAAAGGTTTATAATAGTAAATGTGAGGGACGCCTTACACAGTTACTTAAATCTTGCAGAAGCTACAAAGATAAGGCTTCATGCCGAAAACAAACACCCTGTTTTAACAGGGTGTTTTTCGTGTTATAAAGGGGAAATTATGACTTGGAGAATTGTACACATCTGCCAAAGTGAGAAAATGAGATTGAAATTGGATAATCTCTTGATTAAAAAATTAGGTGAAGAATACACCATACCTTTGAGCGACATTTCAATTATTGTAGCAGAAGGCGGGGACACAGTTGTAACTTTACGCTTGCTGAGTGCTTTGAGCAAATATAATATTATTTTAATTGTTTGTGATAATGAGCATTTGCCAACGGGCATTTATCATGCTCAAAACAACCATTTTAGAGCTTATAAGCGTCTTCAAAATCAGTTGATGTGGAGCCAAGAGCAAAAGGATAAACTATGGCAGATAGTCACTTACTTTAAAATTAACAATCAACAAGATGTTTTGGCTATGCTTGAAAAGAATATTGATTGTATTCAGAAGTTAGCGGATTACAAGGATCATATCGAACTAGGAGATAAAACAAATCGTGAAGGGCACGCGGCTAAAGTGTATTTCAACGAATTATTTGGAAAGAAGTTTACTCGAGTAACCCAGCAAGAAGCGGATGTAATCAACGCGGGGTTAAATTATGGTTATGCAATCATGCGAGCTCAGCTAGCACGAATAGTGGCAGGGTATGGTTTAAATCCTTTAATTGGAATTTTTCATAAAAATGAATACAATCAGTTTAATTTAGTAGATGATTTAATGGAGCCGTTTCGGCAAATTGTAGATGTGTGGGTATATAAACACCTTAGAGAAGAAGAATATCTAAAATATGAGTCGCGGCTCAGCCTAACAAATTTATTAAATGCTAAAATCAGATATGGAAAAGAAACATGCTCGGTTACTGTTGCTATGGATAAATATGTCAAGGGATTTATCAAGTGTATTGATGACAAAGATACGACAAAATTCTATTGTCCCGTTGTTTCGAGTGTAGAATGGAGTGAGCAGGTTGAGGTATGAGGCTATGAGATTACTTTGTTTTTTTGATTTACCAATGGAAACCAATCAAGAAAAAAGAGTTTATAGAAATTTCCGAAAGGAACTAATTGCTAATGGATTTGAAATGCTTCAATTCTCTGTTTATTATCGCACTTGCCCCAATCGAAGTTTTGCTAGTAAATTTTATAAAAAATTACAGCAAAGCCACTTACCAAGTGGCAATGTGCGGTTGTTAGCCGTCACAGAAAAACAATTTTCTGAAATGGTGTTGATCATTGGCGGAAAAACGAAACAAGAAGAAGTGATTAGTGATAACAAGTTGGTGATTATATGAAAATGAGTTTTACGCATCCTTATAAAGAAAATGTTTCTATCAGTTTTGGGCAATTTACTCAAGTGGTGGGACAAGAGCAACAGTTGAAGTATTATATCTGGCAGTTACTGATTTGGTATTTTGAAGGCAAAAAGTACAAAGTAGAAGACTTGTCATTGTTTGAACAAGAAGAGCCTAAAATTATGCTAGATGAAAAAGAACTGAAGAGAACGGAATATAAAGTTTTGTCAATTGCCAATATTCAAGATTTAATTGAACAAATGGTTTATAAAAAAGGTACGATTGCTTTTGACTATTTAAAAATCAAAATGAGCCATCTGGATATTGTAGAGCAAATTGATTCTATCAACGATAAGTTAGAAAAAATTTCTGATATTGTAAATCAAGGATTAGAATTAGAGATTGGAGAAGTCGCTTACCATATAGAGAGCGTTTATTTTAATACAGAACAACTCATTCTTAAGAACTTTTTACCCTATTTTGGAGTGAAACAGCAAAACATTTCTTTTGAATTTGTTGATAATGAAACAAAATTTTTGATGTTCTTAGAAATGTTAGCAGTGGTTTTAGAAAAAGAAACAGATAAGACCATATTGCTACTAAGGAATATGGATGACTATTTGACCTATTCTTCTTTTAGGATTTGTTGTCAAAAATTACAAGAATTATGCGAAATTTTTCCTAATCTGAATATTATTATTTTTCCTTCTAATGAGGGCTATCTTTATGTTAATAAAGAAAATATTGAAAATGTGAATATTTTTTCTGACTTGCTTGAGCATTTATATGAATTTCCTTTTATGTATGAAAGATTTATTGGGCAATATCCTTCTAATGATATACTTAGTGAGGAAGAGTTTTTGCATTCTTTGCAAAAGAATGCAGGCTATTTATTCACGACAGATATCGACCATGTAAGTTTATCTATCTCTGATATGGTTGCAATAAAGATTATCAATCATTTGTACCATTATGATAAGAAAATAGATTTTCAGTATCATCGTCCTAATCAGCTTTTAATTAACTTTCTGGAGGACAGTCATTGACATTCGCTCTCGAAGAATTTATAATGAATATACGAGTACAAAAACCAAAAAAGTTTCATTTGAGGTTTTTGTACTCTCAAGATTTAAGTAACTGTAAAAC
>NZ_KB904431.1:0-2174 GCF_000380065.1 Streptococcus massiliensis DSM 18628 | reverse complement strand
GTTTTTGTACTCTCAAGATTTAAGTAACTGTAAAACTAAAGAAAGGGAGGTGAGGATATGACTAAGCGTAAAGCGAGGTATAAGAAAAAGGCTTAACGCTCTAAAGCTAATCACGCTAGCGACTGCAATCGCTGAACTGATTAAAACGCTTCTAGAGTTAGTTAAGCCCTAACCTCACAAGACTAAAAAATCAAATGACTTCTTAGCCAATCCTTTAGGTAAATTATAGCAAAGGAACTGACAAAATGCAAGAAAAAAAGCGACCAAGAGGACGACCAGCAACTGGAAGAATCAGAAATACAAGTTTTAGAATATTTGTCACTGAAAAAGAAAAAGAGATGATAAGACTTAAAGCAAGCCGAAAAGAAAAAAGTATGGTTGATTATATCATAGACTTAGTTAATCAAGATAAAATAAAATAGCGTGCAACTCGCCATCGCCAAATTTTGAGCTACACACTATCACAACATACCTGAAAATCAGATACGCCTTATTATACCACAAGCGTACCGTGATAGTAACAGTACGCTTTTTACAGTTACTTAAATCTTGAGAGTACAAAAAATTCAAGAAAAAGAATCATCATTTTACAGGTATTCACGTACAGGTGGTAGTAGTTATTGCATATATCAAATTTTTTCAGTTTTCATAATGGCTATTGCTAGATTTTTTGTGCTATACTGGTTTTATGTTAGATTTACAAAAATACGATATTGACATGTGGGAAGAGGAGAAAATTACGGCTTTTCGTCAGAAATTGCTGGCTTGGTATGATGAGCACAAGCGCGATTTGCCTTGGCGACGAACGACCAATCCTTATCACATCTGGGTGTCAGAAATCATGCTCCAGCAGACGAGGGTTGATACGGTCATTCCCTACTACGAGCGGTTTTTGGACTGGTTTCCGACGGTGGCTGACTTGGCTGACGCTCCTGAGGACAAACTGCTCAAGGCTTGGGAGGGGCTGGGTTATTATTCGCGCGTCCGCAATATGCAAAAAGCTGCTCAACAAATTATGACGGATTTTGCAGGGGAATTTCCACAGACTTATGAGGGAATTGCTAGCCTCAAGGGGATTGGGCCTTATACAGCGGGCGCCATTGCCAGTATCGCCTTTGACTTAGCTGAGCCAGCGGTTGACGGCAATGTTATGCGAGTTGTCAGCCGTTTGTTTGAAGTGGATTTGGATATTGGTGTCCCAACCAATCGCAAGGTTTTTCAGGCGATTATGAAGATTTTGATTGATCCAGAGCGACCGGGGGATTTTAACCAGGCGCTTATGGATTTGGGCTCTGATATTGAAGCACCCGTTAATCCACATCCTGAAGACAGTCCTGTCAAGGAATTTAGCGCAGCCTATTTGCACGGAACTATGGACAAATATCCGATAAAGGCGCCCAAGAAAAAGCCCGTCCCTGTCTATCTCAAGGGCTTGATTATCCAAAATGAAAAAGGGCAGTTTTTGCTGGAGAAGAATGAAGCGGCAGGTCTCTTGTCGGGTTTCTGGCATTTTCCTTTGATTGAGGTGGAAGAATTTGTGGAGGATCAGCTGACGCTCTTTGAAGTGGCGGAAAGTGAGGCGACTTATGGACCGACACCGCAGGAGAGTTTTGAGCAGGATTATGATTTGCAGGTGACTTGGTCAGAAGTGACTTTTCCGACTGTTCAGCACGTTTTTAGTCATCGCAAGTGGCATATTCAGCTGTTGACGGGGCAGGTCAAGGAGAGCAAGGACTTTCCTGACAGAGAAGTGCTGTGGTTGAGCCCTGACGATTTTCCTGCCTATCCCTTTGCCAAACCTCAGCAGAAGATGTGGGACGCTTATCAGAGCAAGAATGAATAGAAAAAAGAGCCTGGGACAAAATAATTCTCAGCCACAAAAAAAGCTAGAGATTCCGGCTCTTTGTCAACTGTAGTGGGTTGATGTCAGCTAAGATCTGGAGAGAACCGAATTGGTTCTCTCCTTTTTGATATTTAAAGCGATGAGAATTCTAGTTTTAAAGTTGTCAAAGTTCCGAAAGCCGAAAGCGTTGCGCTTGATAACCTTGATAAGGTTGTTAGTGGCCTCTAGCTTAGCATTTGAGTAGGGAAGTTCCAAAGCATTGATAATCTTGTCCCTCTCTTTCAAAAAAGTCTTAAAAACAGTCTGAAAGATAGGGTTTACAGAAGAAATT
>NZ_KB904430.1 GCF_000380065.1 Streptococcus massiliensis DSM 18628 | reverse complement strand
AAGCAGGACATCGCACTAGATAAATTAAGTGTGAAAGAGTATGAAGATCCCTTTAGGGATAATGGCAAGTAGTGCACACGCCTCTTTGAGAGGCAAGTGACGAGTCAAGAGCAATAAGGCTTGAACAACGTGAAAGCCAGCGTCTTTAGGCGCTGGCTGGTAATTTGGGCTTATAGCCCTGGTGCAAACCACCCGTTAGACGGGTGGTTATGATTCCGAAATCAAGGTTTCAAGGCCGACCTTCATCATATCGGTGAAGGTAGTTTGGCGTTCTTCTGCCGTGGTATCCTCGTCTGGATTGACAAGGCTGTCAGAAATGGTCATAATTCCCAGTGCCTCAACTCCATGCTGAGCCGCTAGATAGTAGAGAGCTGCAGCTTCCATTTCAGTAGCCAAAACCCCCATAGTTCCCAGTTTGATATTTTGTTCGTAGAAGTTTGAATAGAAAACATCAGATGAAAGGACGCTACCGACATGGGTAATCATGCCAAGGTCTTTGGCAATATGATAAGCCTTGTCCAGCAAGTTAAAGCTAGCAATCTGCGGAAAATCATACATAGGCCAATCATTGCGGATGATGTTGGAGTTAGTCGCTGCGGCTTGCGCCAGAACCAATTCGCGGACATGGACGTCCTGACTCAGAGAGCCCGCTGTTCCCACGCGAATAAGGCGCTTGACATCATAGTCCACAATCAACTCGCGTGCATAGATAGAAATGGACGGCATGCCCATACCTGTCCCCATGACGCTGACACGATGACCCTTGTAAGTCCCTGTGTAGCCAAACATGTTGCGGACTTCGTTGAAGCAAACCGCGTCTTCCAAAAAGTTTTCTGCGATAAACTTGGCACGCAGTGGGTCCCCCGGAAGTAAAATTTTATCAGCAATTTCGCCTTGCTTTGCTGCAATATGAATTGACATTTTTATTCTCCTATTAAAAATTTGTTAATCTTTATAATTCTGCCAAAATAGCCTTAACCAGACCCTTGAAGTCTTCCTTGATACGCTCAGTTACCTCCACCACTTCTGCATGGTTAAGCTCGCTTTGGAAACCAGCCGCAAAATTGGTAATGGCTGAGATGCCCAGCACTTTGAGACCAGAATGGGCAGCCACGATGACCTCTGGCACAGTTGACATGCCAACAGCGCTAGCGCCTAGGGTTTGAAAAGCACGGATTTCAGCAGGCGTTTCGTAGGTCGGCCCCGTCACGCCCAGATAGACACCTTCTGCTAGGTCAATACCGAGTTTGCCCGCTACAGCCTGCGCCGTCTCGCGATAAGCCTTGGTATAAGCGTCCGACATATCTGGAAAACGCGGACCAAATTCGTCCAAATTCGCTCCAATCAAAGGATTTTCCCCAGTCAGATTGATGTGGTCGCTAATCGCCATAAGGGTACCTGGTCCATAGCCAATACCACCGGCAGCATTGGTGACAATCACGCCAGTTGCGCCCAGCGCTTTCATGACACGAACAGGGAAAGTCACCACCTCCATAGGATTGCCTTCGTAAAAATGGAAGCGGCCTTGGAGCGCCAGAACCTTGCGTCCAGAAAGCTCGCCGTAGACCAGCTTGCCAGCGTGTCCGACGACGGTCGAACGCCCCCAGTTGGGGATGTCCGCATAGTCGATACTAATAGCATGTTCGATTTCATTAGCCAATTCGCCCAAGCCAGAACCCAAAATCAAACCGAACTCAGGCTTAATCATTCCTTTGCCTTCTAAAAATTCTTTCGTTTCGATAATTTTTTCTAATAAAGTCATCGTTTTTCACTTTCTGTTATTTACACCAACTTATCCAAGAATGATTCCCCAATCATGGCCTTGTCCACACCGAAATTGTCAGCAATGGTAGCAGATATGTCCGCAAAGTGCCCAACAGGAATAGTCCCAGTTTCTTTGAGTGATTTTCCATACATTAAAAGTGGAATGTACTCGCGGGTGTGGTCCGTTCCAGCGTAAGTCGGATCATTTCCGTGGTCAGCCGTAATCATGAGTAGGTCGTCTTCACGCATGTTTTCGATGATTTCTGGCAGGCGCGCATCAAACTCTTGCAAGCAATCGCGGTAGCCATGCGGATCGCGACGATGCCCAAACAGAGCATCAAAATCCACCAAGTTAGTGAAGGACAGACCGCGTTTGAAATTCTCATCCTTCAGCGCCTTGATTAAATTATCCACCCCGTGCATATTATTTTTATTGTGCCCTAGGTCGTGGTTAATTCCTGCACCGTTGAAAATATCATTGATTTTTCCGACTGCATAAGTGTCAATTCCTGCTTCGTCCAATTTTTCCAAAACGGTCGGAGAAAATGGTGAAACGGCATAGTCATGGCGATTGGATGTACGGGTGAAATTGCCCGGCTCACCAACATAAGGACGAGCGATAATCCGTCCGAGTAACAACGGACGCTCCAGCGTAATCGAACGCGCATATTCACAAATCTTGTATAGCTCGTCCAGCGGAATAATGTCCTCGTGTGCTGCGATTTGCAGCACCGGGTCGGCAGATGTGTAGATAATCAGCTCACCCGTTTCCATCTGGCGTGGTCCAAAATCATCAATCACCTTGGTACCAGAGTAAGGCTTGTTGGCTTCACGAATGACCTTACGCCCTGAAAAGTTCTCGATTTTTTCAATCAGTTCTTCTGGAAATCCATTCCAAAAAGTGTCAAAAGGTTCGGTGATATTAAGACCCATCATTTCCCAGTGACCGGTCATAGTGTCCTTGCCCAGCGAAACTTCCTGCAACTTGGTAACGTAGCCGCTGGGATTTTCTTCTTTGGAAACCGTCTGGATCGGATTTTCACGCTCGATATTTCCCAGACCGATTTTCGCCATGTTAGGCACATCTAGTCCCACTGTTTTTGAAATATGCCCTAAAGTATCTGAGGCGCCGTCTGGAACGCCCGCGTTTTGAAAATTGTTGGCGTCTGGCGCCGCACCAATTCCAACAGAATCCATGACTACCACATGAATACGATTAAATTTTGACATACTTATCCTCTTTTCTATTTTTCCTTATTTGCTTCTAAAATTTGCAGGCCGCCTTGTCCAGCAACAATGACCGTATCAACCATTTGGTTGAAGAGCCCATGCTCGACCACTCCGACCATTTGATCCAATTCTTGCCCCAGCGCCAGCGGATTTTCAATGACGCCAAGGTCAAGGTCAATGATGAAATTTTGCATGTCGGTGATAAAACGGCTGCCATTTTTCTCACGAAAAGAAGGCTTATAGCCCGCCTTTTCAAAGCGTCGGAAAACTTGCTTAGCACCGTAGCGCACCACTTCGACAGGGAGTTTAAAAGCGCCCAGCTTTTCAACCATTTTGCTCTCATCAACAACCCAGATATAGTGCTTGGTCGGCAGAGCCACGACTTTCTCCATGAGAAGGGCGCCGCCACCGCCTTTGATGCCGTTGAAGTCCTTGTCTACTTCGTCCGCACCGTCCACCGTCACATCGACCGCTTCTACTTGGTCAATGTCCAACAACTCAATCCCCAAGCTCTTCGCCTGCTCACTCGTGACGCTTGAAGTCGTCACAGCAACGATTTTTAAGCCCTCTTCTTGGACTCGCCGTCCGATTTCTTCAACAAAATAATAAGCAGTTGAACCTGTTCCCAGCCCAACAACCATACCGTCTTTTACAAATTTCGCCGCCCTAACACCCGTTTGTTTTTTCAAATGCTCCATATGAAATCCTCTTTTTTATAGCAGATTTGCTAATTTCCTATCTTTTATTATATCAAAAAACTAGTATAGATGAAAGGGTTTACGCTTTATTACTTTTATAGATAAAACATTTTCAAAAGTCAGAATTTTTAGAGAAAACTAGACTGATCTCTTAGTTTTATCAAATTCAAACAATAAAAAATTTCCTCACCCGAGACAATTTCACTCTATCGTGGTAAACTAGTTAGAGAACCTAAAGAAAGAGTTGAACTATGATTACCAAAGAATTTGACACGATTGCTGCTATTTCTACGCCCTTGGGTGAGGGAGCGATTGGCATTGTCCGACTGAGTGGGACAGACAGCTTTGCTATTGCCCAAAAGATTTTTAAAGGAAAAGACTTGACTACGGTGGCTAGCCACACGCTGAACTATGGCCATATCGTAGACCCTCATTCTCAGGAGATTTTGGACGAGGTAATGGTCGGCGCCATGCGCTCGCCCAAGACTTTTACGCGGGAAGACATCATCGAAATCAACACCCACGGCGGGATTGCAGTCACCAATGAAATTTTGCAACTGGTTATCCGCGAGGGAGCTCGAATGGCTGAGCCCGGCGAATTTACCAAGCGCGCCTTTCTCAATGGACGGGTTGATTTAACCCAGGCCGAGGCTATTATGGACCTTATCCGTGCCAAGACCGACAAAGCCATGAATATCGCCGTCAAGCAGCTAGACGGCTCTCTGTCCACGCTGATTAACAAGACGCGCCAAGAAATTCTCAATACGCTGGCTCAAGTCGAGGTCAATATTGACTATCCCGAGTACGACGATGTTGAGGAGATGACCACCCAGCTCTTGCGTGAAAAAACACAAGAATTTGAGCAACTACTGACCAATCTCTTGAAAACAGCTCGCCGCGGGAAAATTTTGCGCGAAGGGATTTCTACCGCTATCATCGGTCGCCCCAATGTTGGGAAATCCAGTCTTTTGAACAATTTGCTACGCGAGGACAAGGCGATTGTGACTGATATTGCTGGCACGACGCGCGATGTCATCGAAGAATACGTCAACATCAATGGCGTTCCACTCAAGCTGATTGATACGGCAGGTATCCGCGACACGGATGACTTGGTGGAGCAAATCGGAGTTGAGCGTTCTAAAAAAGCCTTGCAGGAGGCCGATTTGGTGCTTCTTGTACTTAATGCCAGCGAGCCTCTAACCGACCAAGACAGCAAGCTCTTGGAGATTAGCAAAGATAGCAACCGCATCATTCTTTTGAACAAGACCGACCTCCCCGAGCAAATCGACATTCAGCAGCTGCCTAGCGACTGCATCAAGATTTCCGTTCTCAAAAATCAAAATATTGACAAAATTGAGGAGCGTATCAATCAACTTTTCTTTGAAAATGCAGGTCTGGTTGAGCAAGATGCGACTTACCTGTCCAACACCCGCCATATCTCGCTAATTGAGCAAGCGCTGGAAAGTTTACACGCTGTCAATCAAGGCTTGGAGCTGGGCATGCCCGTTGACCTGCTACAAGTGGATATGACCCGCACTTGGGAAATCCTCGGCGAAATCACAGGTGACGCCGCTCCAGACGAACTCATCACCCAACTCTTCAGCCAATTCTGCCTAGGGAAATAGTGGGATAAAATGGTTGTTTTATTGGACTTCCTCTTTGCACACAAAATGAGCCTGGGACAAAATAATTCTCAGCCACAAAAAAAGCTAGAGCTTCCCAATTGCGGAACTCTAGCTTTTTAATTTTGAGTCGTTCTCTTATTGTATTTTAGGAGGTTATTGGCCATAAGTACCAATCCCATGTCAATTCTCACTTGACGCTTCCCTCTCAGATTACATCTCTTGTAACCCAAACAAGCCTTTATCTGCCCAAAGACAGGTTCCACATCAATCTTGCGTTGAGCGAAAATCTGTCTACCTTGGGGAGATAAAAG
>NZ_KB904429.1 GCF_000380065.1 Streptococcus massiliensis DSM 18628 | reverse complement strand
TAAAGAATGTCAGGCGCTTTTATCTCCCCAAGGTAGACAGATTTTCGCTCAACGCAAGATTGATGTGGAACCTGTCTTTGGGCAGATAAAGGCTTGTTTGGGTTACAAGAGATGTAATCTGAGAGGGAAGCGTCAAGTGAGAATTGACATGGGATTGGTACTTATGGCCAATAACCTCCTAAAATACAATAAGAGAACGACTCAAAATTAAAAAGCTAGAGTTCCGCAATTGGGAAGCTCTAGCTTTTTTTGTGGCTGAGAATTATTTTGTCCCAGGCTCTTTTAAATATTACTTGCTTTTCACTAATTTTGTAAATATCAGATAAAAGAGTGTCCAAAAGAAAGCGCCCCAGCATAGGAAAATAGCAAAAACAGTAAAGAAATCTTTTGGATTTTGTAGTGGATACCAGCCAGAAATAAGCAGAAGTGGAAAAACTGTAACTAACATGAGTGAGAAATGAATGAGAGATTGTTTCTTGAGTGACCACTTTTCGTTGTCGTAGATGACAGAACTAGCAGCTAAAATAGTAGCAATCAAACCATTTATAAAAATACTTTTGACAATAAAAAAATCTTGATTTAAACAATAAAATACAATGGCAATGAGTGTTATGATGATAAACGGAATTGCTCCACGAATTGTCGCTTTGGATAATAGTTTCATAAGAAAGTCTCCCCTCCTATATTAGCTTTAGTATTATTGTATTTCAAAAGATTTTCCTTGTCAATAATTTGTTGTATTTTCGCTTAAAGAGTACTAAAATCCTTATTTTTTTGTTATAATATTTATTATGGAAATTGAAAAAACCAATCGAATGAATGCACTGTTTGAGTTTTATGCAGCGCTTTTGACAGATAAGCAAATGAACTATATTGAGCTTTATTATGCGGACGACTACAGTCTGGCAGAGATTGCCGAGGAGTTCAATGTCAGTCGGCAGGCAGTTTATGATAATATTAAACGAACAGAGAAAATTCTTGAGGACTATGAAAAGAAATTGCATATGTACTCAGATTATATTGTTCGTGGACAGATATTTGAGCAACTTGCAGAAAAGTATGCAGAGGATTCTTATTTGCAGGAGCAATTGGCAATTTTGACCAGTATTGACAATAAAGAATAAGATAGATAGGATGTAAAAATGGCTTTTGAAAGTTTAACCGAACGTTTACAGAACGTTTTTAAAAATCTACGTAAAAAAGGAAAAATCTCTGAGAGTGATGTCCAAGAGGCAACCAAAGAAATCCGTCTCGCTTTGCTGGAGGCGGACGTTGCCCTGCCAGTTGTCAAAGATTTCATCAAGAAAGTACGCGAGCGCGCTGTCGGCCACGAGGTCATTGACACGCTCAATCCCGCCCAACAAATTATCAAGATTGTTGACGAAGAACTGACCGCCATTCTGGGGTCAGACACGGCAGAAATCATCAAGGCGCCGAAAATTCCGACTATTATTATGATGGTGGGGCTCCAAGGGGCTGGTAAGACGACCTTTGCAGGGAAACTTGCCAACAAGCTGAAAAAGGAAGAAAATGCGCGTCCGATGATGATTGCGGCGGATATTTACCGTCCAGCGGCCATTGACCAATTAAAAACACTTGGTCAGCAAATCGACGTACCTGTCTTTGAGTTAGGAACGGGTGTACCCGCGACCAAGATTGTCGAGCAGGGGCTTGCGCAAGCACGGGAAAACCACAATGACTATGTCTTGATTGATACGGCGGGTCGTCTGCAAATTGATGAAAAGCTGATGACCGAGCTACGCGATGTTAAAGCTCTGGCTCAACCAAATGAAATTCTCTTGGTTGTTGACGCCATGATTGGTCAAGAGGCAGCTAATGTCGCTCGCGAATTTAACGAGCAGCTGGAAGTCACTGGGGTTATCCTGACCAAGATCGACGGTGATACGCGTGGTGGTGCGGCACTTTCTGTCCGTCATATCACTGGCAAACCGATTAAATTCACTGGTACAGGTGAAAAAATCACTGATATTGAGACTTTCCATCCGGACCGTATGTCTAGTCGAATTCTCGGCATGGGGGACATGCTGACGCTGATTGAGAAAGCCTCGCAAGAATACGATGAGCAAAAATCGCTTGAAATGGCTGAAAAGATGAGGGAAAACACCTTTGATTTCAACGATTTCATCGATCAGCTTGACCAAGTCCAAAACATGGGCCCTATGGAAGATTTGCTTAAGATGCTTCCAGGTATGGCAAACAACCCAGCCATGAAGAATTTCAAGGTGGATGAGAAAGATATTGCTAGAAAACGCGCCATTGTCTCCTCTATGACGCCTGCTGAGCGGGAAAATCCTGAGTTGCTCAACCCAAGTCGGCGCCGTCGGATTGCCGCAGGGTCAGGAAATAGCTTTGTCGATGTCAACAAATTTATCAAAGACTTTAACCAAGCCAAGCAAATGATGCAGGGTGTCCTATCTGGTGATATGAACAAGATGATGAAGCAGATGGGATTGAATCCAAATAATATGCCTAAGAATATGAATGGTATGGATATGTCTGCCTTGGAAGGGATGATGGGACAAGGCGGAATACCTGATATGTCAGCTTTAGGAGGAGCGGGCATGCCAGACATGAGCTCTATGTTCGGCGGTGGTATCAAAGGAAAAATCGGCGAATTTGCTACCAAACAAGCCATGAAACGCATGGCCAATAAAATGAAAAAAGCCAAGAAAAAGAGAAAGTAAGAGGAAAGCAAGTTGCATTGTAGGTGTAGCTTGTTTTTTTAAAAAGAGGTTGTCATGCAAACATTTATCATTCAATCACTGTTTTGGTTTAAGCGCAGGCGTTTTGTTGGAATCGTAAACCGAACTTTTCGTTCACTCTTTCCTTTTATCTTGTTAGCATCCATAATACGTGTAATCAATTTTTCGCTATTTACTGAATATAGTTACGTATCACAAATATTTTCTATTTCATCTTGGTTGTCTGTTCCACTTGCGGGACGGATAATGGGTAATTTTGTAGGACTGATTGAGGGAATAACGGGTCTTTTGACGACCTACTTTGCTGCCAAATATACAGCCGAGTTCTATGTTAAAGATAGTGAGATGGCAGGTATAACGGGTCTTATTTTTAGCTTAATTCTTGACTCACGAGAAATTTTTAGCGGTATTTTAAACGATGGAGATTTGACACATGTCAATCTTCCTACAACGATTAATCTGGTTTTAGCTGTTTTTATTGGCTATTTTATAGGTTTGATTTTTAAATGGACATCTGTCAAGGATATCACAGCCCAGGATTATCCTTCAAAACGTATAAGACCAGTTACAATTTCATTATTCCTTGCCGTATTTATCAACGCCCTGCTCTACTTAGCATCTATTGCAAATATTAATTCCACAATTAGTAGTTTTTTGACTAATCTCACAACAGCTGGGGGTCATACTTTATCAAGCCTTTCTAGTGCCTTTTTCCTTTCCCTTTTTACTTGGACTGGAATGACATCATCGTTTAGCATGCTTAGCCCAGTAGATGATACCTACTTTAGTAGCAATCTTAGCTATGCACTTCAAAATCACACCACATCAGGAATCCCTTATCCTTATACAACGACTACTTTGTACCAAGGTTTTGGCGCGTTTGGTGGAGTGGGTTCTATCCTTGCTCTTTTGTTTGCTATCCTTTGGGTATCAAAAAATCAACGCGATATAAGAATTAGTCTGTTCAGCCTTTTTCCCACTTTATTTAACAGTAGTGGTGCTTTTTTACTAGGAGTTCCAGTCATGTTTAATGTGGTTTATTTCCTACCTTTTGTGACCTTGCCTTTGGTCAATATGGTGATAGCTCGGATCATTTTAGCATTTCATCTAATGCCGGCTCTAGTTTATCCAGTTCCGTCTGGGACACCGAGCCCGCTTATTGCCTTTGTCGGAACAGGTGGAAGTCTTCGGGCGCTGGCTTTGGGTTGTCTTATTTTTGCTCTTAATGTGCTTATTTACATTCCTTTTGTAAAGCTTGACAATCGTCTAAGAGAAAAAATGGAAAGAAGTGAAGAAAGTGAGGTTGGACATGAGAAAAGCTAGATGGACAATGCTTGCAGCGATAGTATTTGTAGTCTTATTAGCCATTCCTTCTTATAGTTGGACCAAGAAAAATATTCAAGCTGTTGAAAAATTTCACAATTCCAAGGTATCACCTGTGATTATGGTTCCGGGAAGTTCGGCAACAGAAAGTCGATTTGATGGCTTGGTCACTAAACTCAATCAAAATAGACGTGGGACGAAGCATAGTCTTTTAAAAGTCAAAGTCTGGAATAGTGGCAAAATTACCTATGAAGGTAGTATTGGTGCAAAAGACAATGAGCCCGTCATTGTCGTTGGTTTTGAAAATAATCAGGACGGCTACAGTAATATCAAAAAGCAGGCTGCAATGCTTGACCAAGCCTTCGCGGTTCTTCAAGAGCGTTACAGTTTTAACAATTTTAAAGGACTGGGGCATTCCAATGGGGGACTGATTTATACAGCCTTTTTGGAAAATTATTTTTCCAACTATGAAGATGTCACTATAAAACGCCTGATGACCATTGGGACACCTTATAATTTTAAGGAAACGAATATTAATAACAAGACAGAAATGTTAGCAGATTTTATCAAAAATCGAGGAAATATCCCGACGAATTTAATCATGTATTCAGTGGCAGGAACGATCACTTATGATTCGGACGAATTGGTGCCCGACGCCAGTGTTTCAGCAGGAAAGTATATCTACCAAGGACAAGTTGCCCATTATACTGAAGTAACTGTCACAGGTGAAGATGCGCAACATTCGGATTTGCCAACTAACGATGAAGTGGTAGCGCTTATCAAGCAACAACTTTTGGATCAAGAAGAACAAGGCAAGAAAATGGGAAAAAGTAAGAGAATGAAGCGTTTATTTTTATGTTCCTATTTTGCTAATGTTGCGGGGGTGTTTGAGCAGTTCGCAGTAGATCAGAACCTAGAAAAAGAAGTGCTCTTTGTCCCAACAGCAGCAAATCTGGCTGATGAGAAAAATTATGTTGATGAAGCAGAGGCAGTTTTTCAGCAGATGGGTTATTCTGTAGAAATTCTTGATATTGCAAAAACCAATCAGTATCTGGCTGAGGAAAAAATTCGACAAGTACAACTACTTTATGTCTCGAGTGGGAATACATTTTATCTTTTACAGGAATTGAATAAAAAGAATTTGTGCCCTTTAATAAGAGATAGGATCAAAGCAGGAATGGTCTATATTGGTGAGTCAGCGGGTGCAATTATCGCTGGTGAAAATATAGACTATAATCAGCTTTTGACAAGTGATAATTGTATGGCTAGCTCCAAAAATGGCTATGCATTGGAAGTTATTTCCTACTATATCTTATCTCAATATGAAGAGTCCTCTTTTTCAGAACATGAACAAAAAATTCTTGAGCATTATGGCAAAGCCTTAAACGCTTTGCCCTTAACTAATGACCAAGCAGCCATATTTATAGACAATGAGATGCCTCTTTTAAAGAGGCTCTTTGTCAACTGTAGTGGGTTGATGTCAGCTAAGATCTGGAGAGAACCGAATTGGTTCTCTCCTTTTTGATATTTAAAGCGATGAGAATTCTAGTTTTAAAGTTGTCAAAGTTCCGAAAGCCGAAAGCGTTGCGCTTGATAACCTTGATAAGGTTGTTAGTGGCCTCTAGCTTAGCATTTGAGTAGGGAAGTTCCAAAGCATTGATAATCTTGTCCCTCTCTTTCAAAAAAGTCTTAAAAACAGTCTGAAAGATAGGGTTTACAGAAGAAATTGTATCTTCGATGA
>NZ_KB904428.1 GCF_000380065.1 Streptococcus massiliensis DSM 18628 | reverse complement strand
ACGAGATGGTCTTGTGGCAAGAAAGAACTGATTTCTAGTGGTAAAGTTGTTTGATTTGTGTTATAGTGAATATGCATGGGATAGCCTTTCTAAATGGTTTATTGTGCAATTCTATTTTACCAAGACTATCGCAACCATGCAAAAAAGCAACGGATTTGCCGTTGCTTTTTTTGGAGATAAGGGACTATTGTCCCAGGCTCTTTTTAATGAACTAAGCATCTGTGTTAAGCTCACGAGAATTTTACTGTATTACATCATGCCGCCCATCATGCTTGGATCCATAGCTGGCGCTGGACTAGCTGGTTCTGGTTGGTTGGCAACGACTGCCTCAGTCGTCAAAATCAGGCTGGCTACACTGGCAGCATTTTGCAAAGCAGAGCGGCTAACCTTCACAGGATCGATAATTCCTGCTTCAATCATATTGACCCACTCGCCTGTCGCAGCGTTAAATCCAGTACCAACTTCAGAATTTTTAAGGCGATCGATGACGATAGAGCTTTCAAAGCCGGCGTTGAGGGCGATTTGGCGAACAGGCTCTTCCAGAGCACGGAGCACGATATTACGTCCTGTTGCTTCATCTCCGTCCAAGTCAAGCGCTTCAACTGCATTCATAACATTAACTAGAGCTGTACCCCCACCTGAAACGATGCCTTCTTCAACAGCGGCACGTGTTGCATTGAGGGCATCTTCAATGCGGAGCTTCATTTCTTTGAGTTCGGTTTCTGTTGCGGCACCAACCTTGATAACGGCTACCCCACCTGACAATTTCGCCAAGCGTTCTTGTAGTTTTTCTTTATCAAATTCAGAAGTGGCAGACTCGATTTGAGATTTGATAATGCCTACGCGATTGCTAATGGCTTCTGCAGCGCCAGCGCCTTCAACGATCGTCGTCGTATCCTTGTCAACGGTCACCTTAGAGGCTTGCCCAAGCGCTTCAATGGTTGCATCTTTAAGTTCTAGACCGAGATCTTCAGTAATCACGGTACCACCTGTCAAGATAGCAATGTCTTCGAGCATAGCTTTGCGGCGGTCACCAAAGCCCGGTGCCTTGACTGCTACGACATTGAAAGTTCCGCGGATTTTATTGAGCACAAGAGTTGGCAGAGCTTCGCCGTCCACATCGTCAGCAATAATCAAAAGCGGACGATTGGTTTTGAGAATGCTTTCCAAAAGTGGCAAAATTTCTTGAATGTTAGAAATCTTCTTATCGGTAATCAAGAGATAAGGATTGTCAAGGTCAGCCACCATTTTTTCATTATCCGTCACCATGTATTGAGACAGGTAGCCGCGGTCAAATTGCATTCCTTCAACCACATCAAGCTCGGTTTCCATACCTTTTGATTCTTCAATGGTGATGACACCGTCGTTGCCGACTTTTTCCATGGCTTCGCTGATATAGTCGCCAACTTTTTCGCTGCGTGAAGACACGGCAGCAACTTGGGCAATGGCTTCCTTGCCTGAAACGGGTACACTGTTGGTTTTAAGCGCTTCAACGGCTGTCGCAACGGCTGCTTCAATCCCGCGACGAATGCCGATTGGATTGGCACCTGCGGTGACATTTTTAATCCCTTCGCGGACAATAGCTTGGGTCAAAACGGTCGCCGTCGTTGTTCCGTCACCAGCAATATCGTTGGTTTTAGAAGCTACTTCAGACACCAGTTTGGCACCCATATTTTCAAAGTGGTCTTCTAGTTCGATTTCCTTGGCAATGGTCACCCCGTCATTGGTAATCAGTGGTGAGCCGAAGGCTTTTTCCAGAACGACATTGCGCCCTTTTGGCCCCAAGGTTACTTTAACTGTATCTGCCAACACATCGACACCGCGCACCATAGCGCTTCTTGCATCTGCTGAAAATTTAATATCTTTTGCCATTTTCGTTTCCCCTTTACTCTACAACTGCTAAAATATTTGCTTCGCTAACCAAGAGATAGCTTTCGTCTTGGAATTTAACTTCGACACCTGCGTGACTTTCAACCAAAACCTTGTCCCCAGCCTTGACACTGAGCGCCACCAAGTCACCGTTTAAGGTGCGAATGCCTTCACCAACAGCCACAACTTCTGCCGTTTTTGTCGCTGCTTGACTATTGCCTGCAAGGACAAAGCCGCCTACTTTTTGTTCTACTTCTTCTACTTTCAAGACCACACGGTCTCCTAATGGTTTTAACATATCCATTCCTCCAAACTTAATTTTAGCACTCTAGCTAGTCGAGTGCTAAGTTCTATGTACTTATTGTATCACTTGGTCAGAAATAGTCAAGAAAAAACTTTGCCTTTTGACAAAGTTTTTTCAGAATATATTGGAGTGCTAAATAACTCATTTAACCAATTTTAATTTGCTTTCAAAATCGTCAATCACTTTTTGCAGATTGAGCCGTCCCTTGTAAATGCCATAGCCAAAAACTAGCATGGCTAAAAGCCCGAGGACAGCCAAGACAATGCCTAAGATAAAGACGATAAGATTGTTTTGGTGAAAGAAATAAATCAGAACAAGACCGACACTTGCCAGGGTGAAAAAGAGACTAAACCAACGCCCCAGATTTTCAATCATGTGCTTTTGATACTGAATTTCTGTTTCATATCCTTGAATCAATTCTTGTTCGTTCATGAGTTTTCCTTTCTTTTCAAGGTCAAGGGCTTTCTCGACCTTGAAATGATATCAATTTTCGAATTTGTTTACTCGGCCTTTTTAGTACTTCAAGCCTGGGTTGAAGAAGCCAACTAGTACACCAACAAAGGCAATGACTACCAAAAGGAGCATGACTTTGATTGGAGAAAGATTTTTCTTAGCCATCAACCACCAGCAAAGGACGATGAAAGCTGCTGTCAGGAGCCCTGGGTAAACACCATCAAGTTGATCTTGCAGTTTCAAGAACGCTTCACCTTTGGCATTTTTTAACTCGAAAGCAGTTTTAACTGGTACCCAAGTAGCGGCAACAGCACCGATAACCATACCACCAATAATAGAGATGGATTTACGAATGGCTTGTCCTTGAGGGCCTACTAAAAATTCAACCGCTTTATCCCCAAGCTCATATCCTTTAAAGTAAGCAAAACGCATACCAAGATAAGCTAGTAAGTTCCAAACCACGATATAGAAGATTGCACCAAGCGGGGAACCTCCATTTGAGAGACCTAAAGCAATCCCTAAAATGATCGGAATGAGCGTCCCTACAATCAGTGAATCTCCGATACCAGCGACTGGTCCCATAAGCCCGGCACGCAGACCATTAATCGTTTCATCATTAACTTCCTCTGCACCATTGGCACGCGCTTCCTCAAGTCCAGCTGTAATCCCAACAACCAAAGCTCCTAGCTGAGGTTCTGTGTTGAAGAAGGCTGTATAGGTGTGCATGGAGCGCGCTTGATCTTCTTTTTTATCATAGAGTTCTTCCACGATTGGCAGCATGGATGCTAAGTAACCAAAGGTTTGCATGTGCTCTTGTGAAAAGCAAGTCAGGTTTCCATAATACCAGTGGTGAAATGATTTCGTCAGTGTTTTTTTAGAAATTTTAGCCATCTTAGATATCCTCCTCATCGTCATCATCATCAAATGCTGCTGCACTTGTTGTGGCTTGCGCACGGATATTTTTTGCCATTTGAATTTCATAGAAGAGAACGGCAAAGATAAGAGAAATCACTGCACATGATACCAAGTTGAGTCCAAGTGACGCTGCCAAAGTAAAGCCAACAAAGAATGGAATAAAGTCGGTTGCTTTTTCAACGATTTGTTTCAAGAGGATAGCAATCCCTACACATGGAAGAAGTGAGCCGACTGTGAAGAGGGTTTTCATTGGAATACCGTCCATTGGAAGAGCTGTTTTCAAAGCTGTAACGGCATCTGCACCCAATTTACACATGATCAAAGTAGGAATGAATGAAAAGACAATGTGAGATACCCATGGATAAAGGAAATCCACTTGGTAGATTTTCTTAAAGTTACCTTTCTCAATAGCTTTCCAGCCCACGTGTTGCCAGAGCAAGTTCATCGTTGCGGTTCCGTAGAAAAGCACCGTACCGACTGTCCCTACCAAGGTACCCATAGATTTTGCTAAGTTTGCTGCATCTGCTGAGTCAACAGCAATCCCTTGAGATTTGATTGCCACCATAGCAAGCGGGATACCAATGTAAGATACGGCACGCACATCGGCAGAAACCGTACCACCGGGAGTAACGAGAGCAATGTAAACCAACTGCATCGCAACACCACAAATGATCCCCAACTGAATATCGCCAAGGATGAGCCCAGAGACCAGACCACCGACCAAAGGACGACCAAGGGTGTAGTTACCGATAGATGTACCACCAAGACCAGGCATGGATGACAAACATGCAAACAATCCTAGTAAGGCAGCTTGAAACCAAGAAATTGTCATAATAAAACCTCCATTAAGATATGAGGGCGACAGCAAAGTCACGGATTACAATTCATACACATTCTTTTACAAGAATTTCCATTGAAACTTCCCAGACTCTGCATGACCCCTATTTATTTTTAATAACCGAATTTAGATTTGAAATCATCCCAGTAGCCGATAGAAACATCTGGTAAGAGTTGGAATTTGACTTTGTAGCCAGCTGCTTGGATAGCTTCCAAAGCTTCTGCTTCTTCCGGAGTAATAGACTGATTGTTTCCAAGTTTAATTGCGCCCGGACGATCGTTAGCAGGACCTACGATAATTTCCTTAATATCATCTGGTACAAAACCTTGGTCTACCAAAATTTCTTTCATATCTACTGGATTTTTAGTAATCAAGAAATAGCGCGTATCTGAATCGCGTACTTTTTGTGATTTTTCTGCGAAAGCCTCTTTTGTCCAAACAAAGGTTTTTTTGTCAGACGCTGCTTTATAAGCGTGTTTTAAAACGGCATTGCCTGCGGCGGCATTATTGACAGCAATTAAACCATCACATGGATATTCCTTCGCCCAACGAGTGACTGTTTGACCGTGGATCATGCGGTCGTCGATCCGTACAAATGTTACTGACATTATCTTTCTCCTTTTAATTGTTTTCTTTATTTACACATCATCTTCATCTTCGTCGTCATCAGCTACGACTGAAAATTCTTGTAAAGCACTTGTAGCTTCTGAGAGAATGTTGTCTACCAAGTCTTTTCCTTCAAGCAAGTCTTTCATAACAAGACCTGTCAAAGCCATAGTTAAGTTCATACCTCCCAGAACTGTCGCTGTTTCCAAAAGACCTTTCTCCGCTAAGACATTCAAGGCTGTCGTCAAAGGACTCCCGCCTACGATGTCTGCCATGACGAGCACACTATCTTCGGCTTTAAGTGGTGCAATCACTTTACGGAACTCTTCAGCAAAATCATCCACTGATTTACCATTTTGGAGCCCAGCTGCCAAGACTTGATCTGTCTTATCGCCGGCAAACATCGCTAAGGAACTCTGAACACCCTCAGCCAAGCCACCGTGACTGACCAGTATTAAATACTTCATCTTTTTTCTCCTTGATCTTTACTTTTCCTTATTATATCGCCTTTGGTACCGGTTTCATATTGTTGATTGTCATATGATGAGAGTGACATTTGTAAGATATAAAATGACATTTGTCATATCAAAATTTTTTTGTTAAGCAGACAAAAAAGAGCCTGGGACAATAGTCCCTTATCTCCAAAAAAAGCAACGGCAAATCCGTTGCTTTTTTGCATGGTTGCGATAGTCTTGGTAAAATAGAATTGCACAATAAACTATTTAGAAAG
Organism: Streptococcus massiliensis DSM 18628; assembly: GCF_000380065.1. GTDB lineage: Bacteria > Bacillota > Bacilli > Lactobacillales > Streptococcaceae > Streptococcus > Streptococcus massiliensis. The sequence continues at coordinate 146 of NZ_KB904428.1, read as the reverse complement.
GCTATCCCATGCATATTCACTATAACACAAATCAAACAACTTTACCACTAGAAATCAGTTCTTTCTTGCCACAAGACCATCTCGTCTTTACGATTGAAAAAGTGGTGAATACTTTGGAGGATTGTCACTTCCACGCCTTCTATCAT
>NZ_KB904427.1 GCF_000380065.1 Streptococcus massiliensis DSM 18628 | reverse complement strand
CAGGCGCTTTTATCTCCCCAAGGTAGACAGATTTTCGCTCAACGCAAGATTGATGTGGAACCTGTCTTTGGGCAGATAAAGGCTTGTTTGGGTTACAAGAGATGTAATCTGAGAGGGAAGCGTCAAGTGAGAATTGACATGGGATTGGTACTTATGGCCAATAACCTCCTAAAATACAATAAGAGAACGACTCAAAATTAAAAAGCTAGAGTTCCGCAATTGGGAAGCTCTAGCTTTTTTTGTGGCTGAGAATTATTTTGTCCCAGGCTCTTTTTTTATATTCTATGAAAGATTAACAGGTGTTTTAGGCTAGCAATACTACTGTCCTTGTCATCCAGCCATTTGCAAACGTAATAAAGGATAATACCCGCTAAAACATTTGCTGTAACAGCAAGTAAGAGCTCAAAGGTAAGACTCATTTTTGAAACACCTCTCTTCCAGCAAGAATTTTGCTTTTGGGTAAGCATTGCTTAAATAGTATATCATATATTGTAGGTTAAGAATAGTGGGAAAATAAATAAAAAGCCTAGAAACGTTGATTTTCTAGGCCTTTTTAGCATATTTAAAACCACAATTAGAATCGCTTATAATTTCTCAACATCCTTCACAAAACTTCTATGAACAGTACCACAATTTTGACAAATTTCATGATAGAGGGCAATACCTCCTGAAACGAATTTAGCCTCTTCACTGACTAATCCTGCATAACCTTTCAGTTGTTTTTTTACGACAAATTGGTCAGCACCGCAGTGGGTACAAATTTGATTTTTCATGACTAGACCTCTTCATTTAAGCGGAAAATATCTTCAACGGACATGCCAAAGACACGTGCGATTTTAAGCGCCATTTCAAGCGAGGGGTTATATCGATTATTCTCCAAGTGGAGAATAGTTTCCCGTCGTACACCAATCTTATCCGCCAATTCTTGCTGGGTCATGCGGGCGTCTTCTCGGATGGCTTTTAAGTTTGTTAGAATTTTTCCCATATCTAACCCCTCTTTTCAAATATGAGGAAAAACAGGTCAAAAAACACAATCATGGATGCAGTAAAAATCAAAACCATGCCTGTTCTTAGGGTGAAGGGAAGGAAAAATGTTACTATGCTCAACACTATCAGAGATAGAACTATCAGTACCAGGGTTGTGCAGGCTGCCTTTGCCAAGTTCATATAGAAACGCTCGTCTGCTTGTTCATCAACTTTTTTTAATGCAAAATAGAGAAAGCAAAGAATGAGGACAAACAAGCCAGAACCTAGAAAAAGGTGTTTCAGCCAGATAGGACTAGTAGCTGGTGTGATTATCCAGATACCTTTAGTGTAAATGGCCATAGCGGTAAATAAGGTCATACCATATAACTTCTCTGTCAGTCCAAAATACTTTTCCTCGTCTTCTTGAGATTGTGCCTTGGAAACAAGCCAGAAAATAAGTCCTTGCATGGTAATCGTGACTAGAAAAACAGTGTGTTTTATCCAGGGGGAATTACTTGGCGGAGTTAATAGCCACAGTAGTAGCATAACAGGTAACCAAGCCCAAATTAACCATTTTTTGATGTGTTTCATCTTATTCTTCTTTCCTGTCTTTAAAGTAGAAGGCAGAAAATCCAATGGCACTACCGATAATTGGTGTAAGGCTAATCAATATTTTAGCCAAAAGACTGAGGTTTGTAGCTAGAAAAACGTAGCTAATAATGAAAAGATTAGTCATCAGTGTTGAAATGATGAGCCCTATTTTTTGTGATTTAAACATGATGTGTTCCTCCTTTGTTAGAAATAGTTCACATTGAACAGTAAAATTTTTAGGCTTGTGCCTAATGGCAGATTTTCTTGTAAGAAAGGATTGGTGACCGTAGCATTTGTTATAAATATCTCACCTCTACGTTATAAATATATCACATTAAAAAAGAAAATACAAGTATTAAATCAAAAGATATTTTCTAATCTTTTCTCAATCAGACAAAATTCAGCCAGAAGAATAGTTTAAGCAAGAAAAAAGCCCAGAAACGTTGGTTTCATAGGCTTATTGTGTGTTCAATTACTTAACTTCTGTAAACACGACATGTTTACGCAATTTTGGTGAGTATTTCTTCAGTTGAAGACGGTCTGGAGTATTACGTTTGTTTTTAGAAGTAAGGTACAAGCGTTCACCAGATTCTTTGTGCTCAAGTGTAATATTTACGCGCATGCTATCTCCCTTCCTTATTCTGCTGCTGCAGCTTTGGCGATTTTACGTCCCTTGTAGTATCCTTTGAGGGATACGCGGTGAGAACGTGAGTAATCTCCAGTAGTTTCGTCAAAAGTTACAGTTGGAGCTGTTACTTTGTAGTGTGTACGACGTTTGTTTTTCTTCGCTTTTGATGTGCGACGTGCAGGTACTGCCATTGTTTCTTTTCTCCTTTTTAAGTTTCCTTGACTGATTGTCAACTCTACTAGTATACCAAAAGTTTTTTGTAAAGTAAAGTTACTTGACAGATTTTTTCTTTTTCTTTAAAAATATCTGACAATTTAATCCAGAATATTCTAAAAATTTCAACCAATCCTAGTGAAATCAGCCTTGAAATGTGTTATAATGAAAGGACAAAGAATTTTACGAGTATGTGAGAGGAAAAATCATGACTGATTTAAAAGATAAGCGTCATCGCTCCAGCATCTATGATAGCATGGTCAAATCCCCTAACCGTGCCATGTTGCGGGCGACAGGAATGACCGATAAAGACTTTGAATCCCCTATCGTAGGGGTTATTTCGACTTGGGCAGAAAATACTCCCTGTAATATCCATTTGCATGATTTTGGGAAATTAGCTAAGGAAGGTATTAAGGCCGAGGGAGCTTGGCCAGTGCAGTTCGGTACCATTACGGTGGCGGACGGGATTGCCATGGGAACGCCTGGTATGCGTTTTTCTCTGACTTCGCGGGACATTATCGCGGACTCTATCGAAGCAGCTATGGGCGGGCACAATGTCGATGCCTTTGTCGCAATCGGTGGCTGTGATAAGAACATGCCTGGCTCCATGATTGCCATTGCTAATATGGATATTCCAGCTATCTTTGCCTACGGCGGAACCATTGCACCGGGAAATCTGGACGGCAAGGACATTGACCTCGTTTCGGTCTTTGAAGGAATCGGGAAATGGAACCACGGTGATATGACGGCCGAGGAAGTTCGGCGTATCGAGTGCAATGCTTGTCCGGGACCTGGCGGTTGCGGCGGTATGTACACAGCTAATACCATGGCGACGGCGATTGAGGTTTTGGGAATGAGCTTGCCTGGCTCCTCTTCTCACCCTGCCGAGTCAAAAGACAAGAAAGAAGATATTGAGGCAGCGGGGCGCGCCGTTGTCAATATGCTGAGAATGGGCTTGAAACCGTCTGATATTTTGACGCGCGAAGCCTTTGAAGATGCAATCACGGTAACCATGGCGCTGGGCGGCTCTACCAATGCTACTCTCCACTTGCTGGCCATTGCCCATGCGGCTAATGTCGAGTTGACTCTGGACGACTTTAACACCATTCAAGAGCGCGTGCCTCACTTGGCTGACTTGAAGCCGTCAGGACAGTATGTTTTCCAAGACTTGTACGAGGTCGGCGGTGTGCCTGCGGTTATGAAATACCTGCTCGCGAACGGCTTCCTGCACGGTGACCGGATTACCTGTACAGGTAAGACCATGGCTGAAAATCTTGCAGAATTTGCTGATTTGACACCGGGTCAAAAGGTCATTATGCCACTAGAAAATCCAAAACGTGCCGACGGGCCGCTCATTATCCTGCACGGAAATCTGGCGCCAGACGGTGCGGTTGCCAAGGTTTCTGGGGTAAAAGTGCGTAATCACACAGGTCCTGCTAAGGTCTTTGACTCTGAGCAAGACGCCATTGATGCTGTTTTGGCTGACGAAGTCGTGGACGGCGATGTAGTCGTTGTGCGCTTTGTAGGGCCAAAAGGAGGTCCTGGTATGCCAGAAATGCTGTCGCTTTCTTCCATTATCGTGGGGAAAGGGCAGGGGGACAAGGTTGCCCTTTTGACAGACGGTCGTTTTTCAGGAGGAACCTACGGTCTGGTTGTCGGACACATCGCTCCTGAGGCACAAGACGGTGGACCGATTGCCTATCTGCACACGGGCGATATGGTCACGGTTGACCAAGATACGCGCGAAATCACCATGCATGTCTCTGAAGAAGAGTTGGAAAAACGTCGGGCTGAGACAGAATTGCCACCACTTTATAGCCGTGGGGTTCTTGGGAAATATGCCCATATCGTATCCTCTGCTTCAAAGGGTGCGGTTACAGATTTCTGGAAGACAGAAGAAACGGGTAAAAACAAAAAATAAGTCAGTCGCCTTAGGGCGGCTTTTTGTGTGAACAAGCTGGATTTGAAAAAGAAAAAAGTTTGGATTTCTCCAAACTTGTTCGTTTTTATCTGGGGCTAATGCCTAGGAAAATACGGCCAAAACGGCTGATACGGGTGATTTTCCAAGCGGGCGACCAAGTAACTTTGACCGAAACGGTCTCAATCCCCTCGATTTGCTTGAGAGAGTCTACCACTTCAATGGGCAGGCTTTCTGCACAGTCGCAGGCGGTATCTGTAAAGGTCATCACGACTTGGCAATGACCCATTTCGTCCAGATTGATTTCGTAAATAAGGCCGAGATTGTAAATATCCAGCTCAACGTCTGGGTCGACAATTTTTTCTAGTCTCTCAACTAACTGATCGGCAAGTGCGGCAGCGCGGTCATTGATTTTGATATCGTCCCTCATAAGCTTTCCTTTCTTCTCTGATAAATTGTTTTAATTTTCTCACAATTCAGTTTGTTTTGCAAGGGCTTAGCAAAAATGAAAACGGATTTTTATAAAAATTTGCCCGTATCTCCTCAAAGGTCAGGAATTATGGTAAACTAGTAGTAGTTTTATGTGAAGAGGACAGAAGTATGAAATTACAAAAACCTAAAGGTACACAGGATATTTTACCGGGACAATCCGAAAAATGGCAATATGTCGAGGCGCTCGCGCGGGAGACTTTCAAGAAGTACCGCTATCAAGAAATTCGTACGCCGATTTTTGAGCATTATGAGGTCATTAGCCGCTCGGTAGGTGACACGACCGACATCGTCACCAAGGAAATGTATGATTTTTATGACAAGGGCGACCGTCACATTACGCTGCGTCCCGAAGGAACAGCGCCAGTTGTGCGTTCTTATGTGGAAAATAAATTTTTCGCGCCAGAAGTGCAAAAGCCTGTTAAGCTCTACTACATGGGCTCGATGTTTCGCTATGAGCGTCCGCAGGCGGGACGTTTGCGGGAATTTCACCAGATTGGGGTCGAGTGCTTTGGCACGCTCAATCCAGCGGTTGATGTCGAAACGATTGCTATGGCAGCGCAGCTTTTTGATGAGCTAGGCATTCAAAATGTCACCTTGCACCTTAACAGTTTGGGCAATAGTTCTAGCCGCGCAGCCTATCGTCAGGCCCTGATTGATTATTTGACGCCGCTGCGAGAGGGTCTGTCTAAGGATAGCCAGCGCCGTTTGGAGGAAAATCCTCTGCGGGTTTTAGATAGCAAGGAGCCCGAAGACAAGGTTGCGGTGGAGAATGCGCCGTCCATTTTGGATTATCTGGATGAGGAAAGTCAGATTCACTTTGACACCGTGCGTCAGCTTTTAGAAAAGCTAGATATTCCTTACATCATTGACACCAACATGGTGCGTGGGCTTGACTACTACAATCACACGATTTTTGAGTTTGTGACCGATGTGGCGGGTAGCGAGCTGACTATTTGCGCGGGCGGGCGTTACGACAGTCTGGTTGAGTATTTTGGTGGGCCAGACACGCCGAGCTTCGGCTTTGGTATGGGCGTTGAGCGCCTGCTCTTGGTCTTGGACAAGCAAGGTGTCAGCCTGCCTCTTGAGGAGGAACTGGACATTTATATTACGGTTTTAGGGGCGGAGGCCAATGGCAGAGCTTTAGAGCTGGTGCAAGCCCTCCGCCGTCAAGGCTTTAGAGCCGAGCGTGATTATCTGGACCGCAAGATTAAGGCGCAGTTTAAGTCGGCAGACAGCTTTGGTGCAAAAACGATTTTGACCTTGGGACAAAGTGAAATCGAAAGCAATCAAGTGACCGTCAAAAACAATCAAACACGGGCAGAAGTAACGGTTAGTCTGACCGATGTGGAGACAAATTTCCAAGAAATTTTAAAAAATTTAGAGGCTTAAGTTTCTTTTAAGCTAGGGAAGTTATACTATATACATCAGATGAGATATCTGATACTCCTAATAACTTTTCTTTTTCATAATAATCTCGGCTCTATAATTTCTGTAGTGGGTAAAATCACTTTAGGGATTATGGAGCTTATTTTGTTGTAGAAAAAAAGTCCCATATGACCTATAATGAAAAGCGATCAAACCATCATTAGAAAGACTCATATGGAACAATTAAATTTTATCACAAACTTACTCGGAATTAAAGACCCTAACATTACGATTTTGGATGTTCTAGATGCTGGAACGCATAAAGAAATCATCGCGAAGTTGGATTATCCTGCTCCTAAATGCTACAGCTGTCATG
>NZ_KB904426.1 GCF_000380065.1 Streptococcus massiliensis DSM 18628 | reverse complement strand
TCATCGAAGATACAATTTCTTCTGTAAACCCTATCTTTCAGACTGTTTTTAAGACTTTTTTGAAAGAGAGGGACAAGATTATCAATGCTTTGGAACTTCCCTACTCAAATGCTAAGCTAGAGGCCACTAACAACCTTATCAAGGTTATCAAGCGCAACGCTTTCGGCTTTCGGAACTTTGACAACTTTAAAACTAGAATTCTCATCGCTTTAAATATCAAAAAGGAGAGAACCAATTCGGTTCTCTCCAGATCTTAGCTGACATCAACCCACTACAGTTGACAAAGAGCCCTCTTTTATTAGTAAAAGTCTGCTCATCTTTTTTGTAGGATCTGAAATGATTCACTTCAAGCTTTATTTTTAGAACTTGTAATCTTTAATAACTTCGATTTTCTCAATCTTAATGTCTGTTTTTGGTTTGTCGTTTTCAGTTTCAGCACTAGCGATTTTATCTACAACATCCATTCCATCAATAACTTGACCAAAAACAGTGTAGCTACCATCTAAACTAGGATTACCTCCTTGTTTATAGGCATCAATAATCTTAGCTGGGAAGGTTTGCTCAGAAAGATTTTTGGATTGATCTTGGCTGTTTTGGTTAATGAAAAACTGACTACCATTAGTGTCCGCACCGCGATTTGCCATGGCAAGAGCACCTCGGATATTATAAAGGTAAGGGCTGATTTCGTTTTTGAAGCCCTGTCCAGCATCCTTACTACTATCTTTTCCTTGCCAAATGGACTCGCCACCTGTCCCATTACCTTTTGGATCGCCTGATTGAACCATAAAATCTTTGATAACGCGATGGAAAAGAACACCATTATAGTAACCCTCTTTTGCATGAGTTAAAAAATTCTCAACTGCCAGAGGTGCATATTTTGGAAAAAGTTTAGCGGTGATCACACCTTCAGTAGTTGTGATTTTAACCTCTGCTTCATTTTCAGCGACATCTTTAGTTAATTGCGGAAAGACTGCTTTAGGGTTAGTCAAGGCGTCCTTGCGATCTTGATCAAGCTGACTGGCTACTTTGGAGGAAGATTCCTCGGAGATACTTGAGTCTACATAGTCATTGCCCCGTAAACTGCGTTGAAGGCTGGTGCAGCCAGTCAAAACAAGAGCAGAGAGTAAACCTAAAGTGATTAGTGCTTTTTTCATGAAAAGTCCTTTCTAAACATTCAAAACTAGTCTTATTTTACTATAAGCAGCTTAGTTTTTCAAATTTCATCTTTGATAAGCATGAAAATCAGTCATTTATACTCCCTGCAACCCAGCCGGTCGCAAGGGCACAGGTGATATTAAAACCGCCTGTGTGCGCATTGATGTCCAGGACCTCGCCAGCAAAATAAAGCCCTGAAACCAGCTTACTCTCCAGTGTCTTGGGATTGATTTCCTTAAGACTGACACCGCCCTTGGTGACGAAGGACTTGGAGAGCGACATCTTGCCCGTCACGGGAATGGCTAGACTTTTGAGCTGCTGGACTAGCTGCGCCTCATCTTTAGCGGTCAGTTGCTTGACTTTCTGGGGAAATGGCTGTGCATAAAAATCTGCCAAGCGCTCGGGTAAGAGGATTTTGAGGGCATTTTTGAGCGACTTCTCCCGCTCTTTTTGCAGAAAATCCAGCACATCCTGCTCAGAAAGCTGTGGAAGAACATCTAAATAAATGGTTTCTCCGCCCTTGACAAAGCTAGAAAGGCGCAGCGCTGCAGGGCCCGACAGCCCAAAATGGGTAAAGAGCAAATCGTGAGTGATCGTGTGCTTGCCATAGCTGAGAGTCACATCGTCCAGCGAAATACCCTGCAAGGCCTTGTGAGGAAAGTCGGTCAGAAGCGGACTTTCAGCCGCCTCCAACTCTGTAATCGTGTGCTTAAAATGGCGAGCAATTTCATGCCCGAAGCCAGTTGAGCCAGTGGACGGATAAGACTTGCCGCCAGTCGTGACAATCAGCCGCTCCGCTGTCCAGCTATCCTGATTGGACTTGATGATAAAGCGTCCGTCTTCTTTTCTGACAGAGACGACTTCTGTCTTGGTTTGAATGCTTACGCCCAAGTCCAGCATTTTCTTTTCCAGAGCATCAATAATCGTTTTGGATTTATCAGTCGCTGGGAAAACGCGCCCGTGATCCTCCACCTTTAAAGCAACGCCATTTTCCTCAAAAAAATGGATAATATCGTGGTTGTCAAACTGGGAAAAAACGCTGTAGAGAAAGCTCCCATTGCCCGGAATGCCAGCCAGCAAGTCGTCTAGACTACCGTTGTTGGTGACATTGCAGCGGCCGCCGCCCGTACCAGCCAGCTTTTTGCCCAGACGTCTATTTTTTTCGATGAGAAGGGTGTGCTGCCCATAAAAGCTACTTGCGATAGCGGACATCATACCCGCAGGCCCCCCTCCAATAATAATGGTATCAAAATCTATCATAGCTCTATTTTAACATAAAAAGGGAAGAAAAGGAGCGCCCTCATCTCCTTATAAAATAAAGGGAATATTTGACAGTTAAGGCTTGATATGATAAGATTTAGGTATCTATTTATCAAGAAAAATCAGAGGAAATTATGACGATTGAAAAGACAGTGAGCGAGTTGGCCGAGATTTTGGGTGTCAGCCGTCAGGCGGTTAATTCTCGCGTGAAATTGCTAGAACCTGAAGATACAACTAAGAACGATAAGGGTGTAACAGTTGTTACACGCAGCGGTTTGATTAAGCTGGAAGAGCATTACCAAAAAACGATTTTTGAAGATGAACCAGTCAGTGAAGACATTAAACAACGTGAACTCATGGAGATTTTGGTGGATGAAAAGAATGCGGAAATCGTTCGGCTCTATGAGCAGCTCAAATCAAAAGACCAGCAGTTGGCTAAAAAAGACGAGCAAATTCGGATTAAGGATGTTCAGATTGCAGAAAAAGACAAGCAGCTCGACCAGCAGCAGCAACTAACCCTGCAATCCATGAAAGACCGTGATACTCTGAAGTTAGAATTGGAAGAAGCAAAAGAAAAAGTGCAGGAGCAGGAGAAAAAAGGATTTTTCGCACGGTTATTTGGCAAATAAAACAAATCTCAGTTGTCTAGCTGAGATTTCTTTGCTTTAAGAGAGAAGGAGCGTCAGATGAAAGACCAGATTGCAGCAAAAATCAATATTTTGGGGGAATTTTGTGGTAGACGAGATGTGGAGCAGCTGACGCCAGTCTGTCTTAAGGGCAAATACGGTATCAAGCAAGCGGATGTTTTCGTGCTTTTTGGCGGCAGTATTTTAGCGGGGGCAGAAGTGCTGGCGCAGGTGATTGAAAATCAGCTTGCCAAGCACTATGTCATCGTTGGCGGCAGGGGGCATACGACTGCTAGCTTGGAGGAAAAGATAGAGCAGCTGGGCTTTGCTTTGCCTAAGCAGGATTTGTCAGAGGCCGAGCTCTTTGCGGCTTATTTGCAGGAAAAATACGGCTTGAGCGTGGATTTTTTGGAGACGGAGTCCACCAACTGCGGCAACAATATCACCAATCTGCTGGCGCTTTTAAAGCGAAAGAAGATTGATTTTGATAGCATCATTCTTTGCCAAGACGCTACCATGCAGCTGCGTATGGACGCTGTTTTGCGCAAATTTGCTCCTCAAAATCTGACCATTATCAACTATGCCAGCTATCAAGCGCACGTGGTTGACAATAAAGGCGAGCTGAGCTATGAACAAGAGATTTTCGGCATGTGGGATGTGGAGCGCTATATCAGTCTTCTCATGGGCGAAATTCCCCGTCTGCGCGATGATGAGGCGGGCTACGGGCCCCGCGGGAAAAACTATCTGGCTCATGTCAACATTCCGCCTAAAGTTGAGCAGGCTTTTGAGGATTTGACCGCTCACTACAGCCACCTAATCCGCGAGGCCAATCCTCTCTACGCGTCGAAGTGAAGATTTTTGGCGCTTGCTAAATCTACATTCAAGGAACAATTCATGAAAAAACAAAGACTGGGCTTGCGAAAGCTCTACCATAACTTGGACAAGATTTTGCTCTTGTTGTTTATTATTTTTATTATTATGGAAGTGGTCTGGATTCCGCTCAATTCTCTGCTAGCAGATGAGTTGCTTCGGCTGACAGGGGCGACCTATCTTTCCTACACCAATCTGGGGCAGGTTTTTCTCAGCAAACCTTTGATAACAGCAGGTTTTTTGCTGCTCTTTTTAGCCAATCTTTTCATGGCTTATACGCAGCTCGGAGCTATATTTATTGGCGTTCGTCAGCTTTTGGAGCCTGAGACAACCTCTATTCGTGGCTTTCTCAAACGCACCTTTGCCAAGGTTAAAATCTTAATAGGACAATTTCGTCTGTCCAAGGCTTTCTTCTTGCTGGTCTACGCAGGTTTTCTTTTTCCCTTTCTCAAGCGGCTACTCAAAATTCATTATTTTGAAAAAATTCTGCTACCAGAGTTTATCCAGACCTATCTCTTTGCTCAACCCATGATTGCCCTTCTTATGCTGACGCTTGGAACAATCATGCTCTATCTGGCGGTGCGCTGGGTCTATGCTTTGCCGCAGCTCTTTTTTGAGGGGAAAAGTGCGCGTGAGGCGGTTGCTTATAGCTGGGACAAAACCCGCCAGCGCTTCTGGTCAACTGCTGGACAGCTAGTCTGGCTTGTCATCAAGTCTTCCCTCTTCTTTTATTTCTGGGGCTTTCTCATTTTACTGGTGCAGACTTTTGCGGACGCCTTTCCGACGAGAGTTTCCTTTGCTTTTGCATTGATTAATTTTGTCTCACTTAGAATCATCACTTACCTAGCAATAATCTATTTCATGTTGCTCTTTGTGACCTTTTTAACAGGAAAGACTCTACCAGACTTTCAGCAGAAAAAGCGTCACAGCTGGCTACGTGGAGGAATTTTGGCGATAAGTTCTGCCTTTTTTACTCTGGAAGGAGCTTTGACAATCCTTCAGCCGGCAGATCAGCCCTCCTTGATTATTTCGCACCGTGGGGTTGATCGGGAAAATGGTGTGCAAAACACCATTCCAGCCTTGGAGAGGACAGCGCAGCTTAAGCCAGACCTGGTGGAAATGGATGTGCAAGAGACAGCGGACGGACAGTTTGTTATGATGCACGATGCCAATCTGAAGAAACTAGCTGGTATTAATAAGAGGCCACAGGAGTTGACCTTGGCAGAGTTAACCCGCTTAACCGTCAGAGAAAACGGGCAGGAAGCGCCCTTGCCGAGCTTCAGCGATTACCTCAAAAGAGCCGATGAGCTAGGGCAGAAGCTCTTGATTGAAATCAAGACCAGCTCCAAAGACTCGTCTGATATGATGCAGCGTTTCCTAAAGGCCTACGGGCCGCACATCATTGCGCGGGGACACCAGATGCACTCGCTCGATTACAAGGTGGTGACTAGCGTGCGCAACTATAGCAAGAAAATCCCCGTTTACTTTATCCTGCCTTACAATACGATTTTCCCGCAGACACAGGCGACGGGCTACACCATGGAGTACAGTAGTCTCGATGAAAATTTCATGACCAAACTTTGGCTCAATCAGAAAAAGGTTTATGCTTGGACGGTCAATAATACAGCTGCTACTCGACAATCTTTGCTGCTGGGTGTAGACGGTATCATCACAGACGAGCTGTCTATGGTCAAGAAAGCAGTGGCAGATGATCAAGCCGACCGTGATTACAGCACAATCTTAAGCAAGCAACTATGGAATTATATGTTTATCTATTAGAATAAGCTAGCGGCTTTGTCCACTAGCTTATTTTATTTATTATATTTTATTCTTTCATAGGTAAGATGATTTCGACATCTCCATGAGGTCGAGGGATCACATGAGTAGAAACTACTTCACCAACATTCCTTGCGGCAGCAGTCCCTGCATCAGTCGCTGCTTTAACAGCTCCAACATCTCCCCGAACAAGAACGGTCACAAGTCCAGAACCAATCTGTTTGTAACCAACAAGTGTGACATTGGCAGCCTTAGCCATCGCATCAGCTGCTTCAACCGCTGCAATGAAACCGTGAGTTTCAATCATTCCAAGTGCATCTGAGTTCATAATGTTCCTCCATTAAATTTGTTAAATATAAGGTTTAGTAGTAGATACTGCTTGCTCTCCTAGGCTTCCCAAGAGATTAAGCCCAACTTCACGAGCAGCAGAAACTGCTTGGCGTACAGCACCAGAATCTCCTGTGACTGTTAAAATAACTTCGTTTGAGTAGCTGGTTCCATTACTTGGCGAAGAATAGCTAACTACTTCAACATTGGCAGCTTTAACAGCTGTATCTGCTAGCACGACACCAATAGCTGCAGGGCCTGCACAGATTAGTCCGAAAGATTTACCAAGTGGCGCACCGAAAGCTTTGTTTATAGCGTAACTGGCCCGAGCTGTATATTGGAATTCTAAATGTCCAGCTTCATTGCTGTAGACATCTCCAAATGTTTGATCCAGTGTTGCTAGCGCCACTTCAANACCNCGTCTAGCATCTGAAACATCATCACTACCAATGATAATGAGAGAGCCATGGCCTGCACCACCTTTGGTATCACGTGGTAGTTCAATAGAGAGAACCTCGGTGTTAGTCGCTTTGAC
>NZ_KB904425.1 GCF_000380065.1 Streptococcus massiliensis DSM 18628 | reverse complement strand
TGAAAGAGAGGGACAAGATTATCAATGCTTTGGAACTTCCCTACTCAAATGCTAAGCTAGAGGCCACTAACAACCTTATCAAGGTTATCAAGCGCAACGCTTTCGGCTTTCGGAACTTTGACAACTTTAAAACTAGAATNCTCATCGCTTTAAATATCAAAAAGGAGAGAACCAATTCGGTTCTCTCCAGATCTTAGCTGACATCAACCCACTACAGTTGACAAAGAGCCCTAAAAAACGATTGTTTAAACTAAGAAATCTTCTAGCCTAAACAATCGTTTCATTTCAAAAAAACTATTTAATCACTTCTTGGGTCTTGGCGTAGTTGGCTTCGACCGCTTCTTTTTCAGCCTTCCACCAATCTTCGTGGTCGGTGTACCACTTAATGGTTTCTTCTAGTCCGGCTTCAAAGTTGGTAAATTCTGGTCTCCAACCCAGCTCATCGCGGAGTTTGCTAGCGTCAATCGCATAGCGCAAATCGTGTCCCGCGCGGTCTGTCACGTGGTCGTAAGCATCAGCAGGTTGCCCCATTTTCTCCAAAATAAGCTCCAGAACTTCCTTATTGTTCTTTTCACCGTCTGCTCCAATCAGATAGGTTTCGCCGATTTGTCCCTTGGTCAAAATCGCCCAAACGCCTGATGAATGGTCATTGGTGTGAATCCAGTCGCGGACGTTCTTGCCTTCGCCGTAGAGTTTTGGCTTGATGCCTGAGAGGATATTGGTAATTTGGCGTGGAATGAATTTTTCGATGTGTTGGTAAGGACCATAGTTATTTGAGCAATTAGAAATGGTCGCTTTGACACCGAAGGAACGCACCCAGGCCTTGACAATCAAGTCAGAAGCTGCCTTGGTTGATGAATAAGGCGAGCTTGGATTGTACTTGGTTTCAGGGGTGAATTTCTCACCTGGTCCTTCACCATGTCCTGGCAAGTCTTCACGCAGAGGCAAATCTCCGTAGACTTCGTCTGTTGACACATGGTGGAAGCGAATGTCGTACTTGCGCGCCGCTTCTAGCAGGGTATAAGTCCCGATAAAGTTGGTGTAGATAAAAGGACTCGGGTCATTGAGCGAGTTATCATTGTGGCTTTCAGCCGCATAGTGAACAATGGCGTCAGCCTTGGCCGCCAAACGGTCAACCACTTCTGCGTCAGCAATGTCAGCCACGACCAACTCCACACGGTCGCCCAAGATTTCCTCAATATTGGCACGATTTCCCGCATAGGTCAGCTTGTCCAAAACGGTGATGTGCACATCTGGAAAATTATTGTAAACATAGTGAACGAAGTTTGAGCCGATAAAGCCAGCTCCACCCGTCACAATGATATTTTTGTATTCAGTCATTATTTGTCATTTCTCCTCTATGATTGGTCTGCTAGAGCATGTCCTCAGTCAAAGGCACTACATCTTTCAGATATGGATGATTTTTGTCTGCTTCAGAAACCTCTGCCTCAGCCAGATTTTCCCACTTGATGTCAAGGCTTGGGTCAGCATAATTGACAAAGGCATATTTAGGCTTCAATTCCAGCGCCCAGTAGTCATTGACCAGATAGCTGTAAGAAACCGTATCAGACAAGACCTGAAAGCCATTTGCTACACCACGCGGAACGAAAATCCCTTTGCTAGCATCAATAATGGTCTGATAGGTATTGCCAAAAGTCTCACCCGCGCGCAAATCCACCCAAGTGCCTAATACCTTGCCGCTGTCTGCGACAGAGATGTACTTGTCCCAAGGCTCAGCATGCAAGCCGCGCAAGACATTTTTGCGTGAAAAGCTGACATTATTTTGCAGCTTGCCTGCGGCAAAAAAGCTCTCTGGAAAGCCTAGGGGCAGCATTTTTTCTTTTTGAAAGTTTTCTTTAAACCAGCCGCGATTGTCACCATGAACTGGAATATCAAATTCCAGCAAGCCCGGAATCACTTTGATCTTGCGAGCGGCCAATTCTTTTCCAAAAAAGTTTTCTGTCATCTATTCTTCTCCAATCAAGCGCAAGAGGTAGCGACCGTACTCATTTTTCTTGAGCGGTTGAGCCAGCACGTGCACTTGTTCTTTCGTGATATAGCCCATACGATAAGCAATTTCTTCCAAGTTCGCTACTTGGAGATTTTGCATGCGTTGAACGGTTTCGATATATTGAGCCGCCTCGAGAAGGCTCTCATGAGTTCCTGTATCGAGCCAAGCAAAACCGCGTCCCATAAGCTCAACAGACAAGTCACCGCGCTCTAAGTAAGCCTTATTGACGTCGGTGATTTCCAGCTCACCACGCGCACTTGGTTTGATATTTTTGGCAATCTCAACCACGTCATTATCGTAGAAATAAAGACCAGTCACGGCGTAGTTTGAGCGAGGTTGCTCTGGCTTTTCCTCAATCGAAATGGCATTCATCTCTTTGTCAAATTCCACAACACCGAAGCGCTCGGGGTCTTTTACTTGATAGCCAAAAACAGTTGCTCCGCTTTCTTTTGCTGCTGCCTTTTGCAGCATGCCGCTCAATCCTGGGCCATAATAAATATTGTCCCCTAAAATCAAAGCAACATGGTCATCGCCGATAAATTCTTCACCGATGATAAAGGCTTGCGCGAGCCCGTCAGGACTTGGCTGCTCGGCATAAGAGAGCTTGATACCAAACTCAGAGCCGTCGCCCAAAAGATCCTCAAAACGTGGCAAATCGGTCGGAGTAGAAATAATCAAAATATCCTTAATCCCAGCCAGCATGAGGGTTGATAGTGGATAATAAATCATCGGTTTGTCGTAAACCGGCATCAGTTGTTTAGAAGCAGCTCGTGTCAATGGGTACAAGCGCGTACCAGAACCGCCAGCAAGAATAATACCTTTCATAACTTGAAAGCCTTTCAATTATTATAGTATCTACATTTTATCATTTTTTAAGCAGAATGTCATTAAGAAAAGGAGAAAGTGCTTAATCATAACATTTGGTGACTGTTTTTTTGATGCAGCCATGTTCCTCATCCCAGTAGTGAATGCGCTCAAAAGAGCCTTCTCGCCAATAAAGAGGCAAGCGTTCACGAATATCGTCCTGCATATCTAATTTCGCCAGTTCAGAAATCGCCCACCATTTGGGGTCGCCCTCGCAGGAATGGGCCAGCAAGTCTCCTGTAAAATCTTGGCAGAGAAAGTCATAGTAAACATAACGTTCTTTCTTGGTCGGATTGATGAAGCCTGAAATTCCTTTTAGTTGTAAATTTAGCGCTGTCAAGCCCGTCTCTTCTTTCAGCTCGCGCGCGGCGGCGGTAAAAACTGTTTCACCATCCTCTATTTTACCTCCAGGCTGAATCCAGCCCTTGAAGTTATCATGCTGTCGATTTAGCAGCAAAACTTTGTCATCTTTGAGACACACGATATTGACCCACTGTAAAATCTTTTCTGCCATACTCATTCCTCCACTTTCTGGATATAGCGGCTGGTAGGATAATTTTCTGGCTCCAAAAGGAGCTCCTCTCCCAGCACCATTTTGGCTAATTGCTGCCCAATCAAGGGTCCCGTCGTCAGACCTGATGAGCCCAAGCCGCTAGCTGCATAGAGATTTGGACTGGCTGGAACTTGTCCGAAAAAGGGTGAAAAATCACTGGTGTAAGCCCGCGTTCCCACACGCTCCGCTAACACATCCGCTTCTTTTAACGCTGGAAAATAGGTTTGCGCTTCCTTTTCCAACTCATCCAGCAAAGCCTTGTCCACCGTCAAATCAAAGCCTTGCTCATTTTCATGAGTGGCTCCGACGCTGACCTTTCCCTGCCCAAATGGAATGATGTCTAGCCCGCCCTCGGGCATGATGACCGGATAAGAATCGGTCGCAAGAGGCAACTGATAATCGCGCAGCTGCCCCTTTTGCGGACGAACATCCACCCGATAACCTAGCGGTTCTAAAGCTTGACCCAGCCAAGCCCCGCAAGCCAGAATGACCACATCAAAGACTTGACCGTCAAGTACATAACTCTCTCCACGCCGCTCAAGCTGGACTTTTTTAGAAATAAGCGACAACTTGCCCGCTGCAAGCAAAGTCTGGGTCAAAAGAGCACCGTCCACTCTGGCACCACCAGAAGCATAGAGCAGGCGCTCAAAGCCCTGTAAATTTGGAATGGTCTGCTCTACCTGAGAGCGGCCGAGAATACGCAAGTCGCCAATCAAAGGCGATTCTGCTCGTCTCTCCAATGCCAAATCATAGAGCTCAGCTAGCTTTTCTTCCTTTTTCTTGAGCAAATAAACGCCTGTCTGCTGATAAAAGTCTACAGGACAGCCTACTTGCACCAAATCTGCTATCAAGGTCTGGTAAAAATCTGCCCCCAGTCGCGCCATTTTGTACCAAGCCTTGTTGCGCCGCTTAGAAAACCAAGGGCTGATAATGCCCGCTGCCGCCTTGGTCGCTTGCCCAGTTCCCTTGTCAAAAACGCTTACTTTCACATCAGCCGACCGGCTCAAATAATAAGCCGCTGTTGAGCCCACAATACCAGCTCCCACAATCGCTACTTTTTTCATGATTTGCTCCCTTATATCGCTTGGAAAGGGTTGGTTGAGGCTTGACTAGGCAGAATATTAACCTGCCAGCCTTCCTCTTTTTTCCATGTTTCAAATTTTTCGGCTAATTTTTCTACAAACAAAACCTCAATATGGTGGCCAGGGTCAAGTGCCAAGAGCCCTTCAGTCAGCATTTCTTGAGCCGTATGATAGTAAATGTCGCCTGTGATATAGACCTGTGCTCCTTGAGCCAGAGCCTCTTTGTAAAAAGACTGCCCGCTGCCGCCACAAATAGCCACGCGCTCAATCTTTCTCTCCAAATCAACCTCATCATAAGCCACCAAGCGCAGACTGTCTGAGGCAAAAGCCCTCTTGACCCGCTCAGCAAACTGGGCGAACGTCTGCAGTTCAATCGTTCCCACACGACCAATTCCCTGATTGGGAGCGGTCTCGCTAAGATAGCTCGTCTCTTTTATTTCCAAAAGCTGGCAAAACCAGTCGTTAAGCCCGTCCTTGACTACATCAATATTTGTGTGACTAACATAAACGGCAATATCGTGTTTGATTAAGTCAAAATATAGCTGATTTTGCGCCCTGTCTGCCACCAAGTCCTTGAGCGGTCGAAAAATCGGCGCATGCTTGACAATAATCAAATCCACCTGCTTTTCAATAGCCTCTGCCACCGTCTGCTCGCGCACATCAAGGGCAATCATGACCCGCTTGATTTCCTTATTGAGGCTTCCGATTTGCAGCCCCGAAATATCGCCTTCCATGGACAATTCCTGCGGGCAAAAAGCCTCGTATCGCTTGATTAACTCACTTGCTAACATGGAGCACCTCCTTGATTTCCTGGATTTTTTGGGACATAGCAGAGCGCTCATCCCGATTTTTTTCTGGTATGCGAGCCAAAGCAAGTTCCAGTTTTTTTAGCTCCTGCTGCCACTTGTCCTGAAAAATAGCAGATTTTTCCTTGACTAGATAAGGCCCAAACCGTTTTTCTTGAGCCGTTAGAGCTGCTTGCCCTTCTTCTGCGACGATGATTTCATAGTATTTTCCTGCTTCGAGCAATATATCCTCAGCCACAATCTGAAAACCATGCTCTGCCAGCCAGCTGCGGACCTCATCCTGACAGTTATTAGGCTGCAAAATCAAGCGGGAAATGTGCGGAAGTTTAGCTCTGCCATTTTCCAAAATCTCTGCAATCAAGCGCCCGCCCATGCCTGCGATGACAATGGTGTCAATCTGGTCGGCTGGCTCGAAAGCTGCTAGACCGCTCGCCAAGCGCACCTCAATTTTATCGGTCAGCTGCTCGTCTTGCACGTTTTTTTGAGCAGACTGAAAAGGCCCCTCTACCACCTCGCCAGCCAGCGCAAAGGAAATGCACCCCTGCTGGGTCAGATAGATTGGCAGATAGGCATGGTCGCTCCCCACATCCAGCAGCCGCGCACCATCAGGCACAAAGCTCGCCACCTTCAACAAACGCTGAGAAATTGCTTTCATTCTATCATTCACTTTCTTCTAACATCTTTTATCCTAGTATATCATTTTTGCAGGCGTAAAAAAAGAGCCTGACATAAGGGCTCTATAATTTCTGTAGTGGGTAAAACCACTGTAGGAATTATGGAGCCTATTTTGTTGTAGAAAAAAAGTCCCATAAGACCTATAATGAAAAGCGATCAAACCATCATTAGAAAGAATCTTATGGAACAATTAAATTTTATCACAAACTTACTGGAAATCAAAGACCCTAACATNACNATTTTNGATNNTNTAGATGCTGGNACACATAAAGAAATCATCGCTAAGCTAGATTATCCTGCGCCTAAATGCCCTCACTGCCAAGGACAAATGGCTAAATATGACTTCCAGAAAGAATCGAAAATTCCCTATTTAGAGTGCGCGGGATACAAAACGCTGATTCGATTGAGAAAACGGCGTTTCCGCTGTAAAGACTGTAGAAAAATGGCTGTTGCTGAGACTTCTCTGGTCAAGAAAAACCACCAAATTGCAACCATCGTCAACCAGAAAATCGCTCAAAAACTAATCGAGAAAGTCCCTATGACAGCCATCGCTGAAAGCTTAGCTGTCTCTACTTC
>NZ_KB904424.1 GCF_000380065.1 Streptococcus massiliensis DSM 18628 | reverse complement strand
TTTTTATTATGTGACTTTAGTCCGTCTCGCTTCGAAGGTGCGAGACAAATAAACCACCCGCTATGCGGGTGCGCATCGCAGGTTATACCAAAAAACTCCAAACGCGATACAATAAAGGTGTTCAAGCCTATTGTAAAGCGAAANGAGAAAAGTATGGCTCAAAAAGCACATAGTTTATCACACACAAAGTGGAATTGTAAATATCACATTGTGTTCACCCCTAAGTATAGACGAAAAATTATCTATAATCAATATAGAAGCAGCTTGGGTGAAATATTCCGCCGATTATGTAGTTATAAAGGTGTTGAGATTATCGAAGGACATCTTATGCCAGATCATATTCACATGTTAGTGAGTATCCCACCGAGGATAAGCGTTTCGAGTTTTATGGGCTACCTGAAAGGCAAAAGTGCTCTTATGATGTTTGACAAACACGCCAACCTCAAATACAAGTTTGGCAATCGCCATTTCTGGGCCGAAGGTTATTATGTAAGTACAGTAGGTCTCAATGAAGCCACAATTAAGAAATATATTCAAGAGCAAAGAAATTATCCAGTGGATGATTTCTTCACGAGTATGAAAATTTGAGAACGAGTAAAGCATGATATAGCACTAGATAAATTAAGTGTGAAAGAGTATGAAGATCCCTTTAGGGATAATGGCAAGTAGTGCACACGCCTCTTTGAGAGGCAAGTGACGAGTCAAGAGCAATAAGGCTTGAACAACGTGAAAGCCAGCGTCTTTAGGCGCTGGCTGGTAATTTGGGCTTATAGCCCTGGTGCAAACCACCCGTTAGACGGGTGGTTATGATTTTATTTCCGATACATCTTGAACTGCAGATAGAGGTCATTGTAAATCCCGAGCCATTTTGAGCCCAGCGATTGGTAAACTTCCAAGTGCTGCATGGTCTCCTCGGTCGGATAAAAGGCTGTATCCTCTTGTATTTCCTTGGGTAGCATAGTTTTGGCTGATGTGTTTGGCGTGGAATAGCCGACGTATAAGGCATTTTTATAGGCATTTTCTGGACGCAGCATAAAGTTGATAAACTGATAGGCCGCTTTTTTATTTTTCACCGTCTTGGGAATGACCATATTGTCAAACCAGAGGTTGCTAGCCTCGGTCGGCACGACGTAGCGTAGCTTGTCATTCTTGTCCAACATCTGCCGCGCCTCGCCAGAAAAGCTGACGCCAATGGCGGCATTGTTTTGAATCATGTAGCCCTTCATCTCATCTGCCACAATGGCTTTGATATTGGGCGTCAGGGTGTAGAGTTTGTCAACCGCTTTTTGCAGCTGCCCTTCATTCTTAGAATTTAGGCTGTATCCTAGCGAATTAAGTCCAATCCCCATAACCTCACGCGCCCCGTCAATCAGCATAATGGAATTTTTATATTCTGGTCGCCAGAGGTCATTCCAATGCTCGGGCGCTCGGTCTACCAGCTCGCTATTGTAGACAATACCCAGCGTTCCCCAAAAATAAGGAACAGAGTAGCGATTGTCAGGGTCAAAAGGCTGGTTGAGAAAGTTGGAACCGATATTTTCCAAGCCCTTAATCTGGCTGTGGTCGAGCTCGGTCAGGAGCTTCTCTGACATCATCTTGGAAATCATGTATTCGCTTGGAATGGCGATGTCGTAGGTCGTTCCGCCCTGCTTAATCTTGGTGTACATGGACTCATTGGAGTCAAAGGTCTCGTACTGCACCTGCACGCCCGTTTCCTTGGTAAATTCCTTGAGCAAGTCAGGGTCGATATAGTCGCCCCAGTTGAAAATGACCAGTTTGTTGCTGTCATTGCTTTTGCTTTGGCTTTCTAGCCGCACCGTTATTGCCCAGAGAGCGAGGATAATGACAAGTACGCCCACTAAAAATGAATAAAGTTTTTTCATTCTGCCTCCTTTTCTCTGGAAATGAAGTAATAGCCGATGACTAGGAAAATGCTAAAAAGAAAGACCAAGGCTGACAAAGCATTGATTTCTAGGGAAATTCCTTGGCGTGCCCGCGAGTAAATTTCCACCGAAAGGGTAGAAAAGCCATTTCCAGTAACGAAGAAGGTCACGGCAAAGTCGTCCAAAGAATAAGTAAAAGCCATAAAATAGCCTGCGATAATAGCTGGCGTTAGATAAGGCAGCATAATTTCCTTAAGCATTTGCGGCTGACTAGCCCCCAAGTCGTAAGCCGCCTTAATCATATCATCGTTCATTTCCTGCAAGCGTGGCAAAATCATAAGAACAACAATGGGAATGGAAAAAGCCACATGGCTCGCAAGAACAGAGACAAAGCCTAATTGGAAGCCTGCAACGGTAAATAAAATCAGGAAACTCGCCCCAATCATGACATCGGGCGCGACCATTAAGATGTTATTTAAACCGAGAAAAAGCCCCTGCCACTTCTTTCTAGCTTGATAGATATAAATGGCGCCAAAGGTGCCGATAGCCGTTGCCAAAAGCGAGGATAGGAAAGCCAGAAAGAAAGTCTGCACCAAAATCAGCATCAAGCGGCTGTCGCCAAACATGGCTTGAAAATGGGTCAGGCTAAAGCCCGTAAACTTATTCATATCGTCGCCGCTATTAAAGGCATAGGCAATCAAGTAGAAAATCGGCAGATAAAGCAGCAAAAACACAAGGGCTAAATAAGTGGAAGCAAATTTTTTCATTCTTTCCTCCTCTCTTTAGTCAGCCACATGGTAAGAAGCATAGCGACAATCAGGACAACGCCGATTGTGGAACCCATGCCCCAGTTTTGGGTTGTCAAAAAATGCTGCTCAATCGCCGTTCCCAGCGTAATCACGCGATTTCCACCAACCAAACGCGTCAGCATAAAGAGGCTGAGGCTGGGAATGAAAACCGACTGAACACCGCTTCTGACGCCATTCATGGACAGCGGAAAAATCACCCGCCGAAAGGTTTGCCAGCGATTGGCACCTAAGTCGAAACTGGCATTTATGAGATTTTGGTCCATATCGTCTAGGACATTGAAAATCGGCAAAATCATAAAGGGCAGCTCGATATAGCTAGCCACAAAAATGAAGGAAAAATCCGTAAACAAAATCTGCTGCGGCCCCAAGCCTATAAAGGTTAGAAATTGATTGACCGAGCCATTTTGCCCGAAAATCCCAATGAAGGCATAAGCCTTGAGCAAAAGATTGACCCAAGTCGGCAGGATAATCAGCATGAGCCAGAGCTGGCGATGCTTGAGCTGAGTCAGGAAAAATGCCGTCGGATAGCTGATGAGCAAGGTCACCAGCGTGATAATGCCCGCGTAGAGAATGGAATTGAAACTCATTTTCAGATAGGTCCAATTCTGGGCGCTGAAAAAGGTCTTGTAATTGTCCAGCGTAAAATGATGCTCAATATCCAAAAAAGATTGAAACACAATCATAGCAACCGGCGCGAGCACAAAGAGCAAAATCCACAAGACATAAGGCAACACAAAGAGCCTAGAGGTTGTTTTCTTCATCTCTTTCCTCCTCAATGGCGTTAATCAGCCCTGCTTCTTGCTCTTCGATTTCGACATATTCTTCAATCCGCGCATCAAATTCTTCCTCGGTTTCGTTGAGACGCATGATGTGGATGTCTTCTGGCTCAAATTGGAGGCCGATAATCTCGCCCACAATCGCCTTGCGGGTCGAGTGAATCATCCATTCGTTGCCCAATTCGTCATAGGCAATGATTTCGTAGTGTACGCCGCGGAAAAGCTGGGTGTCCACCTTGACTTGCAGTTTGCCTTCTTCTGGCAAGGTAATCCGCAAATCCTCTGGACGAATCACCACTTCCACCGCTTCATTGGGACGCATGCCCCCGTCTACCGCTTCAAAGCGTTTACCGTTAAATTCGACCAGATAGTCCTCAATCATACGCCCGGCAAGGATATTGGACTCGCCGATAAAGGTGGCAACAAAGTGATTGATTGGCTCGTCGTAGATGTCAACGGGCGTCCCAGACTGGACAATTTCACCGTCATTCATGACGAAAATCCAGTCACTCATAGCTAGCGCTTCTTCCTGGTCGTGAGTGACAAAGACAAAGGTAATGCCCAAACGCTGCTGCAATTCACGCAGTTCATACTGCATGTCCGTCCGCAACTTCAAGTCAAGAGCTGACAAGGGCTCATCTAGCAAGACCAGACGCGGTTGATTGACAATGGCCCGCGCAATAGCAACCCGCTGGCGTTGCCCACCAGAGAGCTTGCGAATAGAACGCCGCTCATAGCCGTCCAAGCGCACCATTTTCAAGACCTCTGCCACTCGCCGCTCAATTTCTTTTTTCTCTACTTTCTTCAAACGCAGCGGAAAAGCCACATTTTCAAACACATTCATATGAGGAAAAAGAGCATAGGACTGAAAGACCGTGTGGACATCGCGCTTGTTAGTCGGAATGTCATTGATGCGCACGCCGTCCAAGTAAACGTCGCCGCTAGAAGCGTCTAAGAGCCCCGCAATAATATTCAAAATCGTTGATTTTCCTGAGCCGGACGCGCCTAAAAGCGTGTAGAACTTCCCTTCTTCCAACTCAAAATTGATATTTTTTAAAACAGTTGTATTGTTATCCTCAAAAACTTTAGAGACATTTTTGAACTCGATAATTGGTTTTTTCAATTTTCATAAATTCCTTCTTTTTCAGCCGTGAGCGGCATCCGCCGCATATTCACCAATAATCCGCACTTCAGGCTCTAGGGTAATAGCAGAGCTGTCAGCCACTTTTTCAATCACGTAGGCAATCAAGTCTTCGTAATCTTGCGCGCTACCACCCGCCACATTGACCATAAAGCCAGCGTGCTTGGTTGACACTTCCACGCCACCAATTCGGTGCCCCTTGAGCCCCGCTTCGCTAATCAGCTGCCCCGCAAAATGCCCTAGCGGACGTTTAAAAACAGAGCCGCAAGACGGATGTTCCAGAGGCTGCTTGAGCTCACGCAAATGGGTCAAACGGTTCATTTCCTGTGAAATCGTGGCATGATTGCCTGGTGCGAGAGCAAACTTAGCAGACACGACAACATCGCCCGTCTCTTGAACCAAGGACTGACGGTAGCCAAACTTCATGTCTTCACCTGAAATCGTCTTTAGCTCACCCTGCGGCGTCAAGACCTTACAAGAAACAAGAAGGTGGGCAATCTCACCGCCGTAGGCACCCGCGTTCATAAAGACCGCCCCGCCAACGCTGCCCGGAATACCGCAGGCAAATTCAAAGCCCGTCAAGCTATGGTAGAGCGCCACGTGCGTGGTTTCAATCAGGTTGGCACCTGCTTCTGCCTCAATCGTATAGCCATTGACCGTCAGCGTATTGAGCTTATCAAACATGATGACAAAGCCACGAATACCGCCGTCACGCACGATAATATTGCTAGCATTGCCCAGCACCATCCAAGGAATTTCCTGTTGATTGGCGAAATGTACAACCCGCGCCAGCTCATACCGATTGCGCGGAAAAACCAAATAATCCGCTGGTCCACCTACCTTGGTATAGGTGTATTTTTTGAGAGGTTCGTCAAAACGAATATCAATTCCTTGTAACTGTTCTTTCATCAAATCTACTTTTTCTAGCATTCTTACTCTCTTTTCTTTACAAATACACTCTATTGTACCATAAATGGACAATATTTTCGATAAGAGACGAAAAAAACTGGCTAAAACCAGTTTTTCATTTTTTATAATTTACGTGATACGTAACGCTTTTTATTTCTAGCTACCATTTCCCAAATCATTAAGAGAGCTCCACCTGCTGAGAACAAGTACAACAGAGCTAGATTTCCATAATAAACTCCCATATCAATGTAACCTTCACTCATCAGAGTGCCCATGGCTTGAAATGCATCAAAGACGTTCACATTCGCTTGACGTGCAATGGTCAGTGCCCAGTCAAATTGATTAGCAATAAAGGTCATAACCAAAATGATAACAACACTGAACACCACTCCCTTACGAGAAAGTTTTTTAGCTAACAGTTCATAACCTTTCAGTGTACATACCCCCATGGCAATCCCAGTCCACACAGACACATAGCCCATCTGACCAACTAAAAGCACTGCCAAAGAACCAACAAGACTTCCCAACAAGGCTCCAATAATACCAGCTCCAACATTTTCCTTCTGGCCATCATAAAGCTGATTTTCAGTATTCGCTTCAAAGCTAAAATCTTCAAAACCTTTTGGACTGAGGAAGTGAAGACCACCTTTTACTTGGCAAACATCTGTATGCCCTGTCAAACCTATTTTCTCACAAACATTTTGAAAATGATGCTCCTTTAAATAAGCTATGAGCTCTTGAGAAACTGTTATTAGCCGATCCTTGGTTTTTTCCTTGGTCATGCCAGCTTTGACACTATACATGATGACCGGTTCATTAATGGTCGGTCCCATTAGATGTTTAATCGTTTTACTGGCATTTTTTAGTATATCTTTGCTTGTTTCGACCCCATCTTCTTTTTTCAAGCAAAAATGAATTTGATAAATATTCGCTGAAGAATTTTTATTTATATAAAGAGTCAATCCGTCATTTTGACCAAAAATAACATTTTCTTCTTCATCCACATTTAGCCCTAAAGCTTCTGCAACAGGCACTAAAATTTCTGCATTTTTAATTGCCATGAGACTCCCTCCTTTATAATAAAAGTATACCATAAAGCCTAAAAAAAGGCTAATTTTCTCTTATTTTTCAATCAAAAAGAGCCTGAGACAATAGTCCCTTATCTCCAAAAAAAGCAACGGCAAATCCGTTGCTTTTTTGCATGGTTGCGATAGTCTTGGTAAAATAGAATTGCACAATAAACCATTTAGAAAGGCTATCCCATGCATATTCACTATAACACAAATCAAACAACTTTACCACTAGAAATCAGTTCTTTCTTGCCACAAGACCATCTCGTCTTTACGATTGAAAAAGTGGTGAATACTTTGGAGGATTGTCACTTCCACGCCTTCTATCATGCCTTTGGTCGCCCGTCTTATCACCCT
>NZ_KB904423.1 GCF_000380065.1 Streptococcus massiliensis DSM 18628 | reverse complement strand
AGAATGTCAGGCGCTTTTATCTCCCCAAGGTAGACAGATTTTCGCTCAACGCAAGATTGATGTGGAACCTGTCTTTGGGCAGATAAAGGCTTGTTTGGGTTACAAGAGATGTAATCTGAGAGGGAAGCGTCAAGTGAGAATTGACATGGGATTGGTACTTATGGCCAATAACCTCCTAAAATACAATAAGAGAACGACTCAAAATTAAAAAGCTAGAGTTCCGCAATTGGGAAGCTCTAGCTTTTTTTGTGGCTGAGAATTATTTTGTCCCAGGCTCTTTGCTTTTACTCTTCAATTTCAATGGCGTCATCCAACTCAAGAACAACTTCTTCTTGTTTCGGTTCTTCTTGTTTCGCGGTTTCAGTTTCTAAGTCTTCTGTTTCTACTCCTTCAATCAAACCGTATTTGACCCGTACTTGGCGGTCAATTTCTTCAAAGATTTCTGGGTGGTCAGCCAAGTATTTCTTGGCATTTTCAGAGCCTTGCCCAATCTTGTCGCCCTTGTAGGAGTACCAAGCCCCTGCCTTTTGGATAATATCCAAATCAGTTGCAATCTTAATCAACTCACCCGTTTTTGAAATCCCTTCGCCATACATGATTTCGACAAAGGCTTCCTTGAACGGCGGAGCGACCTTGTTTTTAACGACCTTAATCTTGGTTTCCTTACCAACATTGGTGTCCTTTTCGTCGCCTGTCCCTTTGATTTGCGTATTTCCACGCACATCTAGACGGACAGAAGCGTAGAACTTGAGCGCGCGTCCACCTGGTGTTGTTTCGGGATTTCCGAACATAATGCCGACCTTTTCCCGTAGTTGGTTGATGAAAATAGCAATGGTCTTGGTTTTGTTAATGGAAGCTGACAACTTACGCATGGCTTGGCTCATCATCCGAGCTTGCAGACCAACGTGGCTGTCACCGATATCGCCATCAATTTCAGCGCGCGGCACCAGGGCTGCCACCGAGTCAACGACAACTAAATCAACAGCACCTGAGTCAATCAATTTCCCAGCGATTTCCAGACCTTGCTCCCCTGAATCCGGCTGAGACAAGAGGAGCTCGTCAATATTTACTCCCAAGGCAGCTGCATAAGCAGGATCCAGAGCGTGCTCAGCATCGATAAAAGCAGCAATTCCGCCTTCTTTTTGCGCTTGCGCAACCGCGTGGAGGGCTACCGTCGTCTTACCAGAACTTTCTGGTCCGTAAATCTCAATAATCCGTCCCTTAGGATAACCACCAGCTCCCAAAGCAATGTCCAGAGCCAGACTTCCTGAGCTCATGACCTGAACTTTTTGCTCAGCTCGCTCACCCAGACGCATAATCGCACCCTTACCAAAATCTTTTTCGATATTTTTTAAGGCATTGTCCAAGGCTTTCTGGCGTTCATCGCCAAATTTTTTCGTAATTTCATCCAATTTTTTTTGTTTTTTCGCCATTTATTTCTCCTGTTTTTTTCTAAAAAGTTGCAAATCGGCACTCTTATCATTATACCAAAATTTAGGCTTTTAATAAAGTCTTTCGTACTAGATTAAAAGCGTGTAGAACAGCAATTTCTCGCACATCTGAGCGACTTCTGCCTGCGATATTGACCCGAACAGACTCGACCTTCTCCGCCGTTGCTAAGCCGATGAAAACCGTCCCTGCAGGCTGCCCTTCCAGACTGTCTGGCCCTGCCACTCCAGTCAAACTCACCGCTAGGTCACTCTCAGTCAGTTTTCGTGCCTGCTCTGCCATTTTTTCAGCCGTGAAAGTCGAGACTACTCCCTGCTCTTTCAAGTCTGCTAGCGGAATGTCCAGCATTTTGCTCTTTTCTTCCATGCTATAAGTGACAAAACCACCCTTGAAAACAGCAGAAGCGCCTGAAAAATCAGCTAAACTAGCTTGAAACAGTCCCGCTGTCAGGCTCTCTGCCGCAGTTATGGTCTTGCCCGTTTCTTTCAGCAAGTCAAAAGTCGTCTTCGCCAAAGAATTATCATCGCCACAGCCATAAAAAAGCTCTGCTAAATTCCCATGCGCCAGAATTTCCTGCTCCACCGTATCCAGCTTGAGATTGGCTAGCTCCTGACTAATCGCCTTGGTCGACAAACGCAGGGTCACTTCACCCGTCTTTGCATAAGGAGCAATGGTCGGGTCGGTCTGCTTGTCAATCAAATCCGCCAAAATCGTAACCAGCTGACTTTCACCAATGCCAAAGAAACGCAAGACACGCTTCGTCACATCGCGAATATCTGCCGCACGTTCTTGCATATATGGGTTGTCTTCCATATTTTCAAAAATCGTGATAAACATGTCTGTGACTTCTTTAAGTCCTGCTTCTGCATTGACTTTTTTATTACGGATGGTTTCTTTGATTTGACCGATCATTTCTGGATCAGCCAAAACCATTAAGTGAGCATCAAAAACTTGCGCTGCCTCTTCACCAAGGCTATCTACTGCTTTCTCCCGAATAAGAGAAAGCTCGTTTTGAGAAGCTTCAAGAGCCACATCTAAACGAGCTTCCTCTGCGCTTGTATCCTCAACTGAAACAGTTTCAAATGACAAGTCTGGTTGAACAAGTAGATATGCCTTTGCAACAGCAACACCGTCAGATGCTGCAATTCCTTTAAGCATTTCTGTCATGTTTTATGCCAACCCTTCTTTTTCCATAGTTTCTGTGATAGCAGTAAGAGCATCGTCAGCATCAGCACCTTCAGCTGAAATCACAACATCAGCACCTTGACCAACGCCAAGACTCATTACGCCCATGATAGATTTCAAGTTTACAGATTTACCTTTGTATTCAAGAGTAATATCTGAAGCAAATTTGCTAGCTGTTTGAACAAGCAAAGTTGCAGGACGTGCGTGGATACCAGTTTCTGCCACAACGTGGAATTCTTTAGAAGCCATAGTTAGACTCTCCTTTTGTAATCTTTTTTGGGCTTGATAACCCTTACAACTTAGTATTATACCACGGCAGGAAAACTTTTTCAAGAATTTTATGACCTCTCTTTTGTCTTTTTCAGAGAAATTCCTGAAATACTCGTGAAAGTTCTTTGTTTTGCCTAACCACTTTAAATATGCTATCAAAACAACTTGCAAAAACACCAGATTTATTTTTTATAATAGCTCTCAAGCCTCTACGCCATTTGCTTTCACGTGTTTTCTGTTTTAAAGTTATACTACAAAAACACTATATATTGTGTTTGAATTTCCAACAAAAAGATTTTGAGCACAAAATATTGACATTTTCCTTGTTTCTGGTATACTGATTACAGAATTTATTTTTTCAGGAGTTTAGACTTATGGTAACCATTTATTCAAAAAATAATTGTGTCCAATGCAAGATGACAAAACGCTTTTTAGATACAAATCATGTAGAATATCGCGAAATCAATCTGGACGAACAGCCAGAATATATCGCTCACGTGAAAAATCTTGGTTTTTCTGCTGCACCAGTCATTCAAACACCGACTGAAAGCTTTTCTGGTTTTCAGCCAGCAAAATTGAAAAACTTAGCTTAATTCTTCTATTTCATAAATAGAAGACCTTTCTTTTTTTGTGCTTTTTAAAAAACTTAGATAGGAATTTTTATGGGATTAAAAAATCTAAGCGACGTATCATATTTCCGCTTAAACAACGAAATCAACCGTCCGATCAACGGGCAAATCATGCTCCACAAGGACAAGGAAGCCTTGGACGCTTTCTTTAAAGAAAATGTTGAGCCAAACACCAAGTCCTTCTCTTCTATTACTGAAAAAATCAACTATCTAATAGAAGAAAATTATTTGGAAGAGGCTTTCATTAAACTCTACCGTCCCGAATATATTGAGGAATTGACAGCTTTCATCCATGAGCAGGATTTTCATTTTAAATCCTTCATGGCAGCTTACAAATTCTACAATCAATACGCCCTCAAGACTAACGACGGCGAGTACTATTTGGAAAGTATGGAAGATCGCGTTCTTTTTAACGCCCTCTACTTTGCCAACGGTGATGAAGAGATTGCCAAGAACATCGCCAACGAAATTATCCACCAGCGTTATCAGCCAGCGACACCAAGTTTCCTCAATGCGGGACGCGCGCGCCGTGGTGAATTGGTTTCGTGCTTTCTTATCCAAGTAACGGACGACATGAACTCAATCGGTCGCTCCATTAACTCAGCTCTGCAACTGTCTCGTATCGGAGGCGGGGTCGGCATTTCCCTCAGCAACCTGCGAGAAGCCGGTGCTCCAATCAAGGGTTACGAGGGAGCAGCATCTGGTGTCGTTCCTGTCATGAAGCTCTTTGAAGACAGCTTCTCCTACTCTAACCAACTGGGACAACGCCAAGGGGCTGGTGTGGTTTACCTCAATGTCTTCCACCCTGACATTGTCGCTTTCCTTTCTACCAAAAAGGAAAATGCGGATGAGAAAGTGCGGGTCAAGACCTTGTCTCTCGGTGTGGTCATTCCTGATAAATTCTACGAATTGGCACGCAAAAACGAGGACATGTACCTCTTCAGCCCTTACTCAATCGAGCGTGAATACGGCCTTCCTTTCGCTTATATTGACATCACGGAAAAATACGATGAGCTAGTTGCCAATCCTAAGATTACCAAGACCAAGATTAAGGCACGCGATTTGGAAACAGAAATTTCCAAGTTGCAGCAAGAATCTGGCTACCCTTATGTCGTCAATATTGACACGGCTAACTGCGCTAATCCAGTGGACGGCAAGATTATCATGAGTAACCTTTGCTCGGAAATCCTTCAAGTACAAGAGCCGAGCCTCATCAACGATGCGCAAGAATTTCTGAAAATGGGAACGGACGTTTCATGTAACCTGGGCTCAACCAATGTGGTCAACATGATGACTTCGCCTGACTTTGGAAAATCAATCCGCACTATGACCCGCGCGCTGACCTTCGTTACGGACAGCTCACACATCAAGGCCGTGCCAACCATTGACCACGGTAACAGCCAAGCGCATACCTTTGGACTAGGGGCAATGGGTCTCCACAGCTATCTGGCGCAACAGCTCATTGATTACGGGTCAGCTGAAGCCGTGGAATTTACCAGCATCTACTTTATGCTCATGAACTACTGGACTTTGGTCGAGTCAAACAATATCGCTCGCGAACGCGGCGTGACTTTCCATAACTTTGAAAAATCGGACTACGCTAACGGTACTTACTTTGATAAATATCTAACGGACAAATATCTGCCAAAATTAGACCGCGTCAAAGAATTGTTTGAAGGAATTTTCATCCCGACAGCTAGCGACTGGGCGGCTCTTCGTGACAAGGTCATGGCAGACGGACTTTACCACCAAAACCGCTTAGCAGTGGCGCCAAACGGCTCTATCAGCTACATCAACGATGTCTCTGCTTCAATCCACCCAATTACGCAGCGGATTGAAGAACGCCAAGAAAAGAAAATCGGAAAGATTTACTATCCAGCGGCTGGGCTTTCTACCGAGACCATTCCCTACTATACCAGCGCTTACGATATGGACATGCGCAAGGTGATTGATGTTTACGCTGCAGCAACTGAGCACGTAGACCAAGGGCTCTCGCTCACGCTCTTTATGCGCAGCGATATTCCACAAGGCATCTACGAATGGAAGCACGAAAGCAAGCAAACCACGCGCGACCTATCAATTTTGCGCAACTATGCCTTTAACAAAGGCATCAAGTCAATCTACTATGTCCGTACCTTTACGGATAATGGAGACGAAGTCGGCGCCAACCAATGCGAAAGCTGTGTGATTTAGGGACTAGGACAAAAGCCAGAAAATCTCTGATTTTGCTTTGTCGTCCTACCATGCAAGGTTGACTAGGCTTGTCACGAGCTTGAAAAAGCGTAGGGAGAAGCCAGACAACTACTGCGCTACAAACTTTTAGATTATGTAAAAAGGAACCACTATGAACACTTACTACAAAGCCATAAACTGGAATGCTATCGAGGACATTATTGATAAGTCAACTTGGGAAAAGCTGACCGAGCAATTCTGGCTGGACACGCGCATCCCCTTGTCCAACGACTTGGACGACTGGAGAAAATTGTCCCACAAGGAAAAGGACTTGGTTGGTAAGGTCTTTGGCGGCTTGACCCTGCTTGATACCATGCAGTCACAATCAGGTGTTGAAGCCATCCGCGGCGATGCGCGCACACCGCACGAGGAAGCCGTCCTCAATAATATCCAATTCATGGAATCTGTCCATGCTAAGTCTTACTCATCTATCTTTTCGACCCTCAACACCAAGGCGGAAATTGATGAAATCTTCGAATGGACCAATACCAATCCTTATCTACAAAAGAAGGCGGAAATTGTCAACGAAATCTACCTCAATGGCAATGCCTTAGAGAAGAAAGTTGCTAGCGTTTTTCTGGAAACCTTCCTCTTCTACTCTGGTTTCTTCACGCCGCTCTACTATTTGGGCAATAACAAACTTGCCAACGTCGCTGAAATTATCAAGCTGATTATCCGCGATGAATCGGTTCACGGAACTTACATCGGCTACAAATTCCAGCTGGGCTTTAACGAATTGTCCGAAGAAAAGCAAAACAACTTCCGCGACTGGATGTATGACCTGCTCTACAAGCTCTACGAAAACGAAGAAGGCTATACGGAAAGCCTCTATGACAGTGTCGGCTGGACCGAGGAAGTCAAAACCTTTCTCCGTTACAATGCCAATAAGGCACTGATGAACTTGGGGCAAGACCCGCTCTTTCCTGACACAGCTGACGATGTCAATCCAATCGTCATGAACGGTATCTCGACCGGAACCAGCAACCACGACTTCTTCTCGCAAGTCGGAAATGGCTACCTGCTCGGTGAAGTCGAAGCCATGCAAGACGACGATTATCTTATGGGATTATAAATATCAAGAGCCTGGGACAATAGTCCCTTATCTCCAAAAAAAGCAACGGCAAATCCGTTGCTTTTTTGCATGGTTGCGATAGTCTTGGTAAAATAGAATTGCACAATAAACCATTTAGAAAGGCTATCCCATGCATATTCACTATAACACAAATCAAACAACTTTACCACTAGAAATCAGTTCTTTCTTGCCACAAGACCATCTCGTCTTTACGATTGAAAAAGTGGTGAATACTTTGGAGGATTGTCACTTCCACGCCTTCTATCAT
>NZ_KB904422.1 GCF_000380065.1 Streptococcus massiliensis DSM 18628 | reverse complement strand
TTGGCAGTGAGGGCATTTAGGAGCGGGATAATCTAGCTTAGCCATGATTTCTTTATGTGTACCAGCATCTAGAACATCCAAAATCGTAATGTTAGGGTCTTTGATTTCCAGTAAGTTTGTGATAAAATTTAATTGTTCCATAAGATTCTTTCTAATGATGGTTTGATCGCTTTTCATTATAGGTCTTATGGGACTTTTTTTCTACAACAAAATAGGCTCCATAATTCCTAAAGTGATTTTACCCACTACAGAAATTATAGAGCCAAATAAGTCTGTTTTGAGGCTGGGAAACCAGCCTTTTGCTTTGTTAAAAGAGTAAAAAGTAAAATAAATTGCATTTGTCATCAAATTGTCTGAATATTTAGTTTGCTTTTTCGCTCGGGTATGGTATAATTATAGATAAAATTAATTATACGGAGAACGTTCTATGAAAAAAAGTAAACTTTTTGCGTTAGCAGGGGTCACCCTACTTGCTGCAGGGACACTTGCGGCTTGCTCTGGTGGCTCAAAGTCAAGTAGTTCAGCAACATTCAGTTATATTTATGAAACAGATCCTGATAATTTGAACTACTTAACGACAGGAAAATCTGCTACAACAGACTTAACATCAAACCTTATTGATGGTCTTTTAGAAAACGATAAGTACGGTAACCTTATACCATCCATGGCCGAAGATTGGTCAGTATCTAAGGATGGCTTGACCTATACTTATAAGATCCGTAAAGATGCTAAGTGGTATACTTCTGAGGGTGAAGAGTATGCAAATGTTAAGGCACAAGATTTTGTTACAGGACTCAAGTATGCGGTCGATAATAAGTCAGCAGCACTTTACCTAGTACAAAATTCTATTAAAGGTTTGAATGATTATGTATCAGGGGCTAACAAGGACTTTAGTTCAGTTGGTGTTAAAGCAGTGGATGATCGTACCGTTCAGTATACTTTAGAAAAACCTGAGACATTTTGGAATTCTAAAACAACGATGGGAATTTTAGCTCCGGTAAATGAAGAATTTCTTAAATCAAAAGGGAAAAATTTTGCTTCCGCTACTGATCCATCCTCACTCTTATATAACGGACCATTCCTCCTCAAGTCTTTAACTGCCAAATCATCTATTGAAATGGCAAAAAATACAGCTTATTGGGATAAGGATAACGTGCATTTTGACGCTGTAAAATTAACTTATTTTGACGGGCAGGATATAGATACAGCCGTACGTGGTTTTGATGAAAGTGGTTTTTCTCGTGCTGTTCTTAATCCAAATTCAGGCGGTTACAAGAAGTATGCAAGCAAGTTCAAGGATAATCTTGTTTATGGCTTGCAAGATTCAGGTACTTTCTTGGTAGGTATGAACATTGACCGTCAAAGCTATAATCATACTTCAAAGACAACAGATGCACAGAAATCATCTACTAAGAAAGCTATTCTGAATAAAGATTTCCGCCAAGCTCTAACTTTTGCCATTGACCGTAAGGCATATACAGCGCAAGTTAATGGTAAAGATGGAGCAACGAAGCTCTTACGTAGTTTGTTTGTTCCGTCAGACTTTGTTCAGTCAGAAGGCAAGAGTTTTGGTGATATGGTCACTGAAAAGCTGGCAGACAAGGAAGAGTGGAAAGGTGTGAATTTCAAGGATGGTCAAGATAGTCTTTACAATCCTGAAAAAGCCAAAGCGGAGTTTGCTAAAGCGAAGGAAGCTCTTCAAGCGGAAGGTGTTGAATTCCCTATTCACCTTGATATGCCAGTTGACCAAACAGCAACTAGTAAGGTTCAACGTGTTCAATCGTTGAAACAATCCATTGAAAACTCTCTAGGTAAAGAGAATGTTGTAGTTGATATTCAACAGGTATCACAGGATGAAGCAAACAATATTACTTACTTTGCTGAAAATGCCGCTCAGGAAGATTGGGACATCTCCAATAATGTTGGATGGAACCCAGATTACCAAGACCCTTCAACTTATCTAGATGTGATCAATCCATCTAAGGGTGAAAATACAAGAACTTATATGGGTTATGATGCTGGTCAAAGTAAAGAAGCTGTGGCAGCGGTTGGTTTGGATGAGTATGAACAACTGATTACCGATGCTGGTAAGGAAACTGCAAACTTGAATACGCGCTATGAAAAGTACGCAGCGGCTCAGGCTTGGTTAACAGATAGTGCTCTTTTGATTCCACTCAACTCACAATATCCTCGTCCAAATGTACAACGCTTAGTTCCATTTTCAGCGCCATACGCTGTATCAGGGAATAAAGGTGGTGTAGAATTTAAACATTACAAATACTTAGAACCAAGCAAGGATGTTGTAACTGCTAAAGAGTATGAAAAAGCAAAAGAAAAATGGGAAAAAGAACGTGCAGAGTCTAATAAGAAAGCACAAGAAGAGTTAGCAAGTCACGTGAAATAAAACCTTTCAGGAGAACTTTCTCTGCCAATTAGGGAAAGTTCTTTTGAAATAAAAGGAAGCGAAAGAAAAATATGAAGAAATACATTTTTATGCGTATCTTACGATCGCTGGTATCAATCTTTTTAGTAACGACCTTGATTTACACTATTGTTTACACAATGGTGCCAAGAAGACTGATCTTTAAACAAGATCCAAACTATAATAAGATTGCTAAAACACCTGATTCGAAAGATAATTACGAAAATACCATCTATGAGCGGATGGGCTATATTGATTACTACGACAGCAAGGAATTGCAGGAAAAAGCTAGTAAAGAAAATAGCTCTGTCACAGTAGAAGGGAATGCTACCAATAAGAAAATCTATGAAGATTACATCAAAAAGATTGGAAATGGTTGGAAGCTTTATCAATTCAAGGAAAGTAAGCAATTTTATGCAGTGCGTCAAGTGCCGGTTTATGAGCGTGTGTTTGGCTTTTATGCTAACTTGATTCAAGTTGACCATCCTTGGGTAATTAAGGATTCGTCCAATAAAAACTTGAAACGTAGCATTTCCATTGAAAACGATCCATCTGTAGGTTGGTCACTAGTTGGTTCAGGTACTCGTCATAAATATTTGATTTACTTCAATGGATCTTTCCCATTCATTCATCAAAATATCATCACACTTAATCTAGGGACTTCTTACCCGACCTATGCTAACATTCCTGTACTTCAAGTTATTACGCAAGGTCAAGGTCAAACAAAAACTCAAGAGGTACAATTCCCTAAAGGCAAGAAAATGTCTTCAGTTAACATCTATTCACGGACTTACAAATCGCCAAGTAAGGCTGATGCCCGTGACATTGCCAACTATGGTGAGGGAGATGCTTATACTGCGACAGAGAACAACTACCAATACCCGTCTATGATTGTCAATTCGTCAATTATCGGACTGATTGGGGTTATCATTTCTTATGCTCTTGCCCTGCCACTAGGCGCCTATATGGCACGTTTCAAGAACACTTGGTTTGACACAGGCACAACAGCCTTTTTGACCTTCCTCTTGTCTCTTCCAACGATTGCCTTGGTTTATGTTGTCCGTTTGGTCGGATCTAGCATTGGCTTCCCAGATTCTTTCCCAATTTTGGGAGCAGG
The DNA here is from genome assembly GCF_000380065.1 of Streptococcus massiliensis DSM 18628. Taxonomy (GTDB): domain Bacteria; phylum Bacillota; class Bacilli; order Lactobacillales; family Streptococcaceae; genus Streptococcus; species Streptococcus massiliensis. The sequence goes on along the minus strand of NZ_KB904422.1, from coordinate 3,670 downwards.
GGATTGGCGTTCTTACGTTCTTCCTTCCTTTATTTTGGGAATTTTGAGCGTTCCAGGTTTAGCTATCTGGGTACGTCGCTATATGATTGACCAACAGTCTAGTGACTATGTTCGCTTTGCGCGTGCTAAAGGACTTTCAGAAAAAGAAATTTCTGCTAAGCATATTATGAAAAACGCTATGGTTCCAATCGTTCAAGGGATTCCAGCAGCCATTCTTAGTGTTATCGTCGGTGCGACCCTGACTGAGTCTGTCTTTGCTTTTCCTGGTATGGGTAAAATGTTGATTGACTCTGCCAAAGCAGCTAATAATTCAATGGTTGTCGGGCTGACCTTTATCTTTACAGGTTTGTCTATCATTGCCCTGCTTACAGGTGATATTCTGATGACCATTCTTGATCCACGTATTAAATTATCATCAAAAGGAGGTAAATAATGGCTACGATTGATAAAAGCAAATTTTCATTTGTCAAACGCGACGATTTTGCCTCTGAAAGTATTGATGCGCCTGAATATTCATACTGGCGCTCAGTTTTCCGTGAATTTTTCCGTAAAAAATCGACTATCCTTATGTTGGGAATTCTGATTCTGATTATTTTAATGAGTTTCCTCTATCCAATGTTTGCCAACTATGACTTTAATGATGTTAGTAAGGTAAACGACTTTAGCGCACGTTATATTCAACCTAATGCACAGTATTGGTTTGGTACAGATAGTAACGGTCAATCTCTCTTTGATGGCGTTTGGTATGGCGCGCGGAATTCGATTTTGATTTCGGTTATTGCAACCGTTATTACGACCGTTTTGGGGGTATTGGTTGGTGCACTTTGGGGAATTTCCAAGACAGTTGACCGCATCATGATTGAGGTTTACAATGTCATCTCAAATGTGCCGCAACTTCTTATCGTTATCGTTTTGACTTACTCTATTGGGGCTGGTTTCTGGAATTTGATCTTTGCCATGAGTGTTACTTCATGGATCGGTACGGCCTATTATATTCGGGTGCAAATTTTACGTTACCGTGATTTGGAATATAACTTGGCTAGTCGTACGCTGGGAACTCCAACTCTCAAGATGATTAATAAAAACATCTTGCCGCAGTTGATTTCTGTTATTGTGACTTTAGTGTCTCAAGCACTTCCAAACTTTATCTCTTATGAAGCTTTCCTATCCTTCTTTGGACTAGGTTTGCCAGTTACAGTACCAAGTTTAGGACGTTTGATTTCAAACTATTCACAAAATGTAACGACGAATGCTTATTTGTTCTGGATTCCATTGACAACTTTGATTTTGGTTTCCCTCTCACTTTATATGGTTGGACAAAATCTAGCAGATGCTAGTGATCCACGTACACATAGATAGGAGCGCTTTATGACAGAAGAAAAAAATGTAATATTGACAGCTCGCGATGTTGTCGTGGAATTTGATGTCCGCGATCGAGTTTTAACGGCGATTCGCGGTGTCTCACTTGATCTCATTCAAGGAGAAGTTTTAGCTCTTGTTGGAGAATCAGGTAGTGGGAAGTCTGTTTTGACCAAGACCTTTACAGGTATGTTAGAAGAAAATGGTCGTGTTGCCGAAGGATCTATCGATTATCGTGGGCAAGAATTAACTGAACTAAAGAGCAACAAGGACTGGGAAAGTATTCGCGGTGCTAAGATTGCAACGATTTTCCAAGATCCTATGACTAGTCTTGATCCGATTAAGACAATTGGTAGCCAGATTACTGAAGTAATCATTAAACATCAAGGGAAAAATAAACAAGAAGCTAAAGAATTGGCTATTGACTATATGAATAAAGTTGGGATTCCTGAACCTGAAAAGCGTTTCAGCGAATATCCTTTCCAATATTCTGGTGGGATGCGCCAACGGATTGTTATTGCGATTGCTTTGGCTTGTCGTCCAGACATTCTTATTTGTGATGAGCCAACGACAGCTCTTGATGTGACAATTCAGGCACAAATTATTGATCTTCTTAAATCTTTACAAGCCGAATACCATTTTACAACTATTTTCATCACTCACGATTTGGGAGTGGTGGCAAGTATTGCTGATAAGGTTGCGGTTATGTATGCGGGTGAAATTGTTGAATATGGGACGGTTGAAGAAGTCTTTTATGAGCCAGCTCACCCTTACACTTGGAGTCTTTTGTCCAGCTTACCACAGCTTGCGACCGAGCATGGAGAGCTATTCTCTATCCCTGGAACCCCACCTTCATTATACACAGAAATTAAAGGGGATGCTTTTGCACCGCGTTCAGATTATGCTATGCAAATTGATTTTGAAGAAAAGGCGCCAGCTTTCCAAATTACTTCAACACATTGGGCTAAAACTTGGCTTCTTCATGAGGCTGCTCCAAAAGTTCATAAGCCAGCGGTTATTGAAGATTTGCATCATAAGATTCGCTCAACAATGGCTTTTAGTACAGTAACATCAAAGGAGGAAGAAAATGTCTGAAAAATTAGTTGAAGTAAAAGACCTTGAAATTTCCTTTGGTGAAGGACATAAGAAGTTTGTTGCAGTTAAAAATGCCAATTTCTTCATCAATAAGGGAGAAACTTTCTCACTTGTTGGAGAATCTGGTAGTGGAAAAACTACGATTGGTCGTGCTATTATTGGACTTAATGATACTAGCAAAGGAGAGATTTTCTACGAAGGTAAAAAAATCAATTCCAAACTCTCTAAAGAGGAAGAGCGTGACCTGATCCGGAAGATTCAGATGATTTTCCAAGACCCAGCTGCCAGTTTGAATGAGCGGGCAACGGTTGATTATATCATTTCTGAAGGTTTGCAGAATTTCCATCTCTATAAGGATGAGGAAGAACGTAAAGCTAAGGTTCGTAAAATTATCAATGAAGTGGGGCTTTTGGCAGAGCATTTGACTCGGTATCCACATGAGTTCTCAGGTGGACAACGCCAGCGGATTGGGATTGCTCGCGCGTTGGTGATGGAGCCAGATTTCGTTATTGCAGATGAGCCGATTTCAGCCTTAGACGTATCCGTTCGTGCCCAAGTTCTTAATTTGCTTAAGAAGTTTCAAAAAGAGTTGGGCTTGACCTATCTCTTCATTGCCCATGACCTATCAGTGGTTCGTTTTATTTCAGATCGTATTGCTGTTATTTATAAGGGAGTCATTGTTGAGGTTGCAGAAACCGAAGAACTCTTTAATAACCCGATTCACCCTTATACCCAGTCATTGCTTTCAGCGGTGCCAATTCCTGATCCGATTTTAGAACGCCAAAAAGTTCTTAAAGTCTATGACCCAAATCAGCATGATTACTCAGTTGAGCAGCCAGAAATGGTTGAAATCAAACCCGGTCATTATGTCTGGGGGAATAAAACGGAAATTGAAAAATACCGTAAAGAATTGAAAAAATAAATAAAGGCTCTTTGTCAACTGTAGTGGGTTAACGCAAAGTCATACCCTGGAGAGAACCGAATTGGTTCTCTCCTTTTTGATATTTAAAGCGATGAGGATTCTAGTTTTAAAATTGTCAAAGTTCCGAAAGCCGAAAGCGTTTCGCTTGATGACTTTGATGAGGTTGTTAGTAGCTTCTAGTTTTGCGTTTGAGTAGGGCAGTTCCAGTGCGTTGATAATTTTATCTTTGTCCTTGAGAAAGGTTTTAAAAACAGTCTGAAAGATAGGATTTATACAAGAAATTGTTTCTCCAAT
>NZ_KB904421.1 GCF_000380065.1 Streptococcus massiliensis DSM 18628 | reverse complement strand
GCAATTCTATTTTACCAAGACTATCGCAACCATGCAAAAAAGCAACGGATTTGCCGTTGCTTTTTTTGGAGATAAGGGACTATTGTCCCAGGCTCATTTCCTTTCCAATTACTTCCTAAGAACTAACTGAAAATTAACTCTCTTTTAGAGATTATTTATTTTTACGGCTTACAAAGTACAATCCACCAGTCACTGCCATCAAAGCAAGTCCTGCAACTACTGCTGCGTTAGATGCTTTTTCACCAGTGTTAGGAAGTTGAGGTTTTGGACCTGGTTTTCCTGGTTCATTTGGTTTAGGATCCTGTGGTTTGTTTGGTTCTGGATCCTGTGGTTCATTTGGTTTAGGATCCTGCGGTTTGTTTGGTTCTGGATCCTTTGGCTTATGGTGGTTTACAATGTTATTTCCAATTACTTCAGAAGTATAATCAGTAGGAACATATGCTTCTTTAACTGTATAAACAATCTCTTTACCACCATCTTGATAACGATCAAGACCTGTAAATTCATACTTCCATCCGGTTGCTTCTGAAGCAGTGGCTATTTTACCTGTATCTACTCCGTTTTTCAATAGTTTAACAATAATTGAGTTTGGACGGATACCGTCTTTGTTGTTGGCATCATCCCATATCTTTTGACCTTTGACATCAGTCTTAGCTGGTGTAAGAGTATTTGTAATAGTATATTTACCATCTTTATCTGTAGTAATTGTAGTTTCGTATTCAGTCACAGCAACTTCTTTGACTTTGTACTCAATTACTTGACCATTCTCATACTTAGGAAGACCTTTAAATTCGAACTTCCAACCAGTTTCTGCAGACACTTCCATCTCTGAAACTACTTGTTCGCCTTTAAGGACTTGAACTGTAATCTTAGTTGGACGTTTACCGTCTTGGTCATTATTATCATTCCAAACTTTCATTCCAGAAATATCAATTTTTTCTGGATCATGACTATTAGTAATAGCAAAGTTGTCAATTGAAGATTTATATCCTGCGACTGCTTCTTCTGTCACAGAATATTTAATCTCTGTTACTTCGCCATTAACGTTTTTATATTTTGCAAGTTTTGTAAATTCAACAGACCAAGTACCATCTTGAGCAGCTTGAACTTCTTTCGAATCTACTTTCACACCGTCCGCTAAAAGATTGATTGTAATCTTAGCTGGACGTATGCCATCTTGGTTGTTAGCGTCATCCCAGTTTTTAGTCACTTTAATATCAACTGTATCTGGTGTGTAGCTGTTAGTGATGGTGAAACCTGAAGTTGCATCTCCTGTTACCTTAGATTCATATTCTGCGACTGCGACTTCTTCGATAGTGTACTTAATCGCTTTACCAGCTTTGTTCACATCAAGATCTGTGAAGCTTCCTGACCAGTTGTTCTCTTTATTGAGTTCAAGCGTCTTACCTGTGTCTTGACCATCGGCAATGAGTTTAACGGTGATAGAATCTGGACGTTTGCCGTCTTGGTTATCGGCATCGTTCCATACTTTCTTCACTGGTACTTGAGTCTTGCCTGGTGTGTAGCTATTGGTAATAGTGAAACCAGTTGTCGCATCTCCTGTTACCTTAGATTCATATTCTGCGACTGCGACTTCTTCGATAGTGTACTTAATCGCTTTACCAGCTTTGTTCACATCAAGATCTGTGAAGCTTCCTGACCAGTTGTTCTCTTTATTGAGTTCAAGGGTCTTACCTGTGTCTTGGCCATCTGCTAGTAGTTTAACAGTAATAGACTCTGGACGTTTGCCATCTTGGTTCTCGCCATCATTCCAAAATTTCTTCACTGGAACCTGTGTTTTAGCTGGTGTGTAAACATTAGTGAAACTTGTGCTACCATCACTTGCATCACTGCTGTATTCAACCGTTGCATGCAATTTACCTTGACCATCATCGGTTACAGTTACTTTAGCTGTGACGGTCTTGGCATCGTAGGTGATACCATTCTCCGTTGTGCCAGCTTTTACTTCCTTGATGGTGTAAGTGTAAGTACCTACTTCATCAAATGTCAACTTTGAGAATTTAACTTTTCCGTCAGCACCATTCTTCGCTTTTTCAACGTTACCAACTTGGTCTGTCAATGTAAATTCGAACATGTCAGCTTCGAGATTGCGATTGCTTAGTTTCTTATCTACTTCAAGAACAGCTTTGGCATTTTCAGCCTTATAGGTGTTTTCGAAAGTGCTGTCGTTATTGTCATAGGTAACAGTTGCTTCAAGAGCTCCCTTACCGTTGTCAACAACTTTGATCGTTACTTCGATAGTCTTATTAGAATATGTGATTCCTTTATCAGTTGTCCCAGCATTCTTTTCAACGATGGTGTAATGATAAGTGTCAGCTTTATTGAATTCTAAATCTTCAAACTTAATGTTTCCAGTTGCATCATTTGTTGTTGTTTGAATTGGATCTGTACCATTTTTCTCAAACAAGGCAAATTCGAATTCACCGCCTTTAAGCTGAATTGGTTTATCAGTGTTCTTATTGATGAATGATTTGGTTGCCGAAACAGGAACTTTCGCGTTAGCAGGCTTATAAGTATTGGTGAATGTCTGAATTCCAATATCAGTAGCTGTGTTGAGACCTAGTGATCCAATATTGAGACCAAGATCTAGAGAACCGAAGTTAACAGCAGGAAGTGCTACAGCAGTAATAGGATAATACATTACTGATGCAACCAGCTTACCTTTTCCATCATCTACAACACGTACTGTGACCGGTACTTTTCTACCATCGTAGGTCACACCATTAATGGTTTGACCACCATTTGTTTCAGTGATTGTGTAGTTATAGGTTCCTGCTTTATCAAATGTCAATTCTGAGAACTTAACACTTCCGTCTTGGCCATTCTTCACAGTTTCTTTAACACTATTATCTTTAGTATCAGTCAAAGTGAATTCAAATTCATTTTCTTGAAGCTCTGTTGGACGACCTTTCAGTTCTTTCTTAGCTTCAATAACAGCCTTAGCTGGTGAAGTGCTATAAGTATTGGTGATAGTAAGAGGACCTGTTTGGCTAGGAGTATAGCCGTCTATCGTATCTACAATGAGATTGCCATCTTCATCGACTTCCATCACACTATAAGTGTACTTCACACCGTGCTCATCTGTCGCAGGAAGGTCAGTCCATTCTACAGTTCCATTTGTTTTTGGAACGTCTTTCTTCTCAACACCAGCCACTTCTTCAATCGCTCCACCTTCTGGTGTACGGTACAATTTGAAGTAAAATGTTGGACGAACACGTTCCTGACCGCCAACCCAGACTTTATTAGCCGTAACTTTTATCTTTGGAACTTCATAAGTATTGGTTACTTGGGTCTTATCTGCATTATAAGATACGACATAGTTATTCTCTCCAACTTTGACTTTCTCTCCTTCTTGCAAAGGAAGGTCTGTCTGGTCTTGAAGTTCGCGAACAGAATAAACTAATTCCGTTGTTCCATCGACATCGTACTTAGGTAGTTGATTTTTCCAATTGTAAGTGTAAACACCATTGGACTCTGTCACTTCAGGAGTATAGTTCCCTGAGACAGGTTTTGCATCCGCAACAGTTTGGCCTTTCTTGTGGACATACAAGCCAAGCTTAACTTCTTTGTAGTCAGTCGCTTTTCCGTTTACCCATGTCTTGGTCGCTTCAAAATCAACTGTTACACGTTTGTTAGAGATATTGAGGGGAACACCTTGTCCACCTTTTAACTCCACTTCAAACTTTTCGCTAATTAGCTGATAACCTACTTTAGCAACCTTCTCCTTAACGATATATTTACCATCACTGAGAGCCTTTGAAAGGGCAATTCCGTTTTCATCCGTTACCACGGTATCAACTACTTTATTAGTCGCTTTATCAATGATGTCAAATTTAACATCTTTCAACTTAACAGTCGCATCAGCTTCATCATACTTGACAATCTTGATTTTACCAGCAATATCAGCAGTGGCTGTCGCTCCCACAGCCTTAACCGTTTTTAGGTTGTAAGTTACTGAATCTTTCGTGCCGACTTCTTTGCCATATTTTTTCCAAACCAGTTGCGGCTGATTGTCAATCAGGTACTGGGCTGTATTGGTAATGGTTGAAGTATCTGCTGGTGATTTAACCCAGTACTTCAAATAAAAACTCTTGGTCCCCATATTGGTCGGCATGAGCAACTCAAATCCGCGCTTACCTTTGGTATAGGTCAGCAAGGCTTTGTGGTCTGAATCCGCTTGGTAGACAGCAGGATCCGTTGTGATTTCATATCTATCACCTACCTTTTTAAGACCGGAAGAATTGGTATCTGTCGTCACATATTCTGCTTCATATAGGTTGAATTCAGATTCTATGTAGTTGGCGATGGCTCCTTTAGACATGTCATCTGTGATTTTCACCACAGAATTGCCCATATCTGTCTTGGAACGGTTGATTTTCATTTCAAAATAGGCTTTCGCATCACTTTTATGATTTTCACCATACTTTGTAAGAACTTCTCCTTCAATCGTGGATTGTTCATACTTCTTTATGACATAATTAATGGTAGTCGTTTTACCACCCGGTATGACATAGGTGACTTGTTTCTTGTCTTTTGTCATCGTCTCAACTGCCTGCGCAACAAAATCCCCACGGATATTTTGCTTGCCCTTTATCCCATCATTGAAGATGAATTTCAGCTGGTGATTAGCGTTGTCAACCTCCACAGTTCCCATTTTCTTGCTCGGATTTACAGTCGTATCTATCAAGTCTATGGTCTGATCCTTCAAAGTCAAGTTGTCAGGAACCTTTTGTATAAAGTAGTCCCCCTCCTTGATTTCGTCGGCCATTACACCTGGAAACGAAAACTTACCCGAGAACTTCAGAGCCACGTCCTTTGTGCTCTCACCAATAATAGCCTCCGTCTCACTTCCTGTAGAAGCTACGGTAATCTTCAAATCCTCGAAATGGGCTTTATTGGTAACGTCAGTTGCCGCCTGTGCTTCACCTGTCGGGAAGAACATCATCAAGAGCAAAAGAGGGAATACTAGAAAACCTAGTACTTTCTTTAGTTTATTCATAAAAAATCCTTTCTATTTGATTAAATTAATTGAGAAGTATGTCGCTTCTTACCAGTAGGCAACACCCCTTTCAATTGCAATATTTATCACAAGAATGTCTGTGTGATAGCTGCGTTCGTTTTTTTGATTTGGTTAGCGATACCGCTCAAATAGCTATTTAATTTAATCTTCTGTAGGATTTCTTACTAGACTTACGAATGAAATCTTGCAAAATACCATTCAACAATATTATACTATATTTTGACAATCATGCTGATCAAATCTATTGTTTTTCAAAGAAAAATGTTTACATCTTGTCAATTTATGGCGGGGTTTAATCTACTTTTATTCTTTTTTTGTATAGTTGATAGCTGCAAATGCAAATCCTCAATCTTACAAATCAGGCGAAATAAATCTGTTACCTTGTTTTTTAACTTTGGTTGACTTTTAAAAAGAACTTAGTATAATAGTTACTGTAAAAATAGAAAGAGGTTAACTAATTTAAAAAAAGCTCATATGTACGCTCTTTCTGCTATCAATGCTGAACTGATAGCTGTTCTAGCCCAAATCAGTCTCCCGATTGGTCCTGTTCCATTTACGCTCCAGAATTTTGCAATTGGACTCATTGCTACTGTATTTAGACCTAGGGAGGCCGTTTTCTCCGTTGCCCTCTACCTGCTCCTAGGAGCCATTGGTTTACCAGTTTTTGCTGGAGGTGGTGCTGGATTTCATGCTTTGATTGGACCGAGTGCTGGCTACCTCTGGTTTGACCTCCTGTATGCTGCGACGACTTCCTACCTCACACACAGTAACTATGGACTCGTACGCATCTTTCTCGCAAATCTCCTAGGAGATAGTCTTGTATTTGTCGGTGGCGTTATGGGACTACACTTCTTGGCAGGCATGAGTTTCCAGCAAGCCATCACAGTCGGCGTTCTTCCTTTTATCCTCCCTGATTTTGGTAAAATTATTGCGATCACCATGATCAGTAAACCACTACTCCAACGTCTAAAGAGAGGACCCTACTTTTCACTATAAAAAGTGGACACTGTGTTGGCCTCTCAGGTTTTATCAACTAGTATCAAAAAAACTCTAGTTATGCATCACACATACCTAGAGCTTTTTCATCTTATCTTGCTTTCTTGTTAAGGATTCGGTCACGCCCTTTAATTCCATAAAAATTTATGCTGATATTTTTTGTATAACTGTAGAAAATCATCTCTTAAACCTACGATATTATCTCTACTATGAAAACTAAGTAATCTGACCATTCCTTCCGAAAATATAGGATAAATTCTGCTTTTAAAGTAGAATTTTTTGCATACTTATCTAGATTTATTTTGGATTTTATGGTATATTTTTTTAGTAGAAGAATACAGTGTTATAGTATAAATGCATATAAATATTGTGAAAATACCTGCATCTTCATAGGCAGTCTCTTTCGAAATGTCACATTTTATTTTATATTAAAACAAGAACTGCTCAATATATCCTTAAATGAAAAGGAGGAAGCTTATGACTAGAGATACTCGAGACTCTATCGTTTCTGCTTTTATATCGCTTGCTAATCAAAATCCCCAGTGTAGCTCTTTTACCATGAGCGATATTGCCAAAGAAGCTGGTATTTCAAGGCAAGCTATTTATCAAAAACATTTTAATAACTTTGATGATATTATCAACTATATCCACGAAAAAACCGATCAACATATTTTTCAGATTTTTAGTAGCCACTGTTCAAGTCAGACTGGAAATCCGATCAAGTGCTTTGCTGATTATGCCATCCCTTCGATCTATGAGCATAGAGAGATGATCCGGACGCTTTTTGTAACTCAAGCAGATCCTGGATGGATTGAATTTCTGCGAAATACTTACTCAAAATGGGTTTTGCAAAATGTTCACTATAGTAAGGCATTTCATTTTAGTGAAGCGGATATGACCTATATCATTACCAACATAATTATCGCTTTTATTGAAGCTTGGATTCGCAAGGAAAATCCTACACCTCCTGAAGAGTTTAAAAAAACTTTTCTCCTATTAACAACAATATCTCTTCAAGACTATATGATCCTACAAGAAAAGAGCCTGGGACAATAGTCCCTTATCTCCAAAAAAAGCAACGGCAAATCCGTTGCTTTTTTGCATGGTTGCGATAGTCTTGGTAAAATAGAATTGCACAATAAACCATTTAGAAAGGCTATCCCATGCATATTCACTATAACACAAATCAAACAACTTTACCACTAGAAATCAGTTCTTTCTTGCCACAAGACCATCTCGTCTTTACGATTGAAAAAGTGGTGAATACTTTGGAGGATTGTCACTTCCACGCCTTCTATCATGCCTTTGGTCGCCCGTCTTATCACC
>NZ_KB904420.1 GCF_000380065.1 Streptococcus massiliensis DSM 18628 | reverse complement strand
TCAGGCGCTTTTATCTCCCCAAGGTAGACAGATTTTCGCTCAACGCAAGATTGATGTGGAACCTGTCTTTGGGCAGATAAAGGCTTGTTTGGGTTACAAGAGATGTAATCTGAGAGGGAAGCGTCAAGTGAGAATTGACATGGGATTGGTACTTATGGCCAATAACCTCCTAAAATACAATAAGAGAACGACTCAAAATTAAAAAGCTAGAGTTCCGCAATTGGGAAGCTCTAGCTTTTTTTGTGGCTGAGAATTATTTTGTCCCAGGCTCTTTTTTCATTCTTCCCAAGATTTAAGTGAAACTTCACCGGAAGTTAGCCAGATTTGCTCGCCGCTGGTTAATTCAATCAAAAGGTGACCGTCATTTGAGAGGGCAAGTGCTTTACCAGTATAGGTAAAATTTTTCTTTTCAAAAGTGACCATTTTCCCGAGAATGAGAGAGTTTTCTTTATAAATCTGAATGAGTGTATCTTCGTCAGTCTGGTAAAAGATCCGCCAGATTTCTGCAATTAAATCATTGCGAGTGAATGGGGTTTGTCCTGAAAACAGGCTAGTTGCCTTATTTGCCAAATCATCTGGAAAATCTGTGATTGCAAAATTAAGACCCACTCCGATTATAACATCGGTGACCAGACCTGTTTCAATGGAGCTGATGGCCTCAGTCAAAACGCCAGCCAGTTTTTTCCCATTTAGGTAAAGGTCATTCACCCATTTGATTTGGGTCTCAATGCCTGTTAGATTTTTGATAGCTTGATAAATGCTAGCAGCAGTTAGCACAGTATAAGCAGGTAGTTCATCAAAGGGGAGGTTGGGTCGAACATGTAGAGACATGTAGATACCGCCCTGCTTAGGCGTATAAAAGGGGCGCCCGAATCTCCCTTGAGCTTGTATTTGGGTGGGGGCAAGATAGAGTGTGTTAGGCTCGTTTCCCTCTTGCATTCCTTCTTTAGCATCTAGTTGGGTTGACTGACTTTGGGGATTGTAGGAAACGAAGATGGGAGAATTATTAGAAATGTGTTGTGGTAAAAGCAGGTCTCCAGAAAGGAGTTTGTAGCCACGATTTTTGACAGAATCAATGATTAATCCTTCTTTTTCTAAATGTTGAATAGCTTTCCAAATTGAAGTCCGAGAAAGTCCTAGTTCTTCTCCTAACTGAGCACCACTGACATAATCTTTAGCTGCAAAAAGTTTTTCAAATAATGTTTCGTAAGTTTTCATAATCATTGACTGCTTTCTCTGAGGGTCAACTGGGTAGCTAACGTAACCATTATTGGCATCGCTGGAGCTTGCTTCGTTATTTGTTGGTGGAGGAGTTGAAGCCCTTGCTTGCCCATTTCTTCAGTATAGACGGTTACACTGCTGAGGGGAGGATAGACGTATTTAGCAATGGATGTATCGTTAAAGGAAATGATCTGTAATTCTTGAGGGACTTTAATGTCTGCTTCCTGCAAGGCCCGCAGTGCCCCAACAGCAAGAGCATCGCTGGCAATGAAAAGTGCTTGCGGGAGTTTCTTTTTTTCATTTGCGAGCAGTTCTTGGGTCATCTGATAGCCAGAAGCCGTAGTAAAATTGCCAATTTTGACAAATTCCTCGCGATAAAGATCTTTTTGTCGAAGTAACTCTTGAAAGATCCGCAAACGCGGGTCAAAGAGTGCTTGTTGTCGGTCAGAGGTGTATTCTTGCCCAGTTAGCATGCCAATTTGTGTTAAGCCTTGCCCTAGGAAGTGTTCTATGCTCGCCCTAACTCCATAGCTAAAGTCTGTCATCACACAAGAGTGACCTTGTGTAAGTGTGTCGCTATCAACAAAGACTAGATGAGGACTGACTTCTTCTAATTGCTTGATTTCCTGAGGACTGAACTTACCAAGTGCAATCATACCCTCAACTGCTTGAATGTTTTTCAAGGATTCCTCTCTGTAAATTCGGTCAACTTCATAGCCTAGTGCATGGGCTTCTTTTTCAATTCCTTGACGAATAGCGTAATAGTAGAGGTCTTCTAACTCTTCTTCTTGAGTATACCATTCCAAAATAGCAATGCGGGACTTTTGCTTTTGCTTAGGCGCAGATTTACGCTCTTTTTTCTGATAGTTCAATGTTTCTGCTGCGGCTAAAATCCGCTGACGTGTTTCAGGGCTAACAGAGAGATTCTGGTCATTGTTTAGCACACGTGAAACGGTTGCCGAAGACACTCCAGCTTTTTGAGCGATGTCTTTGATTGTTGTCATGAGAATCTTCTATCCTTTCTTTTTTCATTATAGCACATTTATTAGTAAACAGAATAAAATTTAGTAAAATTCACTTTTTTTACAATAGTAGTCAGTGTTGCTGTTATAAACATGAAAAAATATTATAAAAATCAACCAGGAATTCTTCTGAATCATTTCTAGTCGGAATCTGTGGGGGATTTCATCCTCCTATTTGACCTCTTGTAGGGGCTATGTGACTACTTGTGCAAAAAGGCGAGATTTGGGCAAAATTTTTTGTTAAGATAAGCGTGTAAGGAAGGCGTGGGGCTTTCCGAAGTTGCATGCAAAAGGAAGGAGTTATGATGTTACTAGAAACAAAAAATGTTAGCAAGGTTTTTGGCAGCAAGGTGGCGGTCAATGAACTCAACTTGTCGATCGGTCGCGGGAGCTTTACAGCGATTTTGGGGCCCAATGGGGCAGGGAAATCAACGACCATTCAAATGCTGATTGGACTCTTGCAGCCGTCGTCTGGTCGGGTGGTCTACCAAGAAAGAGTGAGGCTGGGCGTCGTCTTTCAAAACAGCGTTCTCGACGATATTCTGACCGTTCGGGAAAATTTGGAAATCCGTGCCCACCAGTATAAGGATGTTCAAACAAGCAAGATTGATGACTTGATTGAACAGCTAGGCTTGACCAATTTTGCAGGGCAAGCCTACGGCACCCTATCTGGCGGACAAAAACGGCGCGTGGATATTGCGCGTGCCCTGCTCAATAGCCCCGATATTCTCTTTTTAGATGAACCGACGACTGGACTGGATATTCAAACCAGAGCCGCCATTTGGGAGCTCTTGCGCCGCCTGCAAAAGGAGACCAAGATGACCGTGGTCTTGACCACGCATTATCTGGACGAGGCAGATGATGCCGACCAAGTCTACATCGTTGACCGGGGAAAAGTGATTGCTCAAGGTTCGGCCGATGCGATTAAAGAGCAGTATGCTCGCAATTTCTTGAAAATTGTAACCAGTGATGCGTCCGCTTTTCGCGCGGCTATCGGTGATTCCTTGCCCCTAGAAGAAGTGAAAGAAAAGGAATTTGTCCTCATGCCTCCAAGTACCAAGGAGGCCTTGGCAATCTTGAGCCAGACCAGCTCCTTGATTCACCATTTTGAATACCGTCCGGGCACCATGGACGACGCCTTTATGGCGCTAACAGGAAGAGAGGTACGTTAGATGTTGATGTTAGTAAAAAGAAATTTCTTGCTGTATTTTAGAAATCGCAGTGGGGTCTTTGCTTCTCTGCTGGGAGCGCTGATTTCCTTTGTTTTATATCTGATTTTTCTGAAAGCAAATATCAAAGAAAGTTGGTCTCAGGTTCCCAATACCAATCAGCTCCTTGACATGTGGCTTATTGGAGGAACGCTTGGAATTACAGGGATTACGACGACCTTGGCTGCTTATGCGCAATTAGTCAAGGACAAAGAAAGTAAGGTCACACAAGACTTGTACATCACTGATTTAGGCTCTTGGGGCTTGCAAATGTCCTATCTATTGAGCTCGGTCGTTATCGGCTTTCTCATGCAAATTGCTGTTTTTGCTGTCATGATGACCTATTTTGTCCTCAATGACAAGATTTCTTTTGCTTGGGGTGCAGCTCCGCAAGTTCTCCTTCTCATGTTGCTCAATGCTTGTCTAACTAGTCTTATCAATGCAATCATTGTCAGCTATTTTAAGTCTGTGGACAATTTGGGTAGATTTGCCTCTATCGTTGGTGCCGCTTCTGGTTTTCTAGTGGGAACCTATGTGCCTATCGGTGCACTTCCTGATTTGGCACAACATTTGATGAAGCTAACCCCGTCAACCTATATCGCATCGCTTTTCCGTCAAGTCCTGATGAAAGACAGCATGGCAGACGCATTTGCAAATAACGAAAAAGCTGCCCAGCATTTTGAAAAAATCATGGGCATTCGCCTGCATTGGGACAGTCTCTTGACAATGGAAAAAACTTACTATATAGTTGTAGTAGTTTTAGGCTTGGCTTTTCTGTTCTGGCTGGTGCAAACGGCACTTGCCAATCGTCGATTGAAAGTCAAAACTGCATCATAAATCTAGGAGGACGGCTCTTTTGCAGATAAGATTTGAACAGGACTCTAGCAGATCTACTAACGATCCCTTAGTGCTCGTTAAGGCAGAGCAGCTAGAAGGACAAGCCAAGGAAGTGTTTGACTATTTTCAGCAATTTCAGACTACGCATGCCAGCGTCATTCCTATTAAGACAGATGATAAGATTTTGATGCTCAAGCTAGACGATATTATTCTAGCCGACATCACCAAAACTACGCTCCTTATCTATACCGTGGAGGGGATTTATCAGACAACCGAGAGTTTGACCCATTTTCAAAATCGCATCAATAGTCGTCATTTTATCCAGATTTCCAAGCATGCGGTTATCAATATTGACCATTTGGAGTCTTTGTCGGATAGCTTTTCAGGCAATATGACTGCTAAACTTAGCAACCATATAAAGACGGATGTCAGCCGCAAGTACGTCAAGCTGCTCATGGACTATCTAGGGATTTAGGAGGAAAGTCATGAAAAAGATTTTATCATATATGCTTTTGGGGCTCAGAACGGGTGGCTTTATCTATCTCTTGGTGCTGGCTATCCAAATCCAAAAATCGGCTCCCACTGCCTCAAACATTTACAGTGTCCTAGTCATGAGTACCTTGATTGGCTTACTTTCGATGATTTTTGAGTCAGAGCGGTTTTCTTATGTGGTTTTGCTTCTAATCCATTTCATCGTGACGGCTATCCTAGTCTGCTGCATGATGTGGTACAATGGCTGGGCTGATTTGTTTACGAGCTTTGAATTTTGGCTGGATTTCGTCTTGATTTACGTCTTTATTTGGCTCTTTCAAATTTTTAGTGGCTATTTACAAACCCAGAAAATAAACAAGACTCTTTTTGAAAGAAGAAAGAAAAACAATAACAGACCCTAATGCATAATGAACGACCCTTGCTAGGGTTGTTTTTTTAATGATTTAATACCTGATTATATATGGTTAGAAAATCAATACGGCAAAATGTTAGGAGTTAAGTCCGAAAATGAAAAAATAGTCAAAAGGCTTTTCTCATATTTCCTATCATTTTCCACTAAAATAGACAGAAATATGTTATAATATAAGGTATGAATTATCAAGATTACATCTGGGATTTGGGTGGGACGCTCTTGGATAATTATGAAACTTCTACGGCTGCTTTTGTAACAACATTAGAAAAGTTTGAACGCAAGGCCAGCCACGATGAAGTTTATAAGGCTCTTAAAGTGTCAACGAACCATGCAGTTCAGCTTTTTGCACCAGATTTACCCAATTTTTTACAAGATTATAAGAAACAGGAAGCAAAACAGTTGGAGCACCCAGTTCTTTTTGACGGTGCTGAACAACTTTTAAAGCAGGTTGTGGCGCAAGGCGGGCGCAATTTCTTGATTTCTCACCGCAATAATCAAGTTTTGGAAATTTTAGATAAGACTGGAATTAGGTCTCTTTTTACAGAAGTTGTTACTTCAGATAATGGCTTTGCACGAAAACCTGATCCAGCATCCATGCTCTACCTTAAAGACAAATACCAGATCAAATCCGGCTTAGTGATTGGCGATCGACCAATTGATGTAGAAGCGGGGAGAAGAGCAGGTTTTGATACTTATCTATTTGACGACATGTCTCGACTTAAAGAATTTTTAGAAAGATAGAGAAAAATGACTGAAGAAAATAAAGAATTACAAGCACAGGAATATGATGCCAGCCAGATTCAGGTCTTGGAGGGCTTAGAAGCCGTTCGGATGCGTCCGGGAATGTACATCGGTTCCACCTCCAAGGAAGGATTGCATCACCTAGTCTGGGAAATTGTCGATAACTCGATTGACGAAGCCCTAGCCGGTTTTGCCACTCACATTCAAGTTTTTATTGAAGCGGATAATTCTATTACCGTTATTGACGACGGACGGGGTATTCCTGTCGATATTCAGGAAAAAACAGGGCGTCCTGCGGTGGAGACAGTCTTTACCGTGCTTCACGCGGGCGGAAAATTTGGCGGTGGCGGCTACAAGGTTTCTGGTGGTCTCCACGGGGTAGGTTCCTCAGTTGTCAATGCCCTTTCGACCCAGCTGGACGTCAAGGTTTATAAAAATGGTCAAATTCATTTCCAAGAATACCGCCGCGGTCTAGTCGTGTCGGATTTGGAAGTGGTTGGCGAGACTGACCGAACAGGAACGACCGTTCACTTCACACCGGATCCAGAGATTTTCACCGAGACGGTCGAATTTGACTTTGAAAAGCTCAACAAGCGGATTCAGGAATTAGCCTTTTTAAATCGCGGTCTGTCTATTTCGATTACCGACAAACGCGAGGGCTTGGAGCAAAGCCAGCATTACCACTATGAAGGCGGGATTGCCAGCTATGTCCAATACATCAACGAAAACAAAGATGTGATTTTTGAAACGCCTATCTATACAGACGGCGAAATGGACGACATCACGGTCGAAGTAGCCATGCAGTACACGACCGGCTATCATGAGACGGTCATGAGCTTTGCCAATAATATCCACACTCATGAGGGTGGAACCCACGAGCAAGGTTTTCGAACGGCTCTGACCCGCGTTATCAATGATTATGCTAAGAAAAATAAGCTCCTCAAGGAGAATGAGGACAATCTAACGGGTGAAGATGTACGGGAAGGCTTGACAGCTGTCATCTCTGTCAAGCACCCAAATCCGCAGTTTGAAGGGCAAACCAAGACCAAGCTGGGCAACAGCGAAGTGGTGAAAATTACCAATCGCCTCTTTAGCGAAGCTTTTTCGGACTTCCTTTTGGAAAATCCGCAAGTGGCTCGAAAGATTGTTGAAAAAGGGATTTTGGCATCGAAAGCGCGAATTGCAGCCAAACGTGCGCGGGAAGTGACTCGCAAGAAGTCTGGTCTAGAAATTTCAAATCTGCCCGGAAAACTAGCAGATTGCTCATCCAATGATCCGCAAGAAACAGAACTATTCATCGTTGAGGGGGACTCAGCGGGTGGTTCAGCAAAATCTGGGCGCAATCGTGAGTTTCAAGCGATTTTGCCCATTCGTGGGAAAATCCTCAATGTTGAAAAAGCCAGCATGGACAAGATCTTAGCCAACGAAGAAATCCGCAGTCTCTTTACCGCTATGGGAACAGGCTTTGGCGCAGAATTCGACGTCAGCAAGGCACGCTATCAGAAATTGGTCATCATGACCGATGCCGATGTTGACGGAGCGCATATTCGGACCCTGCTTTTGACCCTTATTTATCGCTACATGAAGCCAGTTTTGGAATCAGGTTACGTCTATATCGCTCAACCGCCGATTTATGGGGTCAAGGTTGGTAGCGAAGTCAAAGAGTACATCCAGCCGGGAGCCAATCAAGAAGAAGAACTACAAGCTGCTCTTGCGCGTTATAGCGAGGGGCGCTCTAAACCAACCATTCAGCGTTATAAAGGGCTGGGAGAAATGGACGACCACCAACTGTGGGAAACAACCATGAACCCAGAACATCGTCTCATGGCACAAGTTTCTGTAGATGATGCCGCAGAAGCGGATAGAATTTTTGACATGCTTATGGGCGATAGAGTAGAGCCGCGTCGTGAATTTATTGAGGAAAATGCAGTCTACAGTACGCTGGACGTTTAAAAAAGTTCTATAAAAGAAAGATTTTCAAGGAAAAATATGATATAATTGAACATGATTGTTTTCAAGTATCAAGATGAAGGAGTTTTATATGTCTAGTGGACTAATTATTCTAATAATCGTAGTCGCAGTCCTGATCCTACTAGCCTATGTTGTAGCAATTTTTCTCCGTCGCCGCAATGCTCAGTTGCTGGCAGATTTGGAAGATAAAAAAGAAAAGCTTTACAACTTACCAGTAAATGACGAGATTGAGGCTATTAAAAACATGCATCTGATTGGACAAAGTCAGGTGACTTTCCGCGAATGGAATCAAAAGTGGGTTGATTTATCCTTAAATTCTTTTGCGGATATCGAAAATAACCTCTTTGAAGCAGAGGGCTATAATAACGCCTTTCGTTTTCTCAAAGCTAAACACGAGATTGACAATATTGAAAGTCAAGTTCATCTAGTTGAAGAAGATATAAAAGCTATTCGCACAGCTTTGGAAGAATTAGAAGAAAAAGAAGCACAAAATAGCGGACGTGTTCATCATGCTTTGGATCTTTTTGATTCTTTACAAAAGAATGTTGAACAGTCTCCTGAAATTTATGGACAGGCACTTGCTGAAATTGAACAGCAGATGAAGCATATCCAAGATGATTTTTCAAAATTTGTGACTCTCAATTCTTCTGGTGATCCTATCGAAGCTTCTGATATTCTTAACAAGATTGAAGATTATATCTTGGCTTTGACACAGATTGTTGAAAAAGTGCCAGTTCTGGTAGAGAAGATTGATAAAGATTTCCCAGATCAGTTAGAAGATTTGGAATCTGGCTATCGCCGACTTTTGGAAGAAGATTATCATTTCTTTGAGACGGATATAGAGTCACGTTTTTACCAACTACGTCGCCGGTTAAAAGCAAATAATGAAATAATTGCTGCTTTAGAACTAGACAATGCTCAATACGAAAACGACCAAATTCAAGAAGAACTAGACGCCCTTTATGCACTCTTTAATCGAGAAATTGAGGCTAAATCAGTTGTTGTAAAATTGCGCAGCACCTTGCCAAAATATGTGGAACACACAGGGGAGAACAATCGGCATCTGGTTTCAGAAGTGGATCGCTTAACGAAGAGCTACTACTTGTCTGATTCCGTTGCTACGCAGATTAAGAGTTTACAGTCTGATTTTAAAAATATCGAAGATGAAGTCTTTTCTTGGGATAGTGAAAGTAAGCCATCTGAGCAACCGTTCTCTGAGCAAGAGGAAAATTTGAAAGAGATTCAAGAACAGCTCAAGAACATTGAAGATATCCAGTTAGATTTAGGTGAAAGCCTTACAAAGATTGAAAAAGACGATGCTAATGCGCGTCAAAAGGCTAATATCTACGTCAATAAGCTTCATACTATTAAGCGCTACTTAGAAAAACGTAATCTTCCGGGTATTCCAGAGAATTTCCTGACTCAGTTCTTTAATGCAAGTAACAATGCCGAAGAACTACTAGATGAGCTGGAGCAGCATCGAGTTAATATTGAGACAGTCAATCGTCTTCTTGAAATTGTTACTCACGATATGTTAGAACTGGAAGAATTGACTTATCAAATCGTACAAAATGCGACTTTAACCGAGCAGCTTTTGCAGTATTCAAATCGCTATCGTTCCTTTGATGAAGGCGTGCAAGCTGCTTTCAATCGTTCTTTAGATATTTTTGAACATCAGTTTGATTATGTAGCTTCTTTTGAGGAAATTTCGCAAGCTCTTGATGTTGTAGAACCCGGTGTGACCGAGCGCTTCGTGACTTCGTACGAGAAGACGCGCGAAAATATTCGTTTTTAAAAAGTAGGTTCAACCTACTTTTTTTCTTCAATTTATTTTAAAGGCAAAATTCCTATATAATACAGAAAAACTTGTAAGCGAGGATAGATATGAACCGAGTAAAAGGCTTGCTCCTAATGGATGTTGACAGTACCTTGATTTGTGAGGAAGGGATTAATTTATTAGGGAAAAAAGCTGGCGTGGGACAAGAAGTGGCAGCCATTACTGAGGCCGCTATGCGGGGCGAATTAGACTTTGAAGCAGCTCTGCGCGAGCGTGTCTCGCTCCTTGAGGGGCTGCCCGTTAGCATTTTTGATGAGATTAGACAAGACATTCATTTTACGGCTGGCGCGCATGAATTAGTGAGCGAATTGCAGGCGCGGAGCTATAAAATCGGGGTCGTGTCAGGCGGCTTTCATGAAACGGTGGATAGTCTGGTCGCGGAGCTGGGCATTGACTATGTCAAGGCAAATCGATTGGAGAAAAAAGACGGCTTTCTGACGGGACGTCTGCTCGGTGAGATTGTCACCAAGGAAGTCAAAAAAGCCATGTTGGAGAAATGGGCGCGAGAAAACGGACTGGATATGTCAGCGACGGTGGCAGTGGGCGACGGCGCCAACGACCTCTTGATGATAAAAGCTGCGGGCTTGGGTATCGCCTTTAATGCCAAACCCTTGGTGCGCGAGCAGGCGCCTTATCGGATTGATGTTCCTGATTTAACTCAGGTGCTGGAGATTTTGGATAGGATTGATTGAGGTGACGCCATGCACATTTTGATTGCACCTGATTCTTTCAAGGAATCTTTGTCGGCGAAAGAAGTCGCGCAAGCCCTGAAAACAGGCTTTGCGGAGGCGCTGCCTGATGCGACCTTTGACTTGCTGCCCTTGGGTGACGGCGGTGAGGGGACAATGGCTGCGCTGGCTGCCGCTTTGGATTTGAAAGAAAAAAGCAAACAGGTAACAGGACCATTTGGTCAGAAGGTTGAGCTGTCCTATTTTTATCAAGAGGATCTGGCACTGCTAGAAATGGCTGATTTGGTAGGACTTGCCAGTATTCCTCTAGAAAAAAGAAAGCCGCTTGAGCTGACGACACAAGGGCTGGGAGAAATGCTGCTTTTTCTGGCAGAAAATGGCTTTAAGAGGGTTTTGTTTGGTGTCGGTGGCTCGGCAAGCAACGACGGTGGCATCGGTTTGGCGGCGGGGTTGGGCTATGAATTTTTCGACCAAAACCAGCAGCCTCTACCAGCAATCGGCGCTTCTCTAGGCCAAGTGGCCTTTATTTCCGATCAGAGGGTGCCTGAAGTCATCAAAAATCTCCAGCTTTCGATATTGACCGATGTGACCAACCCTCTCTGTGGTCAGAAGGGAGCGACTTTTGTCTTTGCTGGGCAAAAGGGCTTGCCTGAGAGCCAATTTACGGCGGTTGATCAGGCTATGGAGAGCTTTTATCAAATCGCCAATCCAGCCATTTTTTCTGTAGCGGGAGCAGGAGCAGGTGGTGGCTTGGCAGCAGGCTTAGTCACCTTTGCAGGCGGGCAACTCTGTTCCGGCATTGACACCTGTCTAGATTTATTAGATTTTGACCAGAAAGTAGCAGCAGCAGACCTGGTTATCGTGGGTGAAGGACGGCTGGATCAGCAGAGTTTGGCAGGAAAAACACCTATCGGTGTGGCAAGGAGAACGCCTAAAAATACGCCTGTCATCGCCATTTGTGGCAGTCTATCGGATGATTTGCCAGCTTTTCCTTTGGAAAATATAATGGCGGCTTTTCCCATTATTGCAAAAGTGGAAAATGAAGTAGAGACCTTTGCGGCTAGCCGACAAAATCTCATTCGTACAGCACGAAATATTGGAAATTTGCTGCATTTAGGCACTATAAAATAAAGGTTGGGAGCAAAGCCCCAACCTTTTTATTGCAGCAAATATTCCCATTCCTTGACAATCAAGCCGTCTTTGAATTCAAAAATATCGCAAGAGAGTTGACCAAGATCATTTTGCAAAATAGTCACAATGCGCTCTTGTCCAGAGCTAGCTTGATGATAAATGCAGGAAAATCTTGTATCCTCGTCCTTATAGGCAGCCTTGATCTTCTCTAGATAAGTCGCTTTACCACGAAAAATATGTTTTTCCTGACCTTCCAAGGTCCAGACGATGTCATCTGCAAGAAAAGTTTGGTATGTTGCCCAGTTGCGCTGGTTTTCGGCTTCAAAAAAAGCCCAGAGTTTTTCGATATTTGTCATCATTGAAAGAGTTTTTTCCAGAAAGATTGTTTTGGAGGATTGTCTTGCTGACGCGCTAGTCCGAGCAAGTCAGGGTATTGTGCAAATAAATCCTTGTTTTTCAAGTCCACAGGCTGGTCGGTATGGATGACCAGAGCAAAAGGAGAGTGCTGGCAGTTGCTGGAAACAATCGTAGCTTCGCAGCCCAGCTCTTTTGCGATTTTCATGAAAAAAATCTGCTCCTTACTTTCCAGCTCAGGCGAAATCTTGATAAAAACAGGCTGGTACTTAGCTGCAATCTCGGTCAAAATGTCCTTAAAATGCTCTTTTAAATTAGGGTTGTTTACTTCTTCCAAGCTACAAGTAGCGATGACCCGCTCAGCAAAAGTCTCTAAAAATTTTCTCTGTTCGTCAGGGTTGAGCTTGACATTGCCCTGCGCTTTTTCCATAATCGTTTTGTTTAAGTCTGTCATGGCTTTAGTATAGCATAAAAGTCGAAAATGACCAAGAAATCTCTTCTTTTTAGAAATTTAATATAGACTTTGAAAGCGATTGCTAAAAAATATATAGAAAAATCTGCAAAAGAACCGATTTTTTCTTGAAAAAAAAGCGTTTTTAGGTTATGATATAGGTGTAAATAAAAAAACTCAAAGGAGAGTAAAAAATGTCAATTATTACTGATGTTTACGCTCGCGAAGTCCTAGACTCACGCGGTAACCCAACACTTGAAGTAGAAGTTTATACTGAATCAGGTGCTTTCGGACGTGGAATGGTTCCTTCAGGAGCTTCTACTGGTGAGCACGAAGCAGTTGAGCTTCGCGATGGTGACAAATCTCGTTACGGTGGTCTTGGTACACAAAAAGCTGTTGATAACGTAAATAATATTATTGCTGAAGCGGTTATTGGTTACGATGTTCGCGACCAACAAGCTATTGACCGTGCAATGATCGCACTTGACGGTACTCCAAACAAAGGTAAATTGGGAGCAAACGCTATTCTTGGTGTGTCTATTGCTGTTGCTCGTGCAGCTGCTGACTACCTTGAAATCCCACTTTACAGCTACCTTGGTGGTTTCAACACAAAAGTGCTTCCAACTCCAATGATGAACATCATCAACGGTGGATCTCACTCAGACGCGCCAATTGCTTTCCAAGAATTCATGATCGTACCTGCTGGTGCACCTACTTTCAAAGAAGCGCTTCGCTGGGGTGCTGAAATCTTCCACGCTTTGAAGAAAATCCTTAAAGGTCGTGGTTTGGAAACAGCTGTTGGGGACGAAGGTGGTTTTGCACCTCGCTTTGACGGAACTGAAGACGGTGTAGAAACAATCATCGAAGCAATCGAAGCTGCTGGCTATGTACCAGGTAAAGATGTTTTCATCGGATTTGACTGTGCATCATCTGAATTCTATGACAAAGAACGTAAAGTTTACGACTACACTAAATTTGAAGGTGAAGGAGCTGCTGTCCGCACTGCTGCTGAGCAAATCGACTACCTTGAAGAATTGGTCAACAAATACCCAATCATCACGATTGAAGACGGTATGGATGAAAACGACTGGGACGGTTGGAAAGCTCTTACCGAACGCCTCGGCGGACGTGTTCAGTTGGTTGGTGACGACTTCTTCGTAACAAACACTGAATACCTTGCTCGTGGTATCGAAGAAGGTGCTGCTAACTCAATCCTGATCAAGGTAAACCAAATCGGTACCTTGACTGAAACATTCGACGCTATCGAAATGGCTAAAGAAGCTGGCTATACTGCCGTTGTATCACACCGTTCAGGTGAAACTGAAGATTCAACAATCGCTGACATCGCAGTTGCAACCAACGCTGGACAAATCAAGACTGGTTCATTGTCACGTACAGACCGTATCGCTAAATACAACCAATTGCTTCGCATTGAAGACCAACTTGGTGAAGTAGCAGAATACCGTGGATTGAAATCATTCTATAACCTTAAAAAATAAGTAATCCCAAAACGTTGTTATGTTGGCGTTTATAGAAAATAAATCCTGCCAGATTTGATTTTGGCAGGGTTTGTTTTTATTAAAAGGGGCAAATTTTATTCTTCCTTAAAAGAAAATGCTTGTAAAACATTTTCTCTAAAAGAGAGAAAACTGCTTGCTAAAGTTAATAAATTATAGGATAATAAAAACGAGAAATAGGATAGTAGTTTAAGAGTGAGAACATGGTACTATACACAAAAACTGATTGAACTTGTTTGCATTAAGCATTGCTTTTGTAATAATAGGGATGCAGGTATAGTCATCAAGATGGCGGTTGAAATCCGTCCGCCTATATTTTTGCCCATCATTTGATGGGCTTTTTTTCCTTACTTATTCCGATTTGTATTTTAGCATCATACAGTTGCCTGGAGGTGTATCATAATTTGGTAAGCATTTAGTTGATTGCATGGTATAATGAAATAGGACGCAAAGAGTAGTATATAGGGATTACACCTTGATGGAGGAGATTCCGGTTCGAATCCGGGCTATTGTGCTAGCATCTGGGAAAGCTAAAAACTAAAATTTTATGTACAATTGACTTAATAAGGGTTAAACCCTTGATACAACTGAATTAGAAACATAAAGTACACTGTTTAAAAAATGTACTTTATTTTTGTTTTGTACATTATTTTAGGGGTGAATAAAGTACATTTTTGATAGAATTTACACTTTTACAAAAAATGTGGTATTTCGTAAAAGTGTAAATTTTGGTATAATAGGATTATCAAAAAGTAAGGGAAATGATTGGTATGAAAGCAATCACAGCTCACAGCTCACGCTGATTATGTAATCAAGCGTCTTTTTTGTCAGCCTCTAAAACAGGCTTTTTCGCATTTTCGTGAAAAGGTCTTTTTTGTTATTTTTAGAAATGAGGTTGAGTAATGTCAAAGATTCAATATCAAGAAAAAGGTGGAAAAGTATATTGTCCATTGAAAGATAAGTGGTTAATAGCCAAACCAGAAGAGAAGGTTCGCCAAAGATAACCTCTGGCTTGGCAAGCAGCTTTCTCTCACTGAAAATGAGATGGATATGATAATTGGTCTTGCGTTTATTGTGGTGGAGAGCCGACACACATTCCACTCCGTACCGTCTTCGGAACTCATTTGTAAAATCCTCCAACACCATTTGCGGCTCATACTGCGTGTAAATCTCTGGCAGGGCGATAATCAGTTCCCTTGCTTCGATGCACTTGCCCTCTGCGCCGCTGCGTTTAAATTCCTGCTGGGTTTCCCTTGCAAGACTGCTCCAAAATTCATTGTCGGCGGTGTGGTAGACAGCGTAAAGGTATTCCTGTTTTTTTTCGCTTGTGATCTTGTGATATAGTAGATTCTTCCTTTGACATTGGGCAGCTTCGACATCTGAATAAATGAGTGTCTTGTCATAGACTCCTTTCTCCCATGACGGGCATACTCTTTTTGCAACCGATTTATCGGTTGCCGCTGTTTCGGCGGCGCAAGCGGACGGAACAGCGGAGAAAAACGCTGCGGCGGTTTTCTCTGTGATAACGCTGAAAACGGAAGTGTCGGCGTTATCACAAGCTCTCCGCTCCGCTCCGCTTCGGTCGGTGCTAAACAAGTGCCACTGGCACTTAGCACCCTGCAAGGGCGAAATACCCAGAGTACAAATCGGAGATTTGTGCGAGGGGTGTATTTCGCTCTCAAACGCCGAGGGCTTTTTTGTTACCAGCCGAAAAAGAAAGGACGCCATTCCACCTTTCGGACTTCGCTCTCGTTTCGCAGGTTTCTCCCCTGATTGACGGGCAGAAAATGCTCCAGCGTATCCCTGCGGATAATCGTTTTCCTGCCGACCTTGAGGACGGGCAGCTTGCCCCAGTCCACCAGCTTCCGCATGGTATTCCTGCCGATACCCGTACATTCCGCCGCTTCTTCGATGGTTAAACTCATTTTGGCGTTGCTCAATTTATCAACCTCCTTTCAAGATATTTGTTTTGCAACTATGTACTTGTTTTGCCATCACTTGTCAACCTGTTTTGCGTTCATTTAATAAAAATTTACAAAGAAATATGCAAAATAGGGTTGCGAATTCAATTCATCTATGCTATGATTGTACCTGTTAGGAGGTGAAAACCTTGAATGACAAGAAAATGCTTACCGCAAAAGAAGTAGGGTTGCGGATTAAAGAACGCAGAAACGAGTTAAAAATCTCCATGCCCGAACTCGGCAGGCGTGTGGGCGTAAACAAATCCACCATTCAGAGATACGAAACGGACGGGGTAAATCCCACAAGGAGTATGATTATCAACGGATTGGCAGAAGCGTTGCTGACAACTCCCGAATGGCTGACAGGGCTTTCCGAAGATAAGGAGTATTCCGTTCCGACTATCTGTGAAAACGAGCTGACGAAGCATATCAAAAAGTATCTCGATACGGTCACTTCTACTGTAAACGGGGACGGACACCAGCAGCTTTTAACGACATTCCTCGGAAAGCTGATTGACCTTTACACAATCTTGACCTGCCATTTCGCAGACGCTATGGCAGAGATTGACCGAATAGCGGAGGACGAGGGCTTGAAGCAGTCGATTATGAGATATGCGATTGAAGTCGGAGCCATTGAGGAAAGAGTTTACCGCAAAGAGATGGAATTACCTATCGAAGATATGAAGCGTTTCTTAGACGGGATTTTACATATCTACGATGAGGGGCGCACAAAGGTATCTATGGGCGACCTGTTCGGGATAGCAGCGGAAGCCGAAGCAAGGCTTACCGAAAAAAACAATTCCGTGGCACTTACAGAATAAATAAGAAGGAGCAATTTTATATGATAATACGAAACACAACGCATAACGATATTGAACAGTTAGAGCAAATATATAGTGAGGCATTTAAATCTAATAATCGTTTTTTTCCGGATAATATGGTTGAAGACAATGAAGAAGGAGAGCCTGATTTGTCACCATCTCTCGCATTTCAAATTCCTGAGAAAACTGTTTTATCTTTAGAGTTAGACGGAACATTAATTGGTGGTATTATTCTAACTCTTTTCAATACAAATGCGAACAAATTAGATAGGCTTTATATAGCACCAAAATATCAAGGGAAAGGATTTGGATACGAGGCTTGGACATATATTGAAAAAATATATCCAAATCCTTTTGGATGGGAGCTTGTCACTCCGACTTGTTTGATTAATAATGCCTGTTTTTACATTAACAAATGCGGATTCGTGATTTCTAAAGTCACGGATGTGTTTGAAGATGGAGTGGGAATGTTCGTTTTTACGAAATATACCCATGGAAAAGAAATATGATATTTACACAATAAGTAAAAAAGCTAATCTTTCATGATCAGCTTTTTATTTGACATGTCAAGTCGTTTATATCAAAATGTACATTTGAAAAATTTTTAGTTTTCACTTAAATAAAGTAGATTTTACAGTAAATGAACAACTTATAAAATTTTCAGTGTTCACTTAAAAAAGTACATAATCGTGAGTAACTGGTATTAAAAAAATTTTTGGTTATAAATAAGGTGCTTTTTGTCATGGTAAGAATTGACAAATAACCTAAAATGTGTTACAATGTAACACAAAAAATGAGGTGAAATACTATGAGTACAGTTACTATCAGACTAAATAAAGAGGAAGAAACATTTTTTAAAAGCTATGCTCAATTAACAGGACAAAGTTTATCAAGCCTCTTTAAGAAAGCTCTTGAACGTGATATTGAAGATGAATATGATTTAAAAATCTACCAACAAGCCTATGCTGAATATAAATCAGATCCAGAGACAATTAGTCATGCTGATTTTAAGAAAGAGCTAGGCTTGTAATATGTATCGTATAGAATATTCTAAAAAGGCTCAAAAGCAAATTAAGAAACTAGATAAACAAATTCAGAAGCTACTATTTGCTTGGATTGATAAGCATTTAGAAGGGACAGATAATCCACGCGCCAATGGTAAAGGCTTAACAGGAAATCATGCTAACGAGTGGCGTTATCGTATTGGCGATTATAGACTTATTTGTGATATTCAAGATGATAAGATGGTTATTTTAGCACTTGAGTTTGGGCATCGTAAAGATATTTACTAATTGTTAAATCTATCAAATAATGAGGAGATACATTTGAAACTTAAACAAAAATGGCAACATAGGTCATTTGCAATGGACTTTATTATTAAAGGTTTATTCTGGATAATTCTTTTTGTAGCTTTACTTTTCAGTTTTAACTATACAATCTCTGGTAATTTGTATGCGTCTGAATTTTGGGATATGATTGGTGGAGTGCTTGCTCTTATTGCTTCATTCATATTTGTGATTTGTCTTTATAGTGCATTTACAGTAGGAAGTTTTTCAACCCATCTGGAACTATCTAGAGCTAGGAGAAAAGATTGGTTTGCTGAGCATGATAGTGATTTTCTATAAAAAATAGTGCCCTTTCACGGGAGCTGCTTTCTTGCCTGCTGAACTCGTCTTTTTACTACCTACTTTGTTACCCCTTAATTATAATCTGCTTGCTGATAATTTGGGTTGTATGAGTGTTCTGCTTATGAATTGGGGTATAACTAGGCGTATTTTATCGTATGGCATTTATAGTAGATAACCTTAAAAAATAAGACATTAGTCTAAAAAATCGATTAGCTAAGGCTAGTCGATTTTTTCACTATGAAAAATGGACAGGCTCCACTTGGGAATCAGTGAGGTCAGCTATTCCAGATAGGAATGAAAAAATTCGATTTGATTGATAACTAACCCCCTCTCCAATTATTTTGGAGAGGGGGTATACTTTATTTCAGCAAATCACGTTCACGATACCAATTATCGGGTTCCCATTGCCACTTGGCATTAAATTTTGCGAGCATATCAAAGGCAGCCTGTGGTCCCATCGTGCCTGAAGCGTAGGAATGAAGAGGAGATTTATTGTTTGCCCAAGCTTCTTCAATACGATCAATTAAGGCCCAGCTGGCGCGAACTTCGTCCCAGTGACTAAAATTAGTTGAGTCGTTATTAAGAACATCGAAAATGAGCTTTTCGTACGGTTCTGGCGAAGCACCTGAAGCAGTAGCATCTGTACGATA
This sequence comes from Streptococcus massiliensis DSM 18628, assembly GCF_000380065.1. Taxonomy (GTDB): domain Bacteria; phylum Bacillota; class Bacilli; order Lactobacillales; family Streptococcaceae; genus Streptococcus; species Streptococcus massiliensis. Next base: position 31,500 of record NZ_KB904420.1, on the reverse strand, counting down.
GTCATAAGAAATCTGTGCTAAGCTAAAACGTTCACCAACTTCTTTTCCATTAATTTTCAGTGAAAAACCTTCCGTCGGTTGAATGTAGATCGTCAAAATGTTAGGTGCCACCTCTTCACCAAAAATAGATGGCATTTTTTTGAAGGTAATATTAACACGGGTTCCTTTTTCGGTCATACGTTTTCCTGTACGGAAAAAGAATGGCACGCCAATGAAACGCTCACTATCTACAAAGAAAGTTCCTGCTGCAAAAGTTTCTGTTTGTGATTCAGGATCGACATTAAACTCATCGCGATAGGCAATGTAGTCGCGACCATCAATTATTCCCGCTGCATATTGCCCACGGACAAAATTATGTTTAAGCTCTTCGTCGCTTGGTTGTACAAGACTTTGGAAAACTTTAATTTTCTCTGCTCGAATAGCTTCTTTAGAAAAGCTTTCTGGTTTATCCATAGCGAGGATAGACAGGAGCTGAAGGGCATGATTTTGAATCATATCTTTGAGGGCACCCGAATGGTCATAATAGCCTCCGCGCTCCTCAACACCGATGCTTTCAGCAAAAGTAATCTGTACATTATCAATGAAGTCTTTATTCCATACTTGGTCAAAAATCAAATTGGCAAAACGAATAGCGAAGATATTTTGAATCATCTCTTTTCCCAGATAATGGTCAATTCGGAAAATCTGTTCTTCATCAAAGGTTTCAACGAGTTCGCTATTGAGCTTGCTTGCCGTTTTAAGGCTGGTACCAAAAGGTTTTTCGACAATGAGGCGCTCAAAGCCGTTTCCGTCAACAATATGTTCAGACTTTAAGTGTTTGGCAATGGTTCCAAAGAACTCTGGCGCCATTGATAGAAAGAAGAGTTTATTGCCTTCAGTTTGATATTTTTCTGTCAGTTCAGTCTGTAATTTTTTGAGTTCAACATAGTGCTCTTTATCATTGACATCGTGACTTTGATAGTAGAAGTGACTGGCGAACTCCCACGCTTCTTCTTGACTTGCTGCTAGACCTTCGATTGACTCAACGATGATAGATTCAAAGTAAGCTTTACTCCAAGGCCTGCGAGCTGTTCCGATAACGGCAAAATGTTCAGACAGATTACCAGATTTGTAAAGGCGGAAAAGTGATGGGTAGAGCTTGCGCTTTGCTAAATCGCCGCTGGCTCCGAAAATAGTTACAATTACTTTTGACGACATGGGGGAACCTCTTTCTAGATTTTATATTTATTTTACCACACTTTACCTAATTTTGCGCTTTTTTAATGTGGTTGAAGAGGGCAAAAAAGAAAGCGAAAATAAGGATTACAAGGACTAGTAGGAGAATAAATACATGATGCACACCAGTTGTAGTATCAGGTGCTTGTTTGACCATAACTGCTGCTATGGCTGTTCCTAAAGCTCCAGCGAAAGTTTGAGCCATTTGAAAGAGGGCGGTGGCATCAGCAGATTTTTCACGGGACATTTGTGATACAGATAAGGCCATGGTATTATTAAAGGCCATATTTCGTCCAATAGTAAAGAAGATATAAACTCCAATGATAATCGGCAAGGTCAAATCCTTGGTGAAAAATGCAAAAATAGCGATTGCGATAAAGAAGATGATATTTCCCCCGTAAAGTGAAGGTTTTGGACCTTTAACATCGTAAAATTTGCCTAAAAATGGAGCTAGAAAAGCACCTGTCAAAGTCCCTGGCAGGAGAGCAAAACCTGCTTGAGCGGTTGAACTTCCTTTAACCAAGGTTAAAAAATTTGGAATAAGGAAATTAGCTGAAAGATTTGAAAACTGGTAGATGAAAAAGGGGATAATTCCCAGTAAAATAGCAGGCTTGATTAAAATACGAATATCTAAAAACGGTGTTTCTATCGTTAAGCTACGCCAGATGAAAAGAGCAAGTGTAATCATGAAAATTCCTAAATAAGGTAGATTCAAACTTCCTTCTTCTAAACTTGAAATGGCTAAGAGTGAACTGGTCAAGGCCGCTGCAAGAAGCAAAAAAGACCAGACATCAAAAGGACGTTTCTTTTTAGCTTTGCCATTTTCTAAGAAAAAGTATCCGAGAACAAAGGACAAAATAGGTACAGGCAAGATGAATGCAAAGATCATGTGCCAGTCAAAAAGCCCAATCATAAAACCGCCATAGGTCGGTCCAATAGCTGGCGCTAGACTAATAACGAGACCGCTCAGCCCCATATACAGTCCAATTTGACTGCGAGGCACTCGCTCAACAATAAGATTAAACATCAAGGGAATAGCAAGTCCTGTCGCCCCCCCTTGAAGTAGGCGTCCCACCATGAGTAGAGCAAAGTTAGGAGCGATGGCTGCAAGGGCATTCCCAAGTGTAAAAGTCGCAAGAGCAGTAAAAAGTATTTGTCGTTCAGTCCAGTTGTGGGCTAAAGTTGCTCCTAAGGTGATGGTTATGGCTACAGCTAAGAGATAGCCCGTCGTGATCCACTGGAGTGTGCCCAAGTCGGTGTGAAATACTGTCATGAGCTTAGAGAAAGTCACATTCATACTAGTTTCTGATAGGATACCAGCGAAGGCAACCAAGGCAATGGCAAAGATTGATAGAATGGTTGCTTTGGATACATGTTTAGAGGTTGACATAAAAATTCCTTTCAATGATTATTCAAGTATTTTGAGAAGAAGATTTTGTAATTGCTCCCTCTCTTTAGTAGTTAATGATTTGGTTAGGATATCATCAATTTCATTTGAAATTTGATAAAGTATTTCTTGGTGTTGCCAAGATTTTTCAGTCAAAGCGATATGTTTGCTGCGCTTGTCCTCAGGATGAGGCAAGCGATTGATCCATCCATTTTTTTCCAGATTATTGAGAATACCAGTTACGGTTGGATTGCTCATAGTCAGTGTTTTTTCAATGTCATGTTGGCGTGGAGTTGTTTCGCTCTTTTTAAAAAGCCAGCGCAATACTCGAAATTGACTTGGGGATAAGCCATAAGGTAGCAAAAGCTGATTGGTAATTTTATTACATTTTAGCTCAACCTTTTTGATGGTTAGACCTAGCCGATCTTGGGGCATGTTTTTTCTCCTCTTATAAAATATAGCTACCTATGGATTTTAACATAGGAGCCTATGGATTGTCAATGAAAGAAATAAAGATTGCGTTTTCAATAAAATATGGTATAATAAATAACGAACGTTGCGCAACTTATGTTTCTTTAAGGAGAAAATATGCCACCTAAAAATAGATTTACCAAACAAGAGATCATAGATACTGCTTTTGAACTTGTGCGAAAGCAAGGGATGGAAGCATTGACAGCACGAGCTTTGGCAGAAAATTTACAAGCCTCTTCCAAAGTTATTTTTGGTCTTTTTGAGAATATGCAAGACCTGAAAGATGAAGTGTTGCAAGCTGTAAAAAAATATTATGCGACCTATATAGAAAAGGCTTTAAAGCAAGAGCAGCCTTTTAAGCAGGTTGGGATTCAGTACATCGTATTTGCTAGTACAGAGCCACAACTCTTTCGCTTGTTATTTATGACTGCGCAGCCAGAAATTTCTCAGTTAGAAAATGCCCTACCTTTACTGGATGAGCAGTATGAGGCGATATTACAATCGATTATCCAGTCTTACTCCGTAGAACGTGAGCAAGCCAAGCGGCTTTATTTGCACTTATGGATCTATACGCACGGGATAGCAACTCTTTATGCCAATCAAATGGGAACTTTTAGGCAAGAAGAAATCGAACAAATGTTACTAGAAATTTTTGTCAGTTTATTGAAAAATCAGGAGATGATGAAATGATTTATGTTAAGGATATCAAAAAGACTTATGGCCAAGGCGAGGCTGCAAATCCAGTTTTAAGAGGTCTCACCTTTGAAGTTGAGGCAGGAGAGTTTTTAGTCGTATTAGGAGCGTCAGGTTCTGGCAAGACAACCTTGCTTAGTATTATGTCTGGTCTAGAAAAGGCAGATAGTGGTCAGATTATTTACGATACTACAGATATTTCATCATATTCTGAGGAAGAACTCACTCGTTTTCGCAAGGAACATACTGCCTTTGTATTTCAGCAATACTATCTTTTACCCAATTTGACAGTTGAAAAGAATGTGCAGTTAGCTGCAGATTTGATTGGAAAGAAAGATGTATCAGCACTTCTTGATACGGTGGGTTTGCTTGATAAAAAAGATAAATTTCCGAGTCAATTATCAGGTGGGGAGCAGCAGCGTGTAGCCCTTGCTCGCGCCCTAGCAAAGAAACCTCAAGTTCTCTTTTTGGATGAACCGACTGGGGCTTTAGATGAAGCAAGAGGGCGCCAAGTTTTGGAGTATTTAACGCAGGTTCAAAAAGAAAAAGCCTTTACCATGATCATGATTACTCACAATCCACATATTGCTGAATTGGCAGATCGAGTGATAACGATAAGAAATGGACAGATTGAAAAAATTCAGAGAAATACTGCTAAAAAATCGGTTCAAGAGATCGGGTGGTGAGTCTATGTTTAGTAAAAAAGATGTCAAACCCTTTAGTGGCGTGATGATAATTTGCTTTTGTGCGGTTCTTATTTGTATGATGTTTGCTAATTTCTATTTGGATTTACAAGGAATTAAGGCGGATTTAACCTCGCCCATGCAACGATCATACTTTGATGTAGAGGCAAAAATTGCTCAGATTATTGTTCTTGCAAGTGGATTGTGCTTATTTATAACAGCTTTAGCCAGCCTTTGCTTTTATATTTCTACTTTTATCAGGAAAAATGCTCAAAATCTTGGAATATTAAAAGCCTTAGGCTACTCAAACTGGCAACTTGCAAGGCAATTCTCAATATTTGGATTTTTGTCTGCTAGCGGGGTTATTTTGGGTTTTGCATTGTCATTTCTTCTCATGCCATTTTATTATAATTTCAAAAACGACAGAGGAATTTTGCCTAAGATTTCTATTCAGTTTCACTGGGAATTACTCATATATTTCATTGTCTTACCTAGTCTAATCTTAGGTATCCTAGCAATGATTTATGCCTATAAAAAACTAGGTAAATCTACTTTGCAGCTTCTAAAAGGAGGAGCACAAGGAAAAATAAAACAGAAGTTGAGCAAACCAAGACAGAATTTTTTGTTAGAAGTTAGACGAACCACTATAACAAGTCAAAAAGTATTAGCTGGCTTGATTTTATTTGCTGCATTTTGTTTTGCTTCAATGGTCCAATTGGCTACGGGTATTTATGATTTTACCAATCTTAGCATTGGCTTCATAACCATGATGATTGGTGTGATTCTTGCCGTGACAATTTTAGTCTTGTCCCTCTCGTCTGTGGTTGAGCACAATCGCAAAAATAACATCATGATGAAAGTATTTGGATATACAGACAAACAGGTTCGCTTTGCTATTTTAAATGCTTATCGCCTTTTTGCCTATGCAGGTTTTTTATTGGGAACAATTTATCAGTATATTTTGCTAAAAGGAATTTTACATTTGGCTAGTCAGACGATCAAAAACATGCCAAACTATGAATTTAATTTTCAGGCGCTCTTTCTAGCCTTGATAGCTTTTATCATGCTTTATGAGGGACTTATTTGCTATTTCTTTAAACGTTTGAAAAACACACCTTTAAAAGAATTAATGTTCGCAGAATAGGAGCAACTAATGGAAAAATCAATCATTCAAAAAGCAGAAAATTTTGTCAAGGAACAGTTGGCAGGTGATACTACTGGACATGATTATTTTCATATCGAACGCGTAGTGAAAATGGCTTTGAGAATTGCTGAGGAAGAAGGGGCGGATGCTTTTATTTGCCACTTGGCTGCTCTCCTGCATGATGTGGCTGACGCCAAACTAAACATGAGCGAAGAAGCGGGGCTGGCTAAAGTGCGTAGCTGGCTGGAGGCGCAAAATCTGCCAGCAGAAGCAGTTGTTTCAGTTATGGATATTATTGTAAATATGTCTTTTAAAGCCGGACAAGCGCCTAAAAAACCTCTAACTTTAGAAGGGAGGATTGTCCAAGATGCGGACAGATTAGATGCGCTAGGAGCAATCGGCATTGCACGGGCTATGGTTTATTCGGGTGCCAAAGGGCGACCGATTTACGATCCAAACCTTGCGCCGCGTGAAAATCTAACCTTGGAAGAATACCGCTCAACTGAAGGAACCGCTATTATGCATTTTTACGAGAAATTATTGAAACTAAAAGAGAGAATGAATACGCAGACGGGCAAAGCCTTAGCCCAGAAACGCCATGCCTTTATGGAAAACTACTTAGAGCAATTTTATGCTGAGTGGGAGGGAAAACGTTAAAAACTCCAAGCCTAATCAGGCTTGGAGTTTTGGCTAGAATACTCGGTAGACATAAGGGTTATCTGGTTTGTCAACTTTTTCAAAACTTTCCACTTCTAGTGTTGGTAAACTTTGCCCTAATTGTTTGTGATAGTGAATGGCAATTTTGCCTTTGGCATGAATCCAAGTGTTATCATCATAATGCTGGGTATTGCCAGTAATTAGCATACCGTAGACCCCTGAGTCGGCGATACAGTGAATGATGCCAAAACGAAAGAGAAACTGTTGATTACTGTCGCTCGGGTCGTTGTAGACGAAACCGGTAAATTCGAGCGTTTTCCCAGTGAACTCATCTGGATAATCATAGAGAACTTCCATGACCTCCATATAATTTTCTGTGGTGACTGTAATGTGATCTTTTTTTAAGTATTTGTTAGCGGTAGCCCTCATTTCTTTGTCATAAGCATTTTTTGTGAAATATGCTGAGGTATCAGGCTTCAAGTATTGGCTGGTTGTTCCTTCGTCAGCCTGAATGTCTTTAGAGGTTCCTGCCGCAAGTGGGAAGTGAAAGCCCTTGGCTGATACTGTTTCGGAATTCAAGGAAACAGTCGGGAAAAGTAGTCCAATAGCTAAAGGAACAGCCAACAGCGCCTTAGATGCGAATTGTGCCCATTTTCCATGTAGATGACTGTGCGTTTTTAGCTGTTTCATCCAGATAATGAGTTGTACAATTGCTAGGATAAAGGACAAAATCATGGAAATATAGGCCAGATAAGAGTAGTGAAGATTGATATACTGATTAAGTTTTCCAGATAACTGTAGATACATAGTCAGCTCAAAATAGCCTGCTAAGATTAAAAATCGAATCATACCACGACCCCCATAAGTAGTGAATAAAGGAAGACAGTGAGAACGACTAATCCTACAAATTGACCGATAAAGCGAGTCTTAAAATAGGATTTCATCATCATTAGATTTTTCACATCGAGCATAGGACCAATCACCAGAAAAGCGAGAACCGGTGCAAAGCCAAAACTTGTCAAGAGTGAACTGCCAACGAAAGCATCTGCCTCGCTACAAAGAGAAAGTAGGAAAGACAAAAGCATGAGCAGCAAAATAGCAAGGGCAGGTGTCGCGCTGATGGAGGTTAAAATCCTAGTTGGAACGTAGACCTGAACGAGGCTAGCAAAAAGGGAGCCAAAGACTAAATAACGCCCCATATCGAAAAATTCGTCAATAGCCTGTACGAAGACCTGAAAAACTTTTTTTCCGACTGATAGGTGAGTAAAATCATGTTCATGAGCAATTTTACGCTCCATTTTTTGAATATTCGGCGAAGTTATAAAACCTAGAAAAATCCCCAAAACCAAGGCCACAATAAAAGCTCCTAGAGCCCGTAGGAGAGCAAATTTCCAAGAATTTCCAAAAGCTGAGTAAGTAGCATAAAGGACAATTGGGTTGATAATCGGAGCGGTCACCAAAAAAGGGACAGCCGTGTAGCTAGGCACTTTTTTCTCCAAAAAGCGATTGATAATAGGAACGATCCCGCATTCGCAAGAGGGGAAAATAAAACCGACAAAAGTACCAAAAAAGATACGCAGCCATTTATTTTTAGGTAAGTAACGATAGACTTTTTCCGGCGTAATATAAACCTCGATAATCCCTGAAATAATGCTCCCAAGTAGAACAAAGGGCAGCGCTTCAATAATGATGGAAAGAAAAATGGCTCCAGCCTGCAAAACACTGGTCGGCAAAGAAGAAAAGAAGCTCATGCTTATTTAGCCTGTGCTTTCTTTGGATCTTTTTTCTTATCATCTGGAAACTCTACTTGCTCCAGATCAGGGAGTTTAGCAAATTCTTCAAACATTTTGTCTAAATCATCTGTTTTAGTAAATTTTACAGCCATGGTGGCACCTCGCATTTTCTGTTTTTCTAATATTATACACTCAAATGTTGGAGATAGCAAAAGTTAGACAATGAATGTTTGAGAAGGTTGATGAAGAAATTATGGTCAAAAATATGATAATAAATTAAGTTACATTTCAGTAAATACTTTGATTATGGAAACTTATCCGAATTTTTGATATAATAATAGTCATGGAGAATAAAATAAAAATTGCAAATCAGTTATCAATTACTGAACATCAGATTGCTAAAGTATTAGAGTTGACAGCAGAGGGCAACACCATTCCCTTCATCGCTCGCTACCGCAAGGAAATGACGGGAAATCTAGACGAGGTCGAAATCAAAGCCATTATTGATTTGGATAAGTCCTTGACCAATCTAGCAGAGCGCAAAGCGACCGTTTTAGCCAAGATTGAAGAGCAGGGCAGGCTGACTGACCAGCTGCGCGCTGAAATTGAAGCGGCTGAAAAGCTAGCAGATGTGGAGGAACTTTATCTTCCCTACAAGGAAAAACGACGGACCAAGGCGACCATTGCGCGAGAAAATGGGCTTTTCCCTTTGGCGCGCCTTATTCTGCAAGACGCTCCAAATTTGCAAGCAGAAGCTGAAAAATTAACCAATGAGACCTTTCCAACTGCTGACGCTGCCCTGTCAGGAGCTGTCGATATCTTGGTTGAGGCGATTTCAGAAGATGTCAAGCTGCGCTCTTGGACCTATCACGAGCTCTTGACCAATTCCAGCATTATTTCTAAGCTCAAGGACGAGACCTTGGATGACAAGCAGGTCTTTCAGATTTACTATGATTTTTCAGAAAAGGTAGCGAGCATGCAGGGCTACCGTACCTTGGCACTCAATCGCGGTGAAAAACTAGGAATTTTAAAGGTCACCTTTGAGCACAATTTAGAGAGAATTTTACGCTTTTTTGCCGTAAGATTTAAGGTGAAAAATGAATATATAGATGAAGCCATTCAGCAGGCAGTCAAAAAGAAGATTTTGCCAGCTATGGAGCGACGCATTCGGACGGAGTTGACCGAAGCCGCAGAAGACGGTGCTATCCAGCTTTTTTCTGACAATTTGCGCAACCTACTCTTGATTGCTCCCTTGAAAGGGCGCGTGGTACTGGGATTTGACCCAGCTTTTCGGACAGGAGCTAAGCTTGCCGTTGTTGATGCGACGGGAAAAATGCTGACGACGCAAGTCATCTATCCAGTGGCGCCAGCCAAGCCCGCACAAATTGAAACTGCTAAAAAAGACTTGTCTGACCTTTTGGGTCAATACGGTGTGGAAATCATTGCTATCGGAAATGGAACGGCCAGTCGAGAAAGCGAAGCCTTTGTAGCAGAAGTTTTGAAGGAGCACCCACAAGTCAGCTATGTCATCGTCAATGAAAGCGGAGCATCAGTCTATTCAGCGAGCGAATTAGCGCGGCAAGAGTTCCCGGAATTGACGGTAGAGAAGCGCTCAGCGATTTCGATTGCCAGACGCTTGCAGGATCCTTTGGCAGAGTTAGTCAAAATCGACCCCAAATCAATCGGTGTCGGTCAGTACCAGCACGATGTCAGCCAGAAGAAACTGACCGAAAGCCTGGACTTCGTGGTTGATACCGTGGTCAACCAAGTCGGTGTCAATATCAACACAGCAAGCGCTGCTCTCTTGGCTCATGTGGCAGGGCTCAACAAAACCATTTCTGAAAACATCGTCAAATACCGCGAGACGCAGGGCGTGATTAAGTCGCGCGAGGAAATCAAGCAGGTTCCGCGCTTGGGTGCCAAAGCCTTTGAGCAGGCGGCGGGTTTCCTGCGCATTCCAGAAAGCGACAATCTGCTGGACAACACAGGCGTGCATCCAGAGAGTTATCCAGCGGTTGCTCAGCTTTTTAAGCATCTAGGCATTGTAGAGCTCGATCAGGCGGGGCAAGACAAGCTCAAGACTGTTCAAATCAAGGAATTGGCACGAGAGTTGGAGCTGGGGCTAGAGACGCTCAAGGACATCATTGCAGACCTGCTCAAACCTGGTCGCGATTTGCGTGATTCTTTTGAAGCTCCTGTTTTGCGGCAAGATGTGCTGGATATTAAAGATTTGGAAATCGGGCAGAAACTCGAAGGGGTTGTCCGCAATGTCGTTGATTTCGGGGCCTTTGTTGACATCGGTATCCATGAGGACGGTTTGATTCATATCTCAAAATTGAGTAAAAATTATGTCAAACATCCGAGTCAAGTCTTATCAGTCGGTGATTTGGTGACTGTCTGGGTGGACAAGCTAGATATGGAGCGAGAAAAGGTCAACCTTTCTCTGGTCGCGCCAAATGGATCTAACTAGCTATGTTCAGCAGGTTTCGCGGGAGGATTTTGGCAAAGAATTTCGTCATCAAGCCGCATGGAATAAGCGTTTGAAAACGACCGGTGGGCGCTTTTTTCCCAAGGACAGACATCTGGATTTCAATCCGAAAATCTATGAGCACTTTGGCTTAGAGACCTTTCGGAAAATCGTTCGTCACGAACTCTGCCATTATCATCTTTATGATGAGCAAAAGGGTTATCGCCACCGCGACAAGGATTTTAAAGACTTGCTGAAGCAGGTGGACGGGCTTCGCTACGCTCCTAGCCACACGCCTGTCAGAAAATCCTTGATTTACCAGTGCAAAAAATGTAAAACAAATTATTATCGGCAACGGCGAATTGACACAAAAAAATATCGCTGTGGGAAGTGTCGAGGAATACTAGAAAGAATAAAGGAAAAATAAAAAAGTATGAAAAAATGGATTTATATGGGCTTATTTGCAACATTGGTTTTAGGACAATTAGCAGTCTTAGCAGACGAAGTACCAAAATCCACTACAAACTCAGAACCTGAAACATCTTCAACCTCTTCTCAAACAAGTAAAGATTCAAGTACAACTAGCTCATCTAGCAGTTCTTCAGGAAGTACAAGCAGCTCAAGTTCTTCTATCAGTAGTTCCTCAGAGAAGAAATCTGATGAAGATAAAGATAAAGGAAAACCTAAGGAAGAAGAATCAAAAGCCGAAAAAGAAAAGCAAGCAGGTATTGAGAAGAAAGAAAATGATGACAAAGAACCTGATTTCACGGTTTCTGTCAATTATACAACTCAGGAATTTATTAAAAAGATCGGCGAAGATGCACGAACCCTAGGTCAGGAAAATGATATTTACGCCTCTGTCATGATTGCTCAAGCGATTTTAGAGTCTGGTAGTGGAAATTCGGGTCTAGCGCAGCCGCCTCACCATAACCTGTTTGGAATCAAAGGCGCATATCAAGGTTCTAGTGTAACCATGTCTACACAAGAGGATGATGGTACAGGTAAATTTCACACAATTAAGGATGCTTTTCGCTCCTATCCTGACTATCGTGCGTCACTTAAAGACTATGTAGACTTGATTCGGACAGCAACTTATCAAGCAGTTTGGAAGAAGAATGCTCCTAATTATAAAGCGGCAACAAAAGCGCTGACAGGACTTTACGCGACTGACAAGAATTATAATAAAAAGTTGGACGCTCTAATTGAAGCTTATGATTTGACTAAGTACGATCAGCCTACGGATAAGACTTTACTAGAACGCTATCCTGACGGTGATTATCCTGACTATGATGGCAAAGATTATCCTGGTGCTGAAAATTACACAGACACAAGTGCTCGCTACGCTTTTAATCGAATGAGCCAGCTAGGTGGTAAGTTGGAAACAAACTTTGCAGAACCAAAAAATTGGTCATCGTCTGCAAGCCAACAAGGCTATGAAGTCAAAAAGGAAGTTAAGGTTGGTACGGTTGTCTCTCTTCAGCCGGGTCAGGAAAAGGCCGGAAGTCAAGGACAAGTAGCAGTAGTTGAAAAAGTCTTTCCAAGTGGTGCCGTTCTAATCTCTGAGTATGGAAAATTTTCTCCGCGTTTGGTCTCTTTTCGAGTGATTGATGCTAAAAGTGCGCAGCAGTTAGAATACATTACTCCTAAATCACAACATATTACAGATTAATATTTTTATAATTTTGATTAAAATCGGCCTAAGGGCTGATTTTTTTTTATGAAAATTTGCTAAAATAAAACTAGAAACATAAAACGGGAGGAAGAGACATGCAAACGAAATTTTACAAATTAAAACGAGGAAAAATGGTAGATGGAGTCTTGGCTGGTTTATCTGACAAATATGGCTTTGATGTTAGTCTGGTTCGCTTTCTCTTTGTCCTTTTCACAATTTTTAATTTTGGAATAGGTATTGTCATCTACATTGCCTTATCTGTAATTTTACCTTACAAAGAAGATGTTGATCGAGAGAAATATGGTACTGGTCCTCGTAAACGAAAGGACGCTGAGCAGATTGATGACAAGGACGGTTGGTTCTGGTAAAAGCAAACATACCGTCGAGAATATAAATCTGAGATCAACATCTCAGGTTTTTTGCTTATAAAGTTTTTGTTATTAAAACTAATAAAGGAGAAAATATGGAAATTTGGGATGCTTATGACATCAATCGAAAACAGTGCTCCAATCGTTTGCAAAGGGGGCAGACTATTCCGCAGGGGCAGTTTCATCTCTGCGTCAATGTTTTGGTGCGGCATGCAGACGGCGAATTTCTTTTTATGCGACGCAGCAAGGAAAAAGAGCTCTATCCACTCTACTACGAATGCGGTGCGGGTGGAAGCGTTTTGCAAGGAGAAAGTAGTCAGGCAGCAGCCTACCGCGAGCTCAAGGAAGAGACGGGACTTGTGCCCGAAGAGCTGACCTTGATTGCCAAAGAAACTTCTGTCAAAGATCAGTGTCATTTTGATTATTATCTGGCGCAAGTTTCTGGTGACAAGGAGAATATTTGCTACCAAAAAGGCGAAACAGATTTTCATCTCTGGCTGGTTCTACAGGATTTACCCGCTTTCATGGAAAAAAATCTCTTATTTTCTGACCAAAAACGACTGTTAAAGTCTCTTTTAGACTAAAAATTTGCTATAATAGAAGCATAAAATCATAAGGGGGCTTTTTATGCCAGTACGAGTGAAAGACCTCATGAATAAGATTTGTTTAGAAGTGATTCATGGAGATGAGGAACTCTTTAATAAGGAAATTACTACATCTGATATTTCCCGACCGGGACTTGAGATGACGGGCTATTTTGACTATTACTCGCCCGAGCGTATTCAGTTGATTGGGATGAAAGAGTGGTCTTATCTCCAGCATATGACTTCGCACAACCGCTATCAAGTGATGAAAAAGATGTTTCAGCTAGAGACACCTGCTGTCATTGTTGCACGCAATCTTGAAGTTCCAGAGGAGATGATTCAGGCGGCGCGTGAAAAACGAATTGTCATTCTACAGGGGAAAGCGCCAACTAGTCGTCTATCTGGTGAAATTTCCAGCTATCTAGATTCACGATTGGCAGAACGAACCAGTGTTCATGGTGTACTCATGGATATTTATGGTATGGGAGTGCTGATCCAAGGTGATAGTGGGATTGGTAAAAGTGAGACAGGGCTTGAACTTGTCAAGCGAGGACATCGGATTGTGGCAGATGATCGTGTAGATATTTATGCCAAGGACGAGATGACTCTGTGGGGAGAGCCGGCTGAAATTCTTCGCCATCTTTTAGAAATTCGTGGTGTGGGAATTATTGATGTCATGAGTCTTTACGGCGCGAGCGCGGTGAAGGATTCTTCCCAAGTGCAGTTAGCGGTTTATCTTGAAAATTATGATGTGAGCAAGACTTTTGACCGTTTGGGTAATAGTGCCGAAGAATTTGAGGTTTCTGGTGTCCGTATTCCGCGGATTCGCATTCCAGTTAAGACAGGACGAAATATTTCTGTGGTTATCGAAGCAGCAGCTATGAACTACCGTTCAAAAGAAATGGGCTTTGATGCTACTAAGACTTTTGAAGAACGCCTGACCAAGTTGATTAGTGAAAATGAGGTGAGCCATGATTGATCCAGTTGCTATTCAATTAGGGCCATTCAGTATTCGTTGGTATGCGATCTGTATTGTGACAGGTCTGGTATTAGCAGTTTATCTGTCAATGAAAGAAGCACCTAGACGGAAAATGAAATCAGACGACGTTTTAGATTTTATTTTGATTGCCTTTCCTCTGGCAATTCTCGGAGCGCGGTTTTATTATGTTATCTTTCAGTGGTCTTACTACGCAAAACACCCAGCTGAGATTTTTGCCATTTGGAATGGTGGAATTGCTATTTACGGAGGATTGTTAACAGGTGCATTGGTCTTGTGGCTCTTTGCTCGTAAGCGTTTTATTGAGCCACTTGACTTCCTAGATATTGCAGCACCTAGTGTCATGATTGCCCAATCTATCGGTCGCTGGGGGAATTTTATCAACCAAGAGGCTTATGGCGCAGCAGTCAAAAGTCTAAACTATCTACCATCTTTTATCCGCAAACAAATGTATATCGATGGAAGTTATCGTCAGCCGACTTTTCTCTATGAATCTTCGTGGAATTTGCTTGGTTTTGTTCTTATTTTGTTCCTCCGTCGAAGACCAAATTTTCTGAAACGAGGAGATGTGACAGGCTTTTACTTAATTTGGTATGGTTTTGGTCGCATGATTATTGAAGGAATGCGGACAGACAGCCTTATGTTTGTGGGCTTGCGTGTTTCTCAGTGGTTGTCTGGTCTTCTAATTCTTGGAGGAATTGCATTAATTACTTATCAACACCGTAAACCTAAGGTTCCATATTATCTTGAAAAATAGGAGTAAAATATGTTAGAAATTGCATACACAGTTGTCGCTTTAGCACTTATCATTTTAATCATTTATACTGTATTGCTCGTCAAAAAGTTGGGTAATGTAGTTGATGAAACCCAACAGACAATTCAGGTTCTGACTACAGATGTCAACGTAACCCTCTACCAAACCAATGAGCTCCTAGCTAAGGTGAATGTTTTGGCAGATGATATCAATGGTAAGGTAGCGACGATTGACCCTCTCTTTGAAGCGGTTGCTGACCTGTCTGAAACCGTGTCTGACCTCAATACTTCAGCACGTCATCTTGGATCAAAAGCAACTTCAGCGGGTAACAATGTAAAAGCGGGTCTTGTCCTTGGTCTCATTGGGAAATTGTTTAAGAACAATCAAAAGGACAAAGAAGTAAAAGTCACTAAAAAAACGAAAAAATAGAAAGTAGGTTTTCACATGGGAAAATTTTCATCCATTTTACTCGGCGGGCTTTCAGGAGCGGCCGCAGCCATTTTTCTAACCACTCCCAAGGGGAAAGAATTGACAAAAAAAGCAGTCAATTTCTTTAATGATATCAAAGAGAATCCCGAAGATTTTCGAGATAATGTTGTCCAATCTGCCAGTGATTTTTCTAAGCAAGCAACAGATACTTTTACAAGTGTAAAAGAAAAAGTTCAGTCAGGTGAACTTACAGCAGAATCTGTAGTAGATGCAGTGAAAGATAGAGCTCAGGAAGCGGTCAATTTTTCACAAGATAAATTTTCAGAAATCAAAGAAAAAATTAACAAAGAGAACCTGACAACAGCAGACCTCTTTAACCAAGTTAAAGAGAAGGTCAATGAGTTTAGCACAGACGAGCCTAGTGAGGAAATCATTGTAGACTTGGATGAGGAAAAAGAAGCAGCAGAAACAGAAAATGAATAAAAGAGGAATCGAACCATTGTCGGTTCCTTTTTATGTGACAAACTGTGCTTGCTTTCTCCATAAACTTCAATAGTCAGAAGGACTGTCGGAGCTGTCCCGCTCCCTTATTTTAAGTTGTAAAAAATAGAGAAAAAGGTTATTATTAGGTCGGAGAGAATTGTCCTTTAATTTTACAGAATATAAGAAATGGAGGAGAATGATAATGGTCAAGAAAATAAGTTTATTGGCTGGGATTTTAATCATTCTATTTTTATTTGCTTGTGGTCATAAGACATCAAAGCCTAGTCAATCAAGTCAAACTTCTTCATCTAGTACAACTTCACAGTCTAGTTCTTCTAAAACGGGAAATCAAAGTAGCTCGCAGTCACAAGCGAGTTCATCCACCGAGAGCAGACCTTCGTCAGAAACTGCTAGTCCAGCCCCAAGCTTAGTCCATCGCTTGGAAGTTCCTATGCAAGTGCAAAGACGTTGGAACACTTGTGCTCCCACAGCGGTTAGTATGATTTTGGCAAGCAGAGGTTTGACAGTTGATCAGGATACTTTAGCCACCCTTATGGAAACGGATGAGAATTTCGGAACTCATAATGTAAATGCAATCCGTGTACTTAATCAGCAACTCTTTGGTTACGAGAATCCAACAGGAAGTCAGGCAGGTTATCGTTTAGCGACTGTGACTTCAAGTGATCCAAACTCAGAAGACATGCGTCTTTTTAAGTACCGTCTCAAGCGTGATATTGATGATGGCTACCCACTTTACTATACTGTCAACAATGCTGTTCTTTATCCGGGAGTGACAAAGGGGGAACATAATGTCGTTGGAACAGGTTATCAACTCAGTTCTGATGGACAAGATATTACCGCATTATACTACATAGATCCATCCCCAAAAGTACAAGATCCAGTTTACGCTGGACTCAAGAAAGTATCTCCTGAAGAACTTTTAGCAGCGATGGTAGCCTGCGAAGAGCCCCATTATGCTTGGTGAGAATATAAAAAATACGAACGACCTATTTGTCGTCCGTATTTTTTTCTTTTGTCATAATCAAACGATAGGCCTGAATAGTTGCCAAACTGGCGATCACTGCTAGCCCGACCGAAAAGAAAGTCTGCATTTTTAGCGAAAGAAAGACGAAGCTAAAAACAATTGTTAAAATACAAAATACTGCAATATTTAAAAAGAAGAGCAACTCGCTAAGCCTAGGAGCAGTTTCTGCTTCAGGTAAATAATCTTGATAAAGTGGGGCCTGATTTTCTAAATTTTCTTGTGTTTGTTCTTGATATAGATAATCTTCTTGATCAAAAGATTGGTACTTTCTTACTGCCATTTTTCTCTCCTACTAGTGTCAATGTCTCTATCGTTCTGTATGATACTATCATATCATTTTTTGAGGCTCCAAATATTACAAAAAGGTTACAATAACAGATTCTTTTCTTTTTATTAAAAAATATTTACATTTTTTTGAAGTTTGTTATAATAAAAATTATGGAAAAAATAATTATTACAGCCACCGCAGAAAGTATCAGACAAGTGTCAGACTTACTTGCTGTTGGTGTCAATCGAATTTACGTTGGAGACAAAAAATATGGTCTTCGTTTACCTCATACATTTGAGTGGGAAGAGTTAAAAACTATTGCAGATATGGTACATGAAGCTGGTGGAAGTTTGACAGTTGCAGTCAATGCGCTCATGCACCAAGATATGATGGATAATTTAAAACCCTACTTGGATTTCTTAGAAGAAATTGGAACAGATTATATTACGATCGGTGATGCTGGTGTTTTTTACGTAGTTAAACGTGAAGGCTATTCTTTTAAAACAATCTATGATGCTTCAACGATGGTGACAAGTAGTCGTCAGATTAATTTTTGGCACCAGAAGGCAGGAGCAGCAGAGGCTGTTTTAGCGCGAGAAATTCCAGCAGCTGAGTTATTTAAAATGTCAGAAAATCTTGAAATTCCGGCAGAAGTTTTAGTTTATGGAGCCAGTGTTATTCATCATTCCAAGCGTCCGCTGTTGCAGAACTACTATAATTTTACAAAGATTGATGATGAAAAAACACGTGAACGCGACCTTTTCTTGGCAGAACCAAGCGACCCACAGAGTCATTATTCTATTTTTGAAGATAATCACGGGACTCATATCTTTGCAAATAATGACTTGGATTTGATGAGTAAGCTGGATGAACTTGTTAAATATCATTTTACCCATTGGAAATTAGATGGTATTTATTGTCCGGGTGAAAATTTTGTGACAATTGTCAAGTTGTTTATTCAAGCACGTGAAGCGATTGAAACAGGAACTTGGACAGCTGACCAAGCTTATCTTCTTGACGAAGAATTACGCAAATATCATCCGAAAAATAGATTTTTGGATACAGGTTTTTACGACTTTGATCCAGATTTGGTCAAGTAAGAAAAAATTTATCAAGTACTCTGTTACTAGTAGTCAGTTTACACCTGTGTCAAGATTGTGTTGGTAAAAATTAAAGATTGAGTCATTTCTCAATCTTTTTTATTGAGTAGATCAGTTTTTCACGAGATTAAAATCTTGATTTTAAAAGCTTTTTCCGTTAAAATGGGAACTGCTTTAATTGATATTTTTATACTGTAAATGAGAAAGAGTGAAAATATGACAAAAAAATTAAAACGTCCTGAGGTTTTGGCACCTGCTGGAACTTTGGAGAAATTGAAAGTTGCTATTGACTACGGGGCTGATGCTGTCTTTGTTGGTGGTCAGCAGTATGGTTTGCGCAGCCGTGCAGGAAATTTCAGCATGGAAGACATGCGAGAGGGTATCAACTATGCCCATGACCGTGGGGCTAAGGTCTATGTGGCGGCTAATATGGTTACCCACGAGGGAAATGAAGCAGGATCGGGTGCTTGGTTTCGTGAATTGCGTGATATGGGCTTGGACGCGGTTATTGTTTCGGATCCAGCTTTGATTACCACCTGTGCGACTGAGGCGCCGGGACTGGATATTCATCTTTCTACCCAAGCCAGCGCGACCAATTATGAAACCTTGGAATTTTGGAAGGATTTGGGCTTGACGCGAGTTGTGCTTGCTCGCGAAGTATCCATGGCAGAGTTGGCGGAAATCCGCAAACGAACTGATGTGGAGATTGAAGCTTTCGTTCACGGTGCCATGTGTATTTCCTACTCAGGACGCTGTACTTTGTCCAATCACATGAGTTTACGGGACGCCAATCGTGGTGGTTGTTCCCAGTCTTGTCGCTGGAAATACGATTTGTTTGATATGCCTTTTGGGCAAGAGCGGCGCAGTCTCAAGGGTGAAATTCCTGAAGAATTTTCCATGTCGGCAGTTGATATGTCGATGATTGACCATATTCCTGATATGATTGAAAATGGGGTCGATAGCCTGAAAATCGAAGGGCGGATGAAGTCCATTCATTATGTGTCTACCGTGTCGAATTGCTACAAGGCGGCGGTCGATGCTTATCTGGAAAGCCCAGCCAAGTTTGAAGCCATTAAGCAGGACTTGGTGGACGAGCTGTGGAAGGTGGCGCAGAGAGAGCTAGCGACTGGCTTTTACTATGGCACGCCAACAGAAAACGAACAACTCTTTGGTGCTCGTCGCAAAATTCCAGAATACAAATTTGTCGCAGAAGTGGTTGCCTACGACCCTGAAGCGCAGCTTGCTACCATTCGCCAGCGCAATGTCATTAACGAGGGCGACCAAGTGGAGTTTTACGGTCCCGGTTTCCGCCATTTTGATACCTACATCAGGGAGTTGACAGATGCTTTAGGAAATAAAATTGACCGTGCAGCTAAGCCAATGGAGCTCTTAACAATTAAAATGGAGCGGCCAGTCAAATCAGGTGATATGGTAAGAGCTCGTAAAGAGGGCTTAATTAATTTGTACAAGGAAGACGGTACCAGCGTAACTGTCCGAGCCTAAAAATCAATTAATTAGTCAAGGTGACAAATGATCAAAGTTTATGGAGTGAATTTAGATAAAGAAACGCGCTGTCAACACTATCATACAGACTTGGATATAGTAGCGCTTAAATGTTTTACTTGTCAAAAATATTATGCCTGCTACCAATGTCATGATTTTCTAAACGAACATTCCTTTACAGCTTACCCAAAAAGTCTGACAAGTGACAAGGTTGTCCTTTGTGGTGTTTGCCAATCAGAATTGACACTTGCTCAATACGAATCAGCAACACACTGTCCATTCTGTGGTCGTGCCTTTAATCCTCGTTGTCAGTTACATAAGGATATTTATTTCAGAGATTAAAAAAGCTAGGAATATTTTCCTAACTTTTTTTAGTTTGTGCTTCACGAATAGTATTTGGGACTAGGCGAATTCGCTTAATATCCGGAACTCGGATGATGACAGTCATATTTTTTTGAAAGTTTTTCACAATGAGTTGTTCTCGTTCTTGATCGTATTTAACAATATCACCAGTAAAACTTTTATCTTGAAAAATAACATGGACACCTGACTTTTTTTGCAAAGCGAGTTGGATCATCGATACAATGGGAGAGAATTTAACAGGCTCTCCTCCTTGCTTACGATTTGTTACAAATTCGCTGGTTCGCTCAACCAGCATTTTTAAAAACTTTTTCATGGCTAAAATCTCCACAACTTGTTACAATATATTATACCCTATTTCTTTAAAATTCGTAAAATTTTACGAATTTATAGGTAGAAAGGAGAAAAGAAATATGGCAGAATTTACTTTTGAAATTGAAGAACACCTTTTAGTGCTTTCTGAAAACGATAAAGGTTGGACAAAGGAACTCAATCGCGTTAGTTTTAATGGTGCACCAGCCAAATATGACATTCGGGCTTGGAGTCCTGATCACACTAAAATGGGCAAGGGAATTACTCTAACCAATGAAGAATTTGAAGTGATGATCAAGGCTTTTCAAAATCAATAATAGGGCAGTAAGCTGCTCTATTTTTTCTTTCGTTTGCTTGTTTTTCTGCGCAGGAAAAGATAGGCAAAGGCTAAAAGTCCAAAGATATTGAAAATTAAGAGAAAGATAGTTGTAAAAAAGATCTTTGCTTTTTTCATAATGAACTCCTATTCAAGAAATAGATGTGCATTTATCATATCAAAAAAATAAAAACTTGCAAAGTGAAAATGTGGTTATAGCTTAAACTTATACTTCTCTAAAAGAAATAGGATTAGCTATAAATCTTGAGTTGATCCTGTATTCCTGTTATAATCAAAGACAGACTTTCGTGAAATTGTTGCAGATGTCTGGGGCGAATAATTAATCTTACAAAAATGTAAGATTTAAGGTACAAAATGAAAGAGAAAGTTATGGAAGGACTTTCTCTTTTTCCTTATAATAAACTTGTTAACGCATGGTGACGAACTCTTCAGACCCAGTCGGGTGGATAGCAACAGTAGCGTCAAAATCAGCCTTAGTGGCTCCCATCTTGATGGCAACAGCAAAACCTTGGATCATCTCGTCTACACCATAGCCAATGGCGTGAAGACCGACGACTTTTTCGTCAGTTCCAGCGACAACGAGTTTCATCTTAGTTAGCTCGCGCTGGCTGGTTACCGCAGAATACATGGAAGCAAAACTGGAAGTGTAGACCTTGATTTGTTCATCGCCGTATTTGGTGCGTGCCTGTTCTTCGATCAGACCAACTGTTCCGATAGCTGGGTGGCTAAAGACGACGGTAGGGATATTCTCATAATCCATCTTGGCTTCACTTTGGCCATTGAACAGTCGTTCGGCTAAGAGTCGGCCTGCCTTGATAGCGACTGGTGTCAACTCTTTTTGGCCAGTCACATCACCAATGGCATAAATACCAGAACTGGTGGTGTTTTGAAATTCGTCAACTTTGATAAATCCCTTGTCCGTTAGTTCAACACCAGCGGCTTTGAGGTTAAGTCCGTCAATGTTTGGTTTGCGTCCAATCGCCCAAATCACGTGTTCAGCTTGGTGGGAGGTTCCATCTTCAAAATGGATTTCTAAAAGTCCGTTAGCCTGTTTTTCAACTTTGCTTGGAATTTTATGTGTGTGAAGAGTGAGGTTAGACTTTTCGATTTCTTCTAGCAAACCATCAATAATATAGCTATCGAAGTTACGCAAAGGTCGATCGCGACGCACGAAAAGATCGGTCTTAACACCAAGGCTATTGAGCACGCCGGCTAGCTCTACAGCGATATAGCCAGCGCCGACAATGGCGACAGACTGCGGTAGTGCCTCCCAAGCGAATACGTCATCAGAAGTCTCACCAAGTTCTCTACCAGGGATATCAGGGATAGCAGCTTTAGCACCTGTGGCAATGACGATGTGCTTGGCACGAATCTGTTCGCCATTGACTTCAACAGTTTGCTTGTCAATAAAGCGAGCACGTCCTTGGATTTGCTCAATACCGTTACGCTCAAAACTCCCGTTATAGGAAGAACGAGCTCGAACGATGTAAGACTCACGATTTTTGCGAAGGGTTGAAAAATCAAAATTTGATTTTTCAGAACTAAAACCATAGTCTGGCCCAAACTTATGAATTGCTTCAGCGACTTGGGCGCCGTACCACATGATTTTTTTAGGGACACATCCTACATTGACACAGGTTCCGCCGAGTTTCTTTTCTTCAATCACGGCAGGTTTAGCTCCACGCTCGCCCGCACGATTCATGGTGGCAATTCCGCCGCTTCCGCCACCAATAGCGATAATATCAAATTCTTTCATAGATACTCCTTATAATAAATGATAACTCATTTTATCGTTTTTGATAGAGGAAAGCAAAAATCTGCTACGGAGGGAAAATTTATAGAAAATTCTTGACAAATATTCTGTATTTTTGTATTATTTATATAGTACAAATGAGTTTTATTTAGCTAAAATTTACCATTCATGGCAAAATCCTGACCATTCAGGCTTAACTGCATAAAACAATATAAATTTTGGTATAATAATTGTGAGAAAAAGATTTTCATCAGGAGGAGAATAAAGATGAAAAAGTTAAAAAAATGGCAATGGATCAGTATGATTGCTGGTGCTGTTGTAGTTGTTGTGGGAGGAGGCTATCTTCTCTTTGGCGGTGGAAATTCATCGTCCAGCCAAACTGAGACTAGTTTAGAAACAGTAACCCCTAAGGAAGGCTCTGTAGCTTCTTCTGTCCTTTTGTCTGGAAATGTTGTCTCAAGTGGTGAACAATTTGTTTATTATGATGCAACCAAGGGAACTTTGGATAGCGTGCTTGTCAATGTTGGAGACCAAGTAACAGTTGGTCAGACCTTGGTTCAGTATAGCAGCCGTGATGCACAGGATGCATATGATAAAGCTAGTCGTGCACTTAATAAGATTGATCGCCAAATTTATAATCTTAAAACCTACGGCACAACAGTTGATCTGACTGGTGATGAAGAGACGGACAATAAAAATATTGCCTCAACTCAACGGACAGTTGACGAACAATTACGCGAATTACAAGATAATCGAGCGGATGCAGAGGCGGAAGTCAATAAAGCCCAAGCAGTTCTTAATGAAACTGCAGTGACAGCGACTACAGCCGGTACAGTTGTGGAAGTGAACCGTGATGTTTCTAAATCAACGACAGGTTCTAACCAGACCTTGGTACATGTTGTTAGCAATGGGAACCTGCAAATTAAAGGAGAATTATCAGAGTATAATCTAGCAAATCTATCAGTTGGGCAAGAGGTGACGATTGGCTCGAAAGTTTATCCAGATAAAAAATGGACTGGTAAAATTAGCTATATTTCTAACTATCCAAAAGATTCTCAAAGCTCAGCAGCAGGCACAGGGGCAAGTGCAGATAGCGGAGTCAAATATCCGTTTACGGTTGATTTTACGAGCGAGATTGGTGATTTAAAGCAAGGCTTTAAGGTTAATATGGAAGTCAAAAATAATAGCAAGAGTTTGCTGGTGCCCGTTAGCAGTATCGTTGCAGACGGAGAAAAGAGTTATGTCTGGGTTGATGATAAGGGTAAGGCCAAAAAAATCGAAGTAACATTAGGAAATGCGGATGCTGAAAATCAGGAAGTTAAAACTGGTTTGACTAAAGACGCTAAAGTTATCACTAACCCAACCACTGACATGAAAGAAGGTCAGGAGGTGAAAGCTGATGCAGCCACTCATTAAAATTGAAAAAATCAATAAAACCTACCGTAATGGCGATCAAGAACTAAGAGTTTTGAAAGATGTCAGTCTTGAGGTGACCAAGGGTGAATTTGTTGCTATTATGGGACCTTCTGGATCTGGTAAATCTACTCTTATGAACATTATTGGCATGCTGGATCGCCCAAGCAGTGGGCACTATTATTTAGAAGGAAAAGATGTAGCTGCTATTTCCGCAAAGAAATTAGCCAAGGTTCGTAATGATCAAATCGGATTTGTCTTTCAGCAGTTTTTTCTCTTGTCAAAATTAAATGCTCTGCAAAATGTTGAATTGCCTTTGATTTATGCAGGAGTTTCTCAGTCAAAGCGCAAGAAACTCTCTGAGCAATTTTTGAAAAAAGTAGAATTAGATGAGCGGATGCACCACCTGCCATCCGAGCTTTCAGGAGGTCAGAAACAACGGGTTGCGATTGCGCGCGCATTGGTCAATGATCCATCGCTAATTTTAGCAGATGAACCAACAGGGGCTTTGGATACCAAAACAGGTGTGCAGATCATGGAGCTTTTGACAGAACTTAACCGTGAAGGAAAAACAATTATCATGGTTACCCATGAGCCCGAAATTGCTGAATATGCCAAACGGAAAATCGTTATCCGTGACGGAGTTATCACCGAAGACAGTGGTAAGGGAGGAAATTAAGTATGGAGAATATTAAATTTGCCCTTAGCTCTATCTGGGGACACAAGATGCGCTCTCTTTTAACCATGTTAGGGATTATCATCGGTGTGGCGTCTGTTGTTATCATTACGGCTTTAGGTGAGGGAATGAAAGATGGTCAAGCCAAATCTCTATCAAAATCCCAGCAGAATTCTCAGATTTTCTTTTCACCACGGAGAAGTAACTATCTTCAAGAATTTGGAAGTGCGAGAAATTCGGATGATTCGGAGGAATCTGAAGAAGACTTGGCTTCTATTACCCAACCTGTCATTCAGGAAAGCTGGATTAAAGAAGTCGCTAAAATTAATG
Organism: Streptococcus massiliensis DSM 18628; assembly: GCF_000380065.1. Taxonomy (GTDB): domain Bacteria; phylum Bacillota; class Bacilli; order Lactobacillales; family Streptococcaceae; genus Streptococcus; species Streptococcus massiliensis. Next base: position 6,666 of record NZ_KB904420.1, on the reverse strand, counting down.
GAATTGACGGCTACTATGTGACGAATAATGCCGTGGCTACCTTTAGTTCGCAAAATAAGGAAGCCAAAAATATCAGTATCACTGGCGTCAATTCAACATTTTTTAAGGTGAAAAAGTATAATATCCTGGCTGGACGTTCCTTGACAAGCAATGATTATCGAGGTTTTTCCAGAGTAGTCATGCTGGACGATGTTTTGGCTCAGAGATTATATGGAAGCGAAAAGGAATCCCTGAACAAGTTGGTTTCTATAGACGGTAATTCTTATCGTGTTATTGGAGTTTATACAGATCCGGATGCTCAGGCTTCTCTGACTGTTGTAAAAAATGGTGGTGGAGAAGCGGTTATGGCTAATACACAAGTAGCAGCAGAATTTGGCACAGATGAGATCAGTCAAGTTGTTGTCCACATACCAGATCCATCTCGCATCCGCGAAGTAGGTGTTGCCGCAGCTAAAGAGTTGACAAAAATCTCTGGAGTAACTCGTGGGGAGTTTCAAGTTTTAAATGCGGATAGTTTATTAAAAGAGATCAATCAACTGCTTTCTGTTATGACGGCGGTTATTGGGACGATCGCAGGGATCGCCCTCTTAGTCGGTGGTATCGGAGTGATGAACATCATGCTGGTATCCGTAACCGAACGAACGCGGGAGATTGGATTGCGTAAGGCGCTTGGTGCAACTCGTGGAAATATCCTATTACAATTTCTTGTAGAATCTATGATTTTGACAGTAATTGGAGGTTTAATTGGTCTGGGACTAGCCTATGGTGTGACAACTTTAATTGGTATGTTTGCTTCTGATTTCTTTGGTGGAGCACCAATTATCTCACTGGGTGCAGTCGTCATCAGTGTCCTTTTTTCTGCCGCTATCGGAATTATCTTTGGTCTTCTCCCAGCCAACAAGGCGTCGAAACTTGATCCGATTGAGGCTCTACGTTATGAATAAAATTTAAGAGAAAAGAATCCATGTTGCAAAATCATTCTTCATTTATGAAAGTGATTAGCAAAGAGAATGTTGGAAGATAATTCAGTCAAAAATAAAAGCGAATAGATCTTATTGGAATGTGCCAATTAAAATCTGTTCGCTTTTTTCTTGTCTCCTTAATAAACCAGTTATTTCAGTAGGATATTTTGCGTTACTGTGAGCTGGATGAGCTAGTAGTGTTATCATCAGTTGTCGTTTGGCTGCTGGCGGCTGTACTTGAGCTAGCCTGACTAGTAGCATTTGTGTTAGAGCTGGTATCAGTAGCGCCTGATGAGCTGGTATTTGTCTGACTGCTTGTTTCTGTTTGATCAGCTGTCTGACTTTTCGTGTTATCTCCACTTTTTTCCACTTCGCGAATAATAGTTGTAGTACTCGTGCTTGGGGTTTTAGGAGTTTCTGTTTTATTTTTATTAAGCAGACTCATGATTGTAATACAAGAAATGATGATCCCCAGCAGACTACCAATTGTCGCAACGGTTTTTTGAAAGGCAGAAAAGCCTTTTTTTATATGTTGAGTGGCTGACTTGGGTGAGTCAGTGGGCTGCCTATCAGCAGTAGTCCCGGCAGTTTTCTTTTTATTTGAACGTGAATAGTTTTCCATAGAAATTGAAAATCTCCTTTCAACATTCTATATTATACATTTTTTCTTTAAATTTTGCTTAAAATAATCTTAAGTTTTGATTGAAAAAAGCGAAATATTGTTATCTTCGGTAATGTATTTGAAAAGTGAAAAAGTCAAAGAATTCTGCTATAATAGAAATATTAAATAAAGGTAATGTAGAAATATGAAAAAAATTCTAGTTGTTGATGATGAGAAACCAATCTCAGACATTATTAAGTTTAATATGGTTAAAGAAGGTTACGAGGTTGTTACGGCTTTTGATGGTCGTGAGGCTTTGGAGCAATTTGAAGCAGAAAAGCCAGATATTTTGATTCTGGATTTGATGTTGCCGGAGCTAGATGGACTTGAAGTAGCACGGACAATTCGCAAGACCTCAAATGTGCCAATTATTGTGTTGTCTGCTAAGGATAGCGAGTTCGACAAGGTTATTGGACTGGAAATTGGTGCAGATGATTATGTAACTAAGCCCTTTTCAAATCGTGAATTGCAAGCGCGTGTTAAGGCACTTTTGCGTCGTTCTGAATTGAGCGCAGATGCGAATGAGGAAAATAAAGGCCCCGCAGAATTGGCAATCGGTGATTTGCGGATTTTACCAGACGCTTTCGTTGTGAAAAAACATGGTGAAGAATTGGATTTAACTCATCGCGAATTTGAGCTTTTGCACCATTTAGCGGTTCATATAGGACAAGTTATGACACGAGAACATTTGCTGGAAACCGTTTGGGGTTATGACTATTTTGGCGATGTGCGAACAGTCGATGTGACTGTTCGGCGTTTGCGGGAAAAGATTGAGGATGTACCGAGCCGCCCAGAGTATATTTTGACTCGTCGTGGCGTTGGTTACTATATGAGAAACAATGATTGAAACCATTCGACAGTATATTTTATCGCGTGATTTTATTTTCGCCCTTTTAATTTTAGGTTTTATCTTAGTTGTGACCCTGCTTTTTTTGGAAAATCGACGGGATAACAAACAACTGCGCCAACTGAACCAAAAGATTAACGATCTGATTGCAGGAGATTATTCTGAAGTTTTGGATATGCAGTCGGGACCTGAGATTACTGACATGACCAATTCAATCAATGACTTGTCTGAGGTCATTCGTTTAACTCATGAAAATTTGGAGCAAGAAACCAAGCGTTTGACTAGTATCTTGTCCTATATGACAGATGGAGTGCTTGCGACCAATCGTCGTGGGCAGATTATCATGATTAATGATATGGCTACCAAGCAGCTGGGGGTCAAAGAAGCAGACGTGCGCAATACTAGCATTTTAGATTTGCTAGGGATTGAGGAAGAGTATGACTTGCGGACATTGTTGACGAAGGTGCCTGAACTGACTATTGATTCGCGGGATGAAAATGGTGAATATATTAGTCTGCGGGTTCGCTTTGCCCTCATACGGCGAGAAAGTGGCTTTATATCAGGGCTGGTGGCTGTCTTACATGATACGACTGAGCAAGACAAGGAAGAACGGGAACGTCGTCTCTTTGTTTCTAATGTTAGTCATGAATTGCGAACACCATTGACAAGTGTCAAGTCTTATTTAGAGGCGCTAGATGAAGGAGCGGTTTCGGAGCCTGTTGCGCCGGACTTCGTCAGGGTTTCACTCAATGAAACCAATCGGATGATGCGGATGGTTTCAGATTTATTGAGCTTGTCACGAATTGATAATGAGACCAGTCATTTGGATGTAGAGTGGACAAATTTTACAGCTTTTATCACCTTTATCCTCAACCGTTTTGACAAGATTAAGCAGCAGGATGATGAGAAAAAATATGAGCTAGTGCGAAATTATCCGATTACACCAGTTTGGGTAGAAATTGACACGGATAAAATCACTCAAGTACTTGATAATATCTTAAATAATGCGATCAAATATTCGCCTGATGGTGGAACAATCACAGTATCTATGCGTACCACGGAAAGTCAGTTGATTATTTCCATTTCTGATGAAGGTTTGGGAATTCCAAAGCAAGATTTGCCTAAGATTTTTGACCGCTTTTATCGGGTGGATAAAGCCCGTAGCCGTGCTCAGGGAGGAACCGGTCTGGGGCTAGCCATTGCCAAGGAAATTATCAAGCAGCACCACGGCTTTATTTGGGCAAAGAGTATTTATGGTGAGGGGTCAACCTTTACTATTGTTTTACCGTATGATAAAGATGCTGTACGAGATGACGACTGGGATAATGAAAATGAATTAGAAAGTTGAAATGAGCGAAAAAGGATTTCAGTATAGTATTTTGGCCTCTGGTTCAAGTGGAAATTGTTTTTATTTGGAAACCGACCAGAGACGTATTTTGGTAGATGCGGGGCTTTCAGGCAAAAAGATTACGAGTCTTTTGGCAGAAATAGACCGCAAGCCAGAGGATTTAGATGCGATTTTAGTGACCCATGAACACAAGGATCACATTCATGGTGTGGGCGTTTTGGCACGAAGGTATAACTTGGATATTTATGCTAATGGGCAAACTTGGCAAGCCATGGAGTCCCAGTTGGGCAAGATTGATGTGGCACAGAAGCACATTTTTCAAATGGGCAAGACCAAGACCTTTGGTGATTTGGATATTGAGAGCTTTGGGGTCAGTCATGATGCTGCCGCACCGCAATTTTACCGCTTTATGAAGGATGATAAGAGCTTTGTCATGCTGACCGATACGGGCTATGTGAGTGACCGAATGGCAGGCGTTATCGAAAACGCAGATGGTTATCTGATTGAGAGCAATCATGATATTGAGATTTTGCGCAGCGGTGCCTATCCTTGGAGCCTCAAGCAGCGGATTTTGTCCGACCAGGGACACTTGTCCAATGAAGACGGGGCTGAAACCATGATTCGTACGCTGGGCAATCGCACCAAGAAGATTTATCTGGGGCACCTTAGTAAGGAAAATAATATCAAGGAGCTGGCTCACATGACCATGGTCAACCAGCTGGCACAAGCGGATTTGGCGGTGGGGCACGACTTTCAGGTTTACGATACGTCTCCAGATACGGCAACTCCTCTGACGAAGATTTAGAAATTTTAAAAGAAGAAAGAGGAGTAGCGGCTCCCTTCTTTTAGTGGGAGAGAAAATGAGATTGGTGTATTTTGTTATAGGTTTTGCTTCTCTAGGATTGGGCGTTATTGGAGTCTTTTTACCGCTTTTGCCAACAACTCCCTTTTTGCTATTGTCTATTGCCTGTTTTTCACGTAGTTCTGAGCGTTTTGAGAATTGGCTTCGCCATACGAGACTTTATGAGACTTATGTTGCCGACTTTCGTGAGACAGGTAGTATTGCACGTGAGCGGAAGAAAAAGGTTATCGTGTCCATTTATATTCTGATGGGAATTTCGATTTTACTTGTTCCTGTTATTTGGGTTAAATTGGCTTTGTTAGCTCTGACAATTTTTATTACTTACTATCTTTTCAAGGTTATACCTGATAAATAAAGGTAGAATAATTACTGAAAAAGTGAGAGCTCTAGTCTTCACATCAATGAAAATATAAAGGACTTTAACAAAATATGAGAAAATCATTTTATACTTGGCTCATGACCGAGCGTAATCCTAAGAGCCAGGCGCCCAAGGCGATTTTGGCAGATCTGGCTTTTCATGAGCCGACTTTTCCCAAGCACACGGATAACTTTGACGAGGTCAGCCGCTTTTTGGAAGAACATGCCAGCTTCTCCTTTAATCTCGGTGATTTTGATCAGATTTGGGAGGAATATGAAGGGCATTAAACAAATGCGAGATTTCTAAAAAGTACAAATTTTGTTATAATAGAAAAAAAGATATTCGAGGAGAATTTTTTGCAAGAACATTCAATAGAAATTACTTTGCATCATCCGGATGATGCCTTTCATTTGTTCGGCTCAAATGAGCGGCACTTGCGCTTGTTGGAGCAGGAGCTAGATGTGGTCATTCATGCGCGGACAGAAGTGGTGCAGGTCTTGGGCACTGAAGAAAATTGTGAGCAGGCGCGGCAGGTGATTGAGGCGCTTTTGGTCTTGGTCAATCGCGGCATGACTGTTGGTACGCCCGATGTGGTGACAGCGATTAGCATGGTAAAAAATGATGAAATGGATAAATTCGTGGCTCTTTATGAGGAGGAAATTATCAAGGACAGCTATGGCAAGCCCATTCGGGTCAAAACTTTGGGACAAAAGGTCTATGTCGATAGTGTCCAGCACCATGATATTGTCTTTGGGATTGGTCCGGCAGGGACTGGGAAGACTTTTTTGGCTGTGACCCTAGCGGTAACAGCGCTCAAGCGCGGTCAGGTCAAGCGGATTATCTTGACCCGTCCTGCGGTCGAAGCTGGCGAAAGTCTGGGCTTTCTGCCGGGTGATTTGAAGGAAAAAGTGGACCCTTACCTGCGCCCTGTCTACGATGCCCTCTATCAAGTTTTGGGCAAGGAGCAAACCAGCCGCATGATGGAGCGCGAGATTATCGAGATTGCGCCCTTGGCTTATATGCGTGGTCGAACCTTGGACGATGCTTTTGTCATTTTGGATGAGGCGCAAAATACGACCATTATGCAGATGAAAATGTTTCTGACGCGGCTGGGCTTCAATTCTAAGATGATTGTCAATGGGGATATTAGCCAGATTGACCTACCACGTAATGTCAAGTCAGGCTTGATTGATGCTCAGGAAAAATTAGGGAAAATCCCGCAGATTGATTTTGTCCATTTTTCAGCCAAGGATGTGGTGCGCCACCCTGTTGTCGCAGAAATTATCAGAGCTTATGAGCCTAAAAAAGAAACTCTTAAGCCAGAAGAAGATTAAAAAAACTGAGCCAAAGTGTCAAGCCCCAACTAAAATAGACAGTAAAAAAGTGTATTAGTTATGAAGATATGCTTCCCGATATTGCACGGGGGTCATGCCTTTTAATTTTTCTTGCGGTCTATCCATATTATACCAGTCTATATAGTCTTTGATTTGGCGAATGAGCTGTTTCTGACTCTCTGGAGGAAATAAAGTCAAAGACTCACTTTTGAGGTGAGAGAAAAAATTTTCACAAGGAGCATTGTCATAACAATTCCCTTTCCTAGAATGTGAGATTGTCACACCATAGGAGTC
>NZ_KB904419.1 GCF_000380065.1 Streptococcus massiliensis DSM 18628 | reverse complement strand
TCGCTTTTCATTATAGGTCTTATGGGACTTTTTTTCTACAACAAAATAGGCTCCATAATTCCTAAAGTGATTTTACCCACTACAGAAATTATAGAGCCACAATATTCAAGTCTTTTTCCATATAAAAATTAAGTTCTATTTAGATTTTTGATAAGAGCTAATATCTCTCCCATATCCTTACCCTTATAATCTGCCAAGGATTGATCAACCAGCATACGAGTTTCTTCGTAGGCGATAACGGTTAAGTTTGCAGATTTAGCAGCTAAAATCCCATAACTCGAATCTTCAATAGCAACCGCTTGATTTGCTGCCACATTTAAGCTACGTAAAGCAGCTTGATAGATGGCAGGATTGGGCTTACTCTCTGAAAAATTTTCACCACTAACGATGACATCAAAATAATCCCTAATCCCGCAAGCTCGCAAAACCTCAAGAATATGCTCCTCACGCGAGGATGAGGCTACTGCTAGCTTAATGCCCTGCTCCTTAGCATAGTCTAAAATGTCCACAATCTTTTCACGAAAAAGCGGCCTATAATCTAGTTGAAAATACTTCTGTTCAGCAATTTCATTCAATCGCTACTCAATTCCAACCAAAGACAAATCAGTCTGACTAATTGCCTTGATTGCCTCTAGTAAATTCTCATAGGAACGACCTACTAAACGTGAGAAATCAGCATGCGTCAAGCGTTCAGGCTTCTTGGCAATCTTTTTGACCAATTCACTCTGCAACTGAAAATCTACATATTCTGTATCAACGATCACTCCGTCCATATCAAAAACAATTGCTTTCAACATGCTGCTACCTCCTTTTGTTATATTTAGTATATGGTTTTCTCTATAAAAAGTCAATAAAAATCCTTCCTCAAGTGAGTTACAAACGCGGAAATAACAGATTTTTTGTTTTGTTTGCTACTCATTTAAGGAAGTATATCAGTTAAGCCTACACTATTTCCCTTAAAAAAAGCATAAATTTTTATAGGAGCACAAAAACTCCCGCTTCTTTTTAGAAACGGGAGCTGTTCTTATGCCCGAGTGTTATTGGAATAGCTTACGCTAATCGTTAGCTTTTTCGTCACTAACTTAAGCTTCTAGCTTTCCTCCTCTTTTACTCATCAAATGTGACGAAACTTACTTTCTCCGTCCTGGACGTTCCTTGTAGCCATAGTAAGCATCTTCGATGATTTCTTGCATATGATCAACCATTGGCAGGCGTGGGTTGGCTGGAGAACATTGGTCTTCATAGGCAAGGAAGGCCAATTCACGTGAATGTTCTTTCCATTCTTTTTCGTCAACACCTTGAGCCTTGAAGTTCATTTCGATACCAACACGTTCTCCCAGTTCATAAACAGCTTTCGCAAATGATTCAACACCTTCTTCTGGAGTAGATGCTGGCAAGCCAAGCATACGAGCGATGTCTTGGTATTTCTCATCCGCACGGTAGTAATTGTACTTAGGCCATGTCGCTGTCTTAGCTGGACGTGTACCGTTGTAGCGGATTACGTATGGCAGCAAGATCGCATTGGTACGACCGTGGATTGTGTGGAATTGTGCGCCAATCTTATGAGCCATAGAGTGGGAAATTCCCAGGAAGGCATTGGCAAAGGCCATACCAGCGATAGTAGAGGCATTGTGCATCTTTTCGCGAGAGTGGAAGTCAGCGTTCTTAACAGAGCTTTCCAGATTTTCAAAGACTAGTTTAATAGCTTGGAGAGCCAAACCATCTGTAAAGTCGCTGGCCATTTGAGATACATAAGCTTCTGTTGCGTGAGTCAGTACGTCCATACCAGTGTCTGCTGCGACAAATCCTGGAACAGTCAGTACCAGAGCTGGGTCTACGATGGCTACAGTTGGAGTCAGAGAGTAGTCAGCAATTGGGTACTTACGGTTGTTAGCCTTATCAGAGATAACAGCAAACGGTGTTACTTCTGAACCCGTACCAGATGTGGTTGGGATTGCGATAAACTTAGTCTTCTTACCAAGCAACGGGAATTTGAAAGCACGTTTACGGATATCCATGAATTTTTGCACAAGGTCACGGAAGTCTACTTCTGGTTGCTCATAGAAGAGCCACATTACTTTAGCTGCGTCCATTGGTGAACCACCACCAAGCGCAATGATTGTATCAGGTTTGAAGGTACGCATAATCTCTGTACCACGTTCAACTGTTGTGATATCTGGATCTGGCTCTACGTCTGCAAAGATTTGGTAAACAACCTTATTCCGACGAAGATCGAGTTGTTCGATGATACGATCTAGGAAACCAAGCTCTACCATAGCATGGTCTGTAACGATCATGACACGTTCCACATCGCGACATTTTTGCAGGTATTGGATAGAGTCACGCTCGAAGTAAGTTTTTGAAGGGAGTTTCATCCATTGCATATTATTTCTACGTCTTCCTACTTTTTTGATGTTCAAGAGATTCACAGCACTAACGTTATCACCAACTGAGTTGCGACCATAAGATCCACAGCCCAGAGTCAGTGATGGCAGGAAGGCATTATAAACATCCCCGATACCGCCGAAAGTAGAAGGTGAGTTGCAAATAACACGGATAGCACGAACAGCCTTACCAAATTCCTTGGTCAACTCTTCGTCCGCTGTATGGATAGCAGCTGAGTGACCAAGACCATGGAATTCTACCATTTGACGAGCTTTTTCAACACCGTCTTCACGGGATTCAGACTTGAGAACGGCAATGACAGGTGACAGTTTTTCACGTGTCAATGGCTCTTTTTCACCAACTTCTTTACACTCTGCGGCCAAGATATTAGTATCTTCTGGCACGCTGAAGCCTGCTTGCTCTGCAATCCATGTAGCTGGTTTACCAACAATATTTGGGTTCAATTTTGCACCAGCGCAGTTCTTGCTGTTGGCTTTCGCACCAAAACAGAATTCTTCCAAAAGCGCTTTTTCTTTCTTGTTGACAAAGTAAGTATGGTAAGATTTGAATTCTGTTACAAATTCATCATAGATTTCTTTATCAATGATCACAGCTTGCTCAGATGCACAGACCATCCCATTATCAAATGATTTGGACATCACGATATCATGTGCTGCCTGGCGGATATTTGCTGATTTTTCAACGTAAGCTGGAACGTTACCAGCACCAACTCCAAGAGCAGGTTTGCCGCATGAATAAGCAGCTTTTACCATGGCGTTCCCACCAGTCGCAAGGATTGTTGCAATACCTTCGTGGTTCATCAAAGCTGTTGTTGCTTCCATAGATGGCTGTGTAATCCATTGAACACAGTTTTCAGGTGCCCCTGCTGCAATCGCTGCATCACGTACGATTTGTGCCGCATGAGCAGAAGATTCTTGAGCAGATGGGTGGAAAGCAAAGATAATTGGATTACGCGTTTTCAACGAAATCAATGATTTAAAAATCGCTGTTGAAGTTGGGTTGGTCGTTGGAGTGATTCCGCAGATTACTCCGACCGGTTCTGCAATCAAGGTCAATCCAGTCACATCATCTTCATCAATAACGCCAACTGTCTTCGTATGGCGCATGTTATTCACAACGTGCTCACAGGCGAAAAGGTTTTTCGTTGCCTTATCTTCAAAAACTCCGCGGCCTGTTTCTTCATAAGCGTGCAGGGCCAACTCACCGTGAGCATCCAAAGCTGCTACAGAGGCCTTGGCTACGATATAATCAACTTGTTCTTGATTAAGCTTGCGCATTTCATCAAGAGCTACAAGTCCTTTTTGAACCAGGCTATCAATAGCTTGGGCAACATCGACAGTTTGCGTTTCTTTTGGCATAAGTTTTTCTTCCTTTGCTTGTTAAATATTTCACAATAATTATTATACACTATTGAAACTTAATTGTAAATACTTTCACAAGCATTTCACAATGTTTTTTAATAATCCTTGTGAAATTAATTCACAAAATGTTGATAAATAAAGTTTATACCAGCATATATTGTGAAAAAATGCAATAATCTTTTTTTATTCACAAAGCATGAATATAGTAAGTTTACAATGTGAGCGGATACATTTTTTACGAAATAGAAAAAGTTGCTAGAACTTTTATCTAACAACTTTCTTAAGGTTTTACAGAACCTTTATTTGCCTCATCAAGGGCAGTTTTCAAGGTTTTAGCATAGAGTTCACCACCAGCTGTAATAGTTGCATTATCTGCACCAAAATGGACATAGTCCGTACCCGTCCAAATAGCTGGGTTCTCCTGTGCTACCTGATACCAATCTGCAATAGTAATAAAATCATATTTTTTAGCCAACTCAAGCTCATACGCCCGCGTCTTAACTGCATCATTGTTAGCATCACCCGCTACTCGCCCATCATAAGGGGTGACAAAAATCAAACGGTGCCCCTTAGGTAAATCATTGACAATCTTATCCAGTTGTTCTTTATAGGTTTCAACTGAATTTGTCCCTAGTGCAATTACCACATTTTGTAACAACACTTTATTACTAATGTCAGCTTTGTAGATATCCATTCCTGTCTCAAGATTTCGACTAATTGTAGCATCAATCTGAATTCCTGGGATCGCTGCTTGTAAGAATTCACTAGCTCTTAGTGACACAGAATCCCCAATCAAGGTTGTTCCTGTAGCAACATTATACTTGCTGGCTTTTGCCTGATCAACCTGCTGACGGGTTAATTGTAATTTTTGGTCAGCTTGCTTGAGCCCATTGACGACTAAATTTTGTTCAAACTCTCCAACCTTAGGAGCCATCACTGTAATCACTACCGTCACCACTACAAGTGCTGATAAAACGCCTAGCATAGGCTTTTTCATTCCTCTGATATCAATAGGAACTCCAAAAAACTGAGGCTGCCTTCCCTGCAAAGTCGGTTCCAAAACATAGAAAGAGGCCGCTGCAAAAACTAGTGACAAAAAGATCGTCACTATTACTGCTAAAAGATTATGCAGTAACTGGGAAAAAATGATATAAAACGGCCAATGAAAAAGGTAAACTCCATAGCTAGTATCCGCTAGAAAAGTCACAAATTTCGGTTCCGCAATAGTTGCTGTCTGATCATGAAGAACTCTCGCTGCTATAATCATCAATGCTGTAAGCAAACTCGCAGCCAAAAAGCCAAATAAATAGGTGAAAACACTGTTAAAACGTAGTACAAAGCCTAGAATGACCAAAAGAGCAAAACTTCCCGCAAAAATTTGAATCGTTCGATTTCTTGACCACTTTTTATCAAGTCGCTTGACCATTGTCACCACATTGGTCACACCTGATATAGTCGCTAAACTTGAGCCGATAAAGAACGGAAAAATATGCGTCCAACTAAAAAAGTAAAGATTAGAATAGTTCTTAGTTAGAAAAGCTCCAATAAACATCGAAAGGAAGCTCAAAAGAGTCAGTCCTGTTGAAACTAAGAAAATATAACCACGAAGTTGACCAACCGTTTTTGATTTTTTAGTTATATACCAGACTGTCAACCCCCATATAATGTAGTAGTGCATTTCCAGTGCCAAGCTCCAAGTATGCACAAAAATATGCGGAATAAATTGACTTTCATAATTGCCACCCGTTAACATTTCATAGAAATTAGTAACAAATCCGATACTGGCTGCAATCTGCCCACCGATTCCAGCGATATAATCGCGGCGAACAAGAAGTGTAAAGGGCATGACAATCAAAATCATAAAAACCAAGGCAGGAACAATCCGATAAAATCGTCGCCATAAAAAGCCTTTTATATCAACTGTTTTACTTTTAATGAACTCATCAATCAAAAGTGATGTGATGAGAAAACCTGAAAAAGTGAAAAAGATATCAACACCGATAAAACCACCTGGAAAGATGGATTGAAAAAAATGGTAGAAAAGAACGAGAAAAAGACCCGCTATCCGTACCAGTGAAAACCATTTAATGCGCATTTTGATAAATTCCTTGCTTGAAAGTGCCCTCATAAACAACATTGGACTCAGTAGTCAACTTGCCTTTGCCGTCTGCCTGACCGTTAGAAAAATTCCCCTCATATTTCCAGCCACTAGCTGCTGTAAAAGTTCCTTGCCCGTCAAAGGTGCCGTTACGGAAATTGCCATCGTATTTATCCCCGTTTTCAAAAGTTAGCACACCTTTACCATTCATCTTACTACGGACTAAGGTACCCTTATAAATGATTCTCCCCTTGTCTAATTTCAATGTGCCATGGCTAGGGATACTAGCAGTAAAAACACTGATAGCTGACAGAACTATCACCGTAACAGCTAATAATTCTATATTTTTTCGTGTTAGATAGACCTTATAGGTCTCATAAAGTTCTTGTAATTTTTTCATGTTTCTTCCTAGTTTTCTAGGCGTGACAACCAATCTTTACAACCAGATAAAATTTGTTCATAGGTTGCTTCAAAATCTCCAGTATACCATGGATCTGGAACACTTTCAGCTGCAAAAGCAAAAATCTTATGACGGTACTGGGTGGGTGCCATCTTTTGTAAATCTGAAACATTTGAGGCGTCCATACCAATAATCATGTCAAAATTCTTAAAATCTTGATCAGAAATTTGCTGAGAGCTTTTTTCAATATCATAAGGAATCGCATAAGTACGAAAAATCCTTTGCGTACCAACATGAATTGGATTACCATGTTCCCAATTAGATGTCGCACGACTTTCAATGATTATCTCATCTGTCAAATTTTTCATTACAAATTCTGCCATCGGACTGCGACAAATATTCCCAAGACATACAAAACAAATTTTCTTCATGTTAAACCTCTCACACTATTATAACAAAAATCTAAGAAAATATTACTTAAAAGCCTATTTCAATGATTACTTCATCTTTCGATAAAAAACAATAAAAGACCCAAGCATTCCGTTCATAGAGGAAATCCCTAGGTCTTTTAATATTTTAAAAGCTTTTACTCATTCTGAGAGCTGCTTATTTCTCATCTTTATTTCACAAAGCCGCACGCAAACGCGCTTCTGCATTTTCAACATTACGAACAGAGCGCGGTAGAAAAGCACGAATATCATCTTCTTTGTAGCCAACTTGAAGACGTTTGTCATCAACTAAAATTGGACTTTTGAGAATCCGTGGCGTTTCCATGATCAGGTTCAAAACTTCATTAACGCTCAAATCTTCGATATCTACACCGAGACCTTTGGCATAACGATTTTTAGAAGATACGATACTCGCAACACCATTTTCTGTCTTAGCTAAGATATCTAGTAACTCTTCTTTTGTAATCCCTTCCTTACCTAAATTTTGTTCCTTATAAGTCAAATGATGGGCATTGAGCCAAGTTTTAGCTTTTTTACAACTAGTGCAACTTGAAACTGTGTAAATGGTAATCATGCTTGGTTCTCCTTTCACAAGGCACAAAGACAATCGTGTATGTGTCATTTCCCCTTCAATCAACTGCTGAAAGTTAGACCACCCCACTACACGATACTATTATCTTACTATATTATACCATAAAAACCATCCGTCTTGGGACCTATTTCTTAAAATTTCTAAAGTTTTTTACTTGACTTTTTTAAATTTTAAGAAAAGTTTAAGGAAACTTTAACAAAAATAGTCTCATTTCCGAACATTCAAAAACAAGAGCCTGAGACAATAGTCCCTTATCTCCAAAAAAAGCAACGGCAAATCCGTTGCTTTTTTGCATGGTTGCGATAGTCTTGGTAAAATAGAATTGCACAATAAACCATTTAGAAAGGCTATCCCATGCATATTCACTATAACACAAATCAAACAACTTTACCACTAGAAATCAGTTCTTTCTTGCCACAAGACCATCTCGTCTTTACGATTGAAAAAGTGGTGAATACTTTGGAGGATTGTCACTTCCACGCCTTCTATCATGCCTTTGGTCGCCCGTCTTATCACCCT
>NZ_KB904418.1 GCF_000380065.1 Streptococcus massiliensis DSM 18628 | reverse complement strand
AAGCATTTTAGGGTGATAAGACGGGCGACCAAAGGCATGATAGAAGGCGTGGAAGTGACAATCCTCCAAAGTATTCACCACTTTTTCAATCGTAAAGACGAGATGGTCTTGTGGCAAGAAAGAACTGATTTCTAGTGGTAAAGTTGTTTGATTTGTGTTATAGTGAATATGCATGGGATAGCCTTTCTAAATGGTTTATTGTGCAATTCTATTTTACCAGGACTATCGCAACCATGCAAAAAAGCAACGGATTTGCCGTTGCTTTTTTTGGAGATAAGGGACTATTGTCCCAGGCTCTTTCTTATTTCTCGACTGAGATGACGCCGCGCTCTACATAGGATTGGATAGCAGCCACAATCGTCTCTACATTGCTGTAGCGAGGCTGAAAATCTAGCAGCTCGCGCTCACGACTGATGTCAAAAGCACCACTTCGCGCCAAGTGAAGATAAGCACTTTCGACCTCTGCCTTATCTGCGATTTGCTCCTGCCATTCTTCCCAAGGAAGAAAAGAAATCTGGGCTTCCTTGCCAAAATAATCATACAAAAGCCGTGCGTAGCCATAAAGCGTAATGGACTGACCTGTCACTGCGTGAAAACTTTGTCCCAGAGCCTTGTCGCGGTGGATCATAGCTTGATAAAAGAGCCGCGCCACATCTTCCCCGTGAATATGGTGAATGTTCTCCATACCAAGGTTTGGCAGGGTGATACTTTTACCGTCTGCAATATCTTGAATAACAGTCGTCACCAGATTGCCCCAAGGTCCGATAATCCCCCAGCCTGCGCCAGAAATCTGTCCCGGCATAATAATAGTCGCTGGAAAACCGTCTTCTTCGTAGGCTTTCTTTAGATAAAGCTCGCTCTTGAATTTTTCCTTTCCATAATGGCAGAGCGGTTCTTTATGGGGGTCATTGGCATCAAGCGGCAAGGCTTTTGCCCGGCCGTGTGCCCAAATAGAAGAGCAAAACAGATAGTGCTGGAGCTAGGTATCTTTCAGCGCAGCCACCATTTTTTCTGTATCTTCCAGACTAAAATTGATTAAATCCATGACCACATCGGCATTCAATTCAGCGATTTTTTCAGCAAATCGCGGCTCCTTACTGCGGTCAAGCGCAACTTGACGCACCTTGTCCCAAGCCGCATGCTGTTCATAAGGACGGCTGCTTCCGCGACTAATCGCGATAACCTCATGCCCCGCTTCTACTAGCATGGGAATGAGGAAGGTTCCAATATGACCACTTCCACCAATAACAACAACTTTCATGCCACAACCTCTTTTCTAATTTTGTTTTTATCTGTTTTTATCTGTTTTTATGATACCATGAAAGAGGAAAAATAGGGCAAAAAAATCAACACTTCAAACCCTGTTCGCATTTTTGCAAGCTAAAATCAATCATTTTGCGAACGTGGTTTTAAAAGGAGCAACATGTTATTAAACGAAAAAATCGAACATACCGCCTTTTCTGCTGGTGAACAGGCGATTATTGACTACATCCAGCAAGAACGCGCCGCTATTGCTGAACAGACAACGGGACAGATTGCGGCAGCGACCTTCACCACCAAGTCCACCTTAGTTCGCCTGGCACAAAAGCTGGATTTTGCAGGCTGGACGGAGTTTAAAAAGGCTTATTTAGCAGAGCTTGATTACTTGCAGCGGAGCAGTCAGCAGCTGGACGCTAATTTCCCCTTTAGCAAAACAGATAATCTGCTAGAAGTGGCGCAAAAATTGGTTCAGCTCAAGCAGGCAGCCTTGGACGACACGCTTCAGCTCCTCTCTTATAAAGAGCTGAAAAAAGCCAGTCTTATGCTCTATCAGGCTAGGACAATCCATGTTTTTGCCGTCAGCAATAACCTGCTTCTTGCCAAAGAATTTCAATTACAGATGAGCCGCATTGGCAGGCAAGTCATCGTTCATGATTTGCAAAGCGAGATTTACTATGCCGCTCAGCTGGCTGATAAGAACGACTGCGCTCTTCTAATCAGCTACTCTGGAGAAACCGCTGAACTGCTCGAAGTCGGGCAGATTTTGCAGCGCAGGCAAATTCCTATTCTCGCCCTGACTAGCATCGGCGAGTCCAATCTCTCCAAACTCGCCGACCTTTCCCTACGTATGGTCACGCGCGAAAAACTTTATTCCAAAATCGCCCCTTTTACGACTGACACAGCGATCTCTTTCTTGCTTGAGCTCCTTTACGCTAGTATTTTTACTTATGATTATGAGGAAAATGTGCGAGCCCGCCAAGAGCTTGCTCGCAAGTTGGAAAAACGGCGTTCGACAACTTCAGGTATTCTGAAAGAAGTCGATTAAACGAATGAAGAGTTGATTGGTAACTTTGCCTCTATAAATTACTGACAAAAATAAACAAGGCTGGATTTTCCTTCCAGCTTTGTTTTTTAATTGAAAAGACTATACTTGGGTCCTTTAGGAATTTTTAGAAGAAGCACAAGGATAATAACTAAAATCATAACTGCTGTAAGAAAAAGATTCATCTGCGTATAGCCATAATTATCGAGCAAACTACCAGCAATGTTTTGAATGAAAATGGCTCCTAAACTGCGTGCAGTTTGCACCAATGCTAAGGCAGTCACCATATACTTCTTATCAATCAACGACGCTACGATCTTGAGATTAACCATAAATAATAGACTGCTAGCCGCATGTTTGGCAATTAAAGTCATCATAATTTTTGACGATAAACCACAGTTCAAACTATAAATCAAATATTGCAAAGCAATAATAACAAGGGGTACAAATAGCAATTTCTTACTGGAAAATTTGTCCATAAACAAATAAGAAAAGAAAATCAAAGGGGATTCGCAGATAACTGCAATAGAAACAATGGTCGAAGCTAGGTCAACACTGAGACCGCCATGCTCTAACATAGAGGGAATATAGGTGTGTCCTGTATTAGTCACTCCCGAAGATAACAGCATAATAAGTAGGTAAAATAAATAGGTTTTGTTAGTCAAAATATGACTAAAAATAGAGCCATCTTCTACCGTTTGTGCTCCTTTTTGTACCCTATCATGAGCAGGTTCAATTCCTAAAACTCCTAACACACTTAAAATCATGGTTGCAAGAAAAACGATAAAAATAGCTTGTGGGGCAATATTTTTGTAGATAAGTCCTGCCAACTGGGCCCCCAAGGCATAGCCAATCGTTCCCCAAATCCGAATTTTTCCAAAAGTGAAGGGGCTTTGGGCAGCCAACATATCCATAACCGGATTGATCCCATTAATCAACGTAAGAACCAAACTGTATCCCATTATTAAAGCCCAAAGACTAGTAGCATTCATAAAGAAAATACCACCAAGAATAACGACCACAAAACTGACTAAGGTCACGGGCTTAAGTCCAAGTCGGTCAACCAGATTTCCAATAATCGGCTGTGCCAGCATGGAAGTTAGAAAAGAAACAGACACCACGATAGAAACATCTGTTGCTTTAAAACCTTTGTCCATCATATAAACCGAAATCAAGGTTGAAAACAAGGACCATGACAAAAAATAGAAATTATACATTAAAAAATACGCAAAATAAGAATTGCGATAACGAGTGGACATAAAATCTCCTTTAAATTTGGCAAAGTAAACAAAAATACTAATCACCACGATAAGTGATTTTTCACTACCCCCTATCTTACCACGAAACGAGAAAATTAAAAAGAGGTCACTTATAACCTCTTCACTTTTATCTATTTCGACGGCTTAATCTTTCGTTGTTAACTTGTGCTTTTCTTCTTTTACGGCCTCGACATTCAATCGCAAAAATTATCAGTAACAAAATGACTGGAAGCAAAACAAGCAATTTATGTTCAACAAGCAGCCGTTTCCATGATTTGGTATCTGCTGGCTTTGTCACCACCTCTTTAGCAGTTTCAACAACTGTTTCTCTTATAGGCTCAACTGCCATACGGTCACTAACCTTGGGTGACAAAGTTTCTAGGCCATTTTCTAAATGCAGCTGATTATCCGTTATAGCTACTTTTGGGTCTGTTCCTTTTTTCACCGTGGCATAAAAATCCTTGCTCAAACGGTACTTCTTGCCATCAATAGTCTGCTCCCCAGCAGATAGTATCTTTTTATACTCATAGTCTGCATAAGCTTTTTCTGCCAAGGCATTTCCAAACGGATGACGATAATATTCACCATCCTGATCAGACCAATTCCCCACTCCCATAATGACTTCAACTAACCGTTGTTCACCACGCTGCATCGTGGCAATATAGTTAAAAGCTCCATTTGGACTTGAACCTGTTTTTAAGCCATCAACGCCATTTAATCCATATTTGGCCCCTGGCAAGGAGTAATTATAGGTCTCAAAAGTTTCCTCATAAGGAGTTCCTGCCTTAACTGTAACAACTGGTTTACTAGTATATTTTAAAATATCTGGATAACGATTAACAAAATTATATCCCAAAATTGCTAGATCACGTGCTGTGGTTTGATTATCTGAGTAAATATTATAGTTCTGGGGATTATAAAGCCCCTTGAAAGATACAGCCGCAGCTCCACTAGCATTAAACCACTTAGTATTGGTCATGCCCAGCTCTTGAGCCTTAGCATTCATCATGTCAAGAAAAGTATCTGGATTATTGTTGGACAAATAATTTGCTAGCATGACTGTTGTGGCATTTGATGATGGAACAGCTGTCATCGTGATTAATTCAGAAACCTTATAATCCACGCCTGCCACAATTTTATTATTGGATATTTCATAAATTTTTGAGATAGCTTGATCATTAGCTGTTGCTGTGATAACTGTGTCTTCACTCAACTTTCCTTCCTTGATAGCTTCAAAAACCAAGTACAAGGTCATGAGTTTACTCATACTAGCCGGATCACGCACTTCATCAACATTGTCTTGCCAAAGAACGTCACCAGTTTTCGCATCAATAATAATAGATGACTTAGGACGATTATAATCTTTGACATCATAACCAGCTGCACGGGTAATATCTAATAGTTCATCCGCAACAACACTTGTGGTCACAGTCCCCACAAAAGTTAATAAAAGCACACAAAAAAATAAGACTCTCTTCACAGCATTCTCCTTGAAATATAAAACTTTTTTTATTATACCATATTATCGTCTATTTTTTAACACTTTGCTAGAAAATATCGAAAAAAGGAGCTAAACTGTCTTTATAGCTCCTAAAAAATTTAACGATTTAATTTAGCTAAAGCCTCTGCATCTCCAATAATCACCACATCAGGATGTCTTTGTAGAATGCTAGCGGGCAGTTGTTCTGTCACAGGACCTTCTACTAAACCTTTAATGGCTTCTTGTTTGCTCGCCCCGTAAGCAAAAAGGATGATACTTTTAGCATCCATAATATTCTTTATTCCCATAGAAATAGCTTTAATCGGTACTTGTGAAACATCCTCAAAAAAACGTGCATTTGCTTCAATCGTTGACTGATCCAAATCTACCAAATGGGTTTCTTCAGTGAAAGGAGTCCCCGGCTCATTAAAACCAATATGACCGTTCGTTCCAATTCCCAAAATTTGCAGATCAATGGGATGTTCTGACAAAATCTTATTATAACGCCCAACTGCCGCAGGTCCATCTGCTTCATTAGCACCGTCTGGAAGATAGCTAACTTTAAAAGGCTTCGCATCAAAAAGATGTTCATTCATAAAATGATGATATGATTGTGGATTGTCTTCGTCAATTCCTACATATTCATCCAAATTGATACTGATGAGTCCTGACAAATCCAAGTCACTAGCTACAATTTGTTTGTAAAATTCGATTGGGCTACTACCAGTCGCAAGCCCTAAAACCTGTGCCCCAGCAGCAAGTTTTTCCTTCAAAAGCTCAAAAGCGATCTTTCCACCTTCAACTTGATTTTCTACTTGGATGACTTTCATAAACTCTCCTTTTCTTTTAAATTTCTGATTATTAACTTAAATCTATTATATGGTATAGACCAATTTTTGTCAAGTAAAAAAATTATCAATTCATTAGCTTTTTCCGTAAGAATCGTGTATAATGGTATCGTTTGCAGCTGTATGCAAAAAATCAATATTTTTTAAATCTTAGAAAGAAAAACATGAATACCGCAGATTTTGATTTTGATTTACCTGAAGAACTGATTGCTCAGACGCCGCTGGAAAAGCGAGACGCTTCCCGCCTTTTGATTGTCAATAGACAAACGGGAGAATTTTCTGACCAACATTTTGACAATATTATTGACCAGTTGGAACCCGGTGATGCCCTTGTTATGAATAATACCCGCGTTCTCCCTGCTCGTCTTTACGGTCAAAAGCCTGAAACAGGTGGACATGTAGAACTGCTCCTTCTCAAAAATATAACAGGCGACGAATGGGAGGTCTTGGCTAAACCTGCTAAACGCCTGCACATTGGCACCAAAATCAGCTTTGGAGATGGACGCTTAAACGCTGTAGTTATTGAGGAATTGGACCACGGCGGCCGTATCGTTCGCTTTGATTATGAGGGTATTTTTTTAGAAGTGCTAGAAAGTTTAGGAGAGATGCCCTTGCCGCCCTATATCCATGAAAAACTAGAAGATCGTGAACGTTATCAGACCGTCTATGCCAAAGAAAATGGTTCTGCAGCTGCACCGACTGCTGGGCTTCATTTCACTCCTGAATTATTGGAAAAAATTGCAGCAAAAGGAGTACATCTCGTTCATTTAACCTTGCATGTTGGTTTAGGAACCTTCCGTCCAGTTTCAGTTGACAATCTAGATGAGCATGAAATGCACTCTGAATTTTACCAACTATCTGAAGAAGCTGCCGCGACCTTACGCCAAGTCAAGGCAGCTGGCAAACGGATTATTGCTGTTGGCACGACTTCCATCCGCACTCTTGAAACTATTGGTAATAAATTTAACGGCGCTATTCAAGCGGATTCTGGCTGGACGAACATTTTTATCTACCCGGGTTATGAGTGGAAAATCGTAGATGCTTTTTCGACCAATTTCCACCTTCCAAAATCCACACTGGTTATGCTCGTTTCTGCTTTTGCAGGACGGAAATTAACACTTTCTGCTTACCAGCACGCCATTGAAGAGCGTTACCGTTTCTTTAGTTTTGGCGATGCCATGTTTGTTAAATAAAGAGGAGATTATGAATAAAATTGAAAGTCGCCACCAGCTCATTCGCTCGCTGGTTTTAGAAAAGAAAATCCATACTCAACAAGAGTTGCAAGAACTGCTCGAATTAAATGGGGTCACCGTAACCCAATCTACTCTTTCACGTGATA
This sequence comes from Streptococcus massiliensis DSM 18628, assembly GCF_000380065.1. Taxonomy (GTDB): domain Bacteria; phylum Bacillota; class Bacilli; order Lactobacillales; family Streptococcaceae; genus Streptococcus; species Streptococcus massiliensis. The sequence goes on along the minus strand of NZ_KB904418.1, from coordinate 624 downwards.
TCAAATCGCTCAATTTGGTCAAAATTAATGAAAATGACACTTCATACTATGCGATTAATAGTATTGCTCCTTCTCGTTGGGAAAATCGGCTGCGCTTTTACATGGAAGATGCCCTTGTCATGTTGAAACCCGTTCAACATCAGGTTGTTTTAAAAAGCCTTCCGGGCTTAGCTCAATCTTTCGGCTCCATTTTAGACGCCATGGATTTGCCAGAAATCATTGCAACAGTCTGTGGAGACGATGTTTGCCTGATCATTTGTGAAAATCACGAAGCTGCCTTGACCTGTTTCAACCAACTTAAAGAGTATGCACCACCTTTCTTTTTCAGTCAAGAATAATTTGGCTCTATAATTTCTGTAGTGGGTAAAACCACTGTAGGAATTATGGAGCCTATTTTGTTGTAGAAAAAAAGTCCCATAAGACCTATAATGAAAAGCGATCAAACCATCATTAGAAAGAATCTTATGGAACAATTAAATTTTATCACAAACTTACTCGGAATTAAAGACCCTAACATCACTATTTTAGATTATGTAGATGCTGGAACACATAAAGAAATCATGGCTAAGCTAGATTATCCCGCTCCTAAATGCCCTCACTGCCAAGGACAAATGGCTAAATATG